>NZ_JBIVVA010000003.1:462488-517400 GCF_044757465.1 Streptomyces sp. NPDC091279 | reverse complement strand
GGTGCGGCCGGCCCCCGGGCCCGGTGGGGCCAACGGCCGGGGGGCCCCCCCGCGCCCCCCCCAACCACCCGAAGGGGGCGGTTCCGTGTTGTTTCGGCGGGGGGGGGGGGGGCCCGGGGGGGGGGGGCGCGGGGCCCCGACCCTTTGGCCGCGTGCGGGGTGCGCGGTGCGGGGCACGGGGTGCGGTCAGCGGATGCGGTTGCCGGCGGCGTCCTCGTGCGTGTAGTAGCGGTAGAAGAAGACGAGGAAGACGCCCGCGCCCACCGCGACGCCGAGGCCCGCGCAGCGCAGCACCGACTCGCCGGTCTGGCTGTAGAGGAACCCGATGGCCGCGCCCGCGAACGCCGATTTCACCAGCGAGTGCAGTTCGCGGTCGAGGCGGGGGGCGAACGTCGCGACCGCCAGGCACAGTGCGATGAAGGCGATCACCGTCACGAAGCCGAAGAGCAGGTTCCAGCCGGTGATCGGGCCGCCGTCGCGGCGGTTGGCTGCCGCCCAGTAGCCGTAGACGAGTCCGAGGATGATGGGGAGGCCGTATCTGGCTGCTCGGTGGACTCGGCCGCTGAAGATGTCGGGCAGGCCGTTGACGCCGATTCCGGTTCTGGTTCCGGTTCCGGTTCCGGTTCTGGTTCCGAGGCGGCTTGTGAAGCTGGGGCGTCCGCCGGGTGTGGGTGCCGCGTGAGCCATCAGAGCACTCCTCTCGCTCCTTGTCCCCGTTTCCAGGGCACACCTGGGGAGGGGGTTGGGCAAGTCGGGGTGCGGGTGGCTGCCGCCGGGGGCTGGGGGGCCTCTCCGGGGCGGGGCCGGATGCGCCGTTCCCCGCGCCCCTGGGGGTGGTGGGGCTTGAGTTTTGGGTGCGGGGCGGTGGGGGCTTGTCGCGCAGTTCCCCGCGCCCCTTGAGGGGTTGGATTTCGGGTGCGGGTTCGTTGTGGCTGGTCGCGCCGTTCCTCGCGCCCCTTGAGGGGTTGGATTTTGGGTGCGGGTTCGTTGTGGCTGGTCGCGCCGTTCCTCGCGCCCCTTGAGGGGTTGGATTTCGGGTGCGGGTTCGTTGTGGCTGGTCGCGCCGTTCCTCGCGCCCCTTGGGGGGTCGGTTTTCGGGTTTCTGGGGGTGTTGTGGCGGCTGTATGTGTGTTGGTGGGGACTGGGGGTGAGGGTTTTTGTGCGGTTGGTGGGGGTCGCATACTGGGGCCGTGGGTAGGACGGGCACCGGCAGCGGGGCTGCGGGCGCCGACGGCGAACGGCCGCCGGTTCCCGCCGGGCACGGCAGCCATGCCCGGCGTCTGCTCACCCGGCTCCCGGCGTTCGGCCCGCGCCCCCGGGCCGACGGTGAGGCGGACGAACTGAACCGGCACCGGCCGTTCAGCGTGCGTGGCCGCAGCCTCGCCTGGCTGCCGCCGGTCCTGCTGCTCCTGCTGATCGCACTGGTCGACTGGAACACCGCAGACGAGTTCCGGATCATCTCCTGGATCGTCCTGGTGCCCGGCATCGCCGCCGCCATCTGCGGGGTGCCCGGCACGGCCGTCCTCGCCTTCCTCGCGCTGGGCACCTACTTCCTCGTCGACAACGCCTGGCCGGGCCAGTACCGGGCGGGCTGGCCGGATTTCGTCCTCGTCGCCCTCGGCGGCACCCTCGCCACCCTCTTCTGCGCGCTCCGGGTGCGCGGCGAGCGCCGCATGCTGCACATGAGGGTCGTCGCCGAGACCACCCGGCGTACCGTCCTGCGCCCGCTGCCCGCCACCCTCGGCGGCCTCGACCACGCGGCCGTCTACCTCGCCGCCGACAGCGAGGCCCGGGTCGGCGGCGACTTCTACGACATCCAGCCGGGTCCGCACGGCACCCGCGTCCTGCTCGGCGACGTCCAGGGCAAGGGGCTCGGCGCGGTCGAGGCGGCCGCCGCCCTGCTCGGCACGTTCCGCGAGGCCGGTTACCACGAGAAGGACCTCGCGACCGTCGCCGCCCGCCTGGAACTGCGGATGCTGCGCCACCGCGGCCACTGCGCCGCCCTCGGCCGCGACGACGCCGACCGGTTCGCCACCGCCGTTCTGCTCGACTTCCCGGCGGGCGAGGCGGACTTCGTCGACGTCCTGGTGTTCGGGCACGATCCGCCGCTGGCCGTCGGACCCGGCGGGGTACGGCCGCTGCCGCCGGGCGACGGCCTCCCGCTCGGCCTCGGCGAACTCGAACCCGCCCGCGACCACGCGCCGACCGTGCGCCGGGTGACCCTGGGGCCCGGCGAGACCCTGCTGCTGACCACGGACGGGGTGACGGAGGCGCGGGACGCCGACGGGGCGTTCTATCCGCTGGTCGTGGACGTCGCCGGGGCCGTCGCCGCCGACCCGGGCGCCTGCGAACCGCCCCGTCTGGTGGCCTACGTACGGGACCGGACGCTGCGGCACTGCCGGGGCAGACTCGCCGACGACACCACCGTTCTCGCGGTGCGCAGGAGTCGTTGAACCGCTCCTGGGGCCGGACCGTGAACCGAACCTTCCGGAGGGACGTTTGCAGACCTGAGACCCACCTTTGCGACCGCAGCGGTTACGGTGCTGCGGTACGTGACCGACGAGGGATGGGGAGGGAACATGCCCGCGACCGTGCTGCTGCTCGCCGCGTCGCCGGTCGGCCGGGGCTGCCTGGTGGACGCGGCCTCCGTGCTCCCCGTGCTCGCCGCGGTCGAACCCGCCGTGCTGTCCGGCGCCGACACCGCCAACGTCGTCGAGCTGGCCGACCCCCTGGAACCGCAGGCCGTGCTGACCCGGCTGCGGGCCGCGGCGGCGGCGTCGGGGCCGCTCACCGTGTTCGTCACCGGGCAGCTCCAACTCGACCGCAAGCAGCGGCTCCCGCATCTCGCGCTGGCCCGCACCACGCCCGCGACGGTCCGTTACACGGCCCTGCCCTGGCACTGGCTGCGCGAGGAGCTGCGGTTGCGCCCGCCCGGCGCCACCAGCCTCGTCCTCGACCTGCACGCCGACGCCGAGACCTGGCAGTGGCTGCGCGCCAACCCGCTGGACGTGGGGCGGGGCAACGCCGTCTACGGCCGGGTCGCGCCGCCGCCAGGACGGCGGGCGGTGGCCTCGCCGACGTACATGAAGGCCGTCGCGACGATCCTGCGCAGCGGGCGGCGCCCGCCGTTGGAGGAACTGCACCAGCAGGCGCTGCTGCGGATCGCGGACGAGGCGCCGGGTCTGGTGCTGGCCGCGCACGGGCCCGCCCAGGACGACCCGCACGCGGCCATCTCCGCCGCCGTCCAGGCCGGCCGGCACGCCGACGCCGAGGCCCTCGCGGCCCACCACGAGCAGGCCGCCGTGCGCGCGCACGGGCCCGGTTCGGACCCGGCCCTGCACTGGAGCGAGGTCCGCGCCGACCTCGCGATGCTCGCGGGCGACCCGGCGCGCAGCTGCCGCACCTGGCTCTCGATCGCCGCCGCGCGCCTCGCGGCGGGCCAGCCCGCGGACGCCCCGGCCGTCGAGGCCGCCGTCGACCGGGCCCACCACCAGTGGGGCCAGCTCCACGAACCGGCCGACGCCCGCGAACTCGGCGCCCACCTCGCCGACCTGCGCTACCGGGTCCCCGGCCGCCGCGAGGGCGCCCTCGACCACGTGCGCCGCCAGCTCAGCCAGTTGCAGACGCAGGGCTAGCCGACGCGGCCGTTGCCGTGGGTCGTTTCTGCCGGTCGATTCCGTCGGTCGTTTCTGCCGGTCGTCTCCGTCGGTGGTCGTAGGGGTGGGTCACCCACATGGGGGTCTTCACCGGGGTCCCTGCCCCTAGGGGCTGCTATCCACTAGGGAGGGGGACGACCACCACGGAAGAAGGGGCCGCCATGGCCACCACCCTCTCCATAAACTTCACGTCAGGCCTCAACGACGCCTGGTCGAAGGTCGCCCAGTTCGTCCCGAAGCTCATCGGCTTCCTCGTCGTGCTGGCGATCGGCTGGTTCGTCTCCAAGTTGATCGCCCGGGTCCTGGACCGGGTCCTGCGCAAGGTGGGATCGGAGCGGCTCTCCGAACGGGCGGGCACGGCACGGCTGTTGCGCGACTCCACGTACGACATGACGGGCATCGTCTGCCGGATCATCTACTACGCGCTGATGCTGATCACCCTGCAACTCGCGCTCGGCGTCTTCGGCGCCAACCCGGTCAGCACGATGATCAACGGCATCGTCGCCTGGCTGCCGCGCGGCATCGTCGCGGTCGTCCTCGTCGTGATCGCCATGGCCATCGCCAACGCGGTCCGCTCCCTGGTGACCGGCGCGCTGTCGTCCGTCTCCTACGGCCGCACCATCGGCACCATCATGTGGGCCTGCATCCTCGCCCTCGGCGTCATCGCCGCGCTCGGCCAGGCCGGCATCGCGACCACGGTGACCCAGCCGGTGCTGTACGCGGCGCTCGCGGCCGGTGCGGGCATCCTCATCGTCGGCGTCGGCGGCGGCATGATCACGCCGATGCGGCAGCGCTGGGAACGGTGGCTCACCACCGCCGAGCAGGAGACGGCCCGCGCGAAGGGCAGCGTCTCCGCGTACCAGGCGGGCCGCGCGGACGCCCTCACCCACCAGCCGGCCCGCGAACGCACGGACCTGGGCGGCCGGGGCCGGGACATGGGCAACGACGGCGGCATGGGCGGCGGCATGGGCGGCCCGGGCGACGACCTGGGCGGCAGCACGCGCCGGGGACCCGGCGACCCCATGTGACGTCACCGCTCACCGGTCGGCCGCCGATGCCCTGGGGAGGGGCACGGCGGCCGGTCTTGGTGAGGGGGAGGGGAGGGGAGGGGAGGGGAGGAGTGCGGGGTCAGGGTCAGGGTCGGTCGAGCAGGTCGTGCCGGGTGACCAGCCAGGTGATGGCGGTGAGTCGGCAGACCGCGTAGTCGTGCCCGACGGGCTCGCGCCAGTCCGTCTCGTCCAGCGCGTCCAGGAACCCGAGCGCGTAGTCGACGAGGTCCTCCCGGTGCGGGGGCCGGGGGATGAGCCCGGGGTGGTTCGCGGCGAGCCGGTCCCGCAACTCGGCCACATGCTGATCGACGGCCGCCACGAAGGCAGGCTCGAACGCGAACTCCGCGAACCGGGGTCCGTACGTGTGGCTGATCTTGCCGAGCGGGGACATTTTTCTACGGTACGGGGGTTCGGGGCGGGGTATGGCGTGATTTCTGCCACCGGGGAGGCCGGGCCGGGACGCCGGGGGAGACCCCGAGCCTGCCCCTAGGGGACTTCCCGTACCCCCAGAGGATTCAGGGGTTTCCCGTAGCCCCCGAGGGCTAGGAGGGTGGGGGAGCGGGAGTCGCTCATCTCGTCGGCCGGTGGCTGTGCTGTGCGGTGCCGCAGGCCTGTTCCTCGTTCGTGGCGCCGGCCGCCGGGACCGCGTGCGAGGCGAGGATCAGGGTGGCGACGGCGACGACGGCCGCGCAGAGGGCTCGGGCGTAACGCTCGGCGATGTGTCGGAGCACGGAAACCCCTCGACAGGTTGTGTCGAACGCGCTTAAGACGCCGTTTAACCTAGGGCCAGCCGGGGGCAACAGCAAGAGGGACAAGGGGAGTTGGAGGATGCCGGAGCGCGATGACCCGGGTGCCGTCGGACGTCGGGTCCAGCAGTTGCGGACCGAACGAGGGCTGACGCGAGACCAGGTGGCGGAGCCCGTCTGTACGCCCGCGTACCTCACCTCCCTGGAGGCCGGCCAGCTCCACGCCTCCGACGAGGCGCTGCGCCACATCGCCGAACGACTCGGCGTCACCTACGAGGAGTTGACGGGCGACCCGGCCCCTACGGGTCACCCGGCCCCTACGGGTCACCCGGCCCCTACGGGTCACCCGGCCCCTACGGGGCACCCCGCCCCTGCCCACCACCTCACCGCGCGGTTGGCCGAGGCGCGGCGGGTGCTTGCGCTCGGGGAGACCGCGCACGCCGCCGAGCAGTACACCGGGCTGTTGGCCGAGGCGTTGCGGGACGGTCTCGACGACGCCGAGGCCGGTGCCCTGCTCGGGCTGGGTGAGTGTGCTCTCGACGCCGGTGAACTCGCCGCCGCCCGCCAGTACTTCGAACGTGCCGAGCGCACCCTCGCCGACGCCCCGCCCGCCGCCCGCGTCCCCGCCCTGCGCGGCCGGGCCGTCTCCCACTATCTCGCCGGTGAACTCCGTTACGCCGTCCACCTGTTGGAGACCGCCCTCGACGAGCTGAACCGGGGAGGACCGCACGACCCCGATGCGCTGCTGCTGCTCCACGCGAGCATCATCGGGCCGTACATGGACATGGGGGCGCACGCGCGGGCCGCCCAGGCCGCCGAGTCCGCGCTCACCCTCGTTCCGCAGGCGGGCGACCCCGCCCTGGTCGCGCGCACGCACCGGTCGGTCGCCCGCACCCTGCTCGCCGAGGGCCGGGTCGCCGAGGCCGACGCGTCCCTCGCCAAGGCCGCCGAGCTGTACCGCACCCTCCATCTGCGCACCGAACTCGCCAACTGCCACTGGATGCGCGGCTACGTCTGTGCCCAGAACGGCGAACTGGAGCGTGCCGAGGAGGAGTTGAGGCAGGCCCTCACCATGCTCGCCGCCGGTCGCGCCGCCCTCTACTCCAGCCAGGCCGCCGTCGAACTCGCCGACGTGCTGCATCGGCGCGGCAAGTCCGAGGAGGCCGCCGAACTGCTGCACAACGTCCTCAGCGACCTCAGCCCCGAGCGCGGCGCCCTGCACTCCGCCGCCGCGCACCGGCTGCTCGGCATCATCGCCGAGGACGCCCAGGACACCGACGCGGCCGAGGAACACTACGTCCGCGCCCTCAGTCTGCTGGAACGGGCGGGCGCGGCGGGCGACCTCGCCGACCTGTGCCGGATGCTGGGCGACCTGCTGCGCCGCACCGGCCGGATCGAGGCGGCGCTCGACGCGTACCGCACCGGCCTCGGCCACCGCACCGCCCCCGGCACCACCACCCTGGGCCCGGCCATGGCCCGGCCACCCCTGTAATACCCGTAGCCCCCCGCACGCCCACCCCCCCCGACCCACAGGTGGTTCCCGGGAGAACCCCGAGCGGCACACAGCCACCGTGGCTACGGTTCCCGCGACCGACGCCGAGCGATGTGACGTCTCCGAACGAACCTCCGATCTCCCGGGAACACGTACGTGGAAGACCGACCGACCCTGGTCAACGGGCTCCGCCTCGGTGTGCGCGCGCTCTTCTACGCGGCCGTCGGCGGCGCCAGCCTCCTCGCCATCGCGACGGTCGTCACGGTGCTCGGCCCGACGCTCGCGCTCGACCTCTACACCCCGCCGGTCGCCGCCTGGTGGACGGTGTTCACCGCGATCGCCGTCCAGGGCGTGCCGTTCCTGCTGCTCGGCACGGTCGTGTCGGCGGCGATCGGCGCGTTCGTGCCCGCGAAGGTCTTCAGCCGGCTGCTGCCGCGCAACCCGGTGCTCGCCGTGCCCGTCGCGGGCGCCGCCGGGATCGTTCTGCCGGGCTGCGAGTGCGCGTCCGTGCCGGTCGCCGGGAGCCTGATGCGGCGCGGGGTCGCCCCGTCCGCCGCCCTCGCCTTCCTGCTCTCCGCGCCCGCGATCAACCCGGTGGTGCTGGTCGCGACGTCGATCGCGTTCCCCGGCCAGCCGGCGATGGTCCTCGGGCGACTGGTCGCGTCGTTGGCCACGGCCGTCGTCATGGGGTGGCTGTGGGCGCGGTTCGGGCGTGAGGAGTGGCTGCGCCCGCCGCGCCACAGCGCCCACCCGACCGCGACCGGCGTCCGCGCCTTCGTCGCCGGGCTCCAGCACGACTTCCTGCACGCGGGCGGGTTCCTGGTGCTGGGCGCGGCGGCCGCGGCGACGTTCAACCTCGTCGTGCCGCGCTCCGTCCTGGACGTCTTCACCGGCTCGGCCTGGCTGTCGGTGCTGCTCCTCGCCGTTCTCGCGGTGGTGCTGTGCGTGTGCAGCGAGGCCGACGCGTTCGTCGCCGCGTCCCTCAGCGGCTTCTCGTCCACCGCGCGGCTGGCGTTCATGGTCGTCGGTCCGATGGTCGACCTGAAACTCATCGCCCTCCAGGCGGGCACCTTCGGCCGGTCCTTCGCGGTCCGGTTCACGTCCGTGACCTGGCTGGTGGCGGTCGTCAGCAGCGTTCTGGTGGGGTGGTGGTTGTGGTGAGGCGGTACGGGCCGGCGATTCTGCTGACGCTGGTCGGCGCGGCGATTCTGCGGATCTCGCTGTTCAGCGCGTTGTACCTGCGGTACGTGCAGGAGGCGTTGCGGCCGTACCTGGTGGTGTCGGGGGCGCTGCTGGTGGGGTTGGGGGCGACGGCGGCGGTCGCAACGACGGTACGGGCACGGTCGGAACGTCGACACGACGAGGCCGACAACGACGCCGACAACGACGCCGACGCCGGTCACGGGCATCACGCGCACGGTGGGCCCCGGCTGGCCTGGCTGTTGGCGTTGCCCGCGCTGGCGTTGCTGCTCTTCCCGCCGCCCGCCCTCGGCTCCTACAGCGCCGGGCGTGAGGCCGCGCAACGGGCCGCCCAGGGGGTCGGCGCGTTCCCGGCGTTGCCGGCGGGGAAGGTGGTCGACCTCGGGGTCGGGCAGTTCAGTTCGCGGGCGATCTATGACAGTGGGCGGTCGTTGTCGGGGCGTACGGTCCGGATGACGGGGTTCGTCACGCACGGGGACGGTGAGGTCTGGTACGTGACGCGGTTGCTGGTGTCGTGCTGTGCGGCTGACGCCACGACCAGCAAGGTCGAGATCAAGGGGGCGGACCCCTTGCCGGCCGACGCGTGGGTCACGGTCACGGGGACGTGGCGGCCCAAGGGCAAGCTCGGCACGGACTCAGCCTGGCCGCCCCTCCTCAACGCCACCTCGGTAAAACAGGTGAGCCAGCCCACAGACCCCTACGAGAAACGGTAACGACAGCACGCCGGGGGTCCATTTCGGATGCGGGCCCGGTGGGGGTGGTCCGCGCAGTTCCCCGCGCCCCTTAAGGGGTCGGTTTTCGGGTGCGGGTCCGGTGGGGGTGGTTCGCGCAGTTCCCCGCGCCCCTTAAGGGGTCGGTTCTCGGGTGCGGGCCCGGTGGGGGTGGTTCGCGCAGTTCCCCGCGCCCCTTAAGGGGTCTGATTTCGGGTGCGGGTCCGCTGTGGCTGGTCGCGCAGTTCCCCGCGCCCCTTCTCGGCACGCAGTCACCCCAGCCAGAACAGCACCCGGAATGCCTGCCCGGCCAACGCGACGGCACACCCCCAAGGGGCGCGGGGAACTGCGCGGGTCACCCCCACCGGACCCGCACCCGCTCACGGCCGTGTTTTTAGGGGCGCGGGGAACTGCGCGGGTCACCCCCACCGGACCTGCACTCGCCCACGGCCGTGTTTTTAGGGGCGCGGGGAACTGCGCGGGTCACCCCCACCGGACCCGCACCCGCTCACGGCCGTGTCTTTAGGGGCGCGGGGAACTGCGCGACAAGCCCCCACCGGACCCGCACTCGCCCACGGCCCGTGTTTTTAAGGGGCGCGGGGAACTGCGCAGACGGCCTCCACCGAACCCGCACCCGGCGAACAACCGTCAGCGCCCGCGGCCTGCGCCCCTCACACCGCCGCCCTCCCCTGTTTGCGTACGTCCAGGAGGCGTTGGGTTCCCAGCTGGACGACGCCGTTCGCCACGTCGGGAGCGAGATCACCGAGGCTGCCGACCGTAGCGGCAAGCGTGTCGTCGCCGACGCGAACCGCCGCGAGGTCGAGCGTGAGCACCGGCGCGTTGCCCTCACCCGCAGGCCCGGTCACCGTGACCCGCAACCCCTCCCGCGCGTCCCCCACCCCGGGCAGGGCCACCGCGGCCACATCGACCGCCCGCACGGAGTCCTCCCCCGCCCCCTTCCCCTCCCCCTTCGCCGAGAAGTGCCCGCACTTCGACGGCAACGACTTCAGCCAGGCCAACGTCCCGTCCACCTCGGACCGCTCCAACGCGAGCACCTGGTAACGGAGTTGGACCTCGTCCATGGTGTCGTCGAGCCCCACGACCGCCCGCGTCCGCGCCTTCGCCCCGAACAGTTCGTCGGTGTACAGCGCGTCGAGCAACCGCCGGCAGTCCGGCGCGTCGGCGGTCGCCTTGAGCATGCCGTCGCGCCAGGTCGCCGCCCCCTGCGTGGGCGCCCACGGATCGCCGAGGTCGTTCTCGGTGACCAGCGCGGAGCGCGCCTGCGCGTCGGTGAGCGGGCCGGAGGCCGGCGCGGCGGTCGGCGGCGGCCGGTGCGGCGGGGACGACGACGGACGCGCGGAGGCCTTCGGCGTCCCGGCGGTGTGCCCGGCCGCGCAGCCGGTCACGGTCACCGCGCCGAGCGCGAAGGAGGCGAGGACGACACGGGCCGGGATGCGGGGCATCGGAGTCTCCTGACGACCAATGAGCAACGGCAACGGCAACGGCAACGGCAACAGCAACGGCAACGGCAACGACGCAGGCGGCGCGTGCGAGGTCGACGTCACGACCCGGCACGTTTCCAAAGGACCACCGCACCCCCGGCTCCACCACCGAGCCGACCCGTTCGGGGGCATCCGGGCGCCGAAAACCCACCGCACGGCCCCCGGCCCCGCCTCGCCCCGCCGCAGTCACGCCCCCCGTCCCCGCCCCTAGGGGAACCCCGTAAGGTCAGCAAACCGATCCACCCCTTCCTGCGCGCCCCCTAGGAGTCCCGCCGTGCCGACCGGTCTGCCCGTTCCGGTGATCATCGACTGCGACACCGGTGTCGACGACGCCCTCGCCCTGCTGCTCGCCGTCCGGCACCCGGGGATCGACCTGCGGGCCGTCACCTGCGTCGCCGGGAACACGGACGTCGACGGCGTCGTCCGCAACACCCTGACCGTGCTGGAGATCGCGGGCGCCGGTGACATCCCCGTCGCCCGGGGCGCCGCCCGCCCGCTGATCGAACCGGCCAGGTCGGCCCAGCATGTGCACGGCGCCGACGGCCTGGGCGACCTCGGTCTGCCCGCCCCCTCGCGGCGCCCCGTCGACGTCGACGCCGTCACCCTGCTGCACCGCGAGATCCTCGCCTCGCCGCGCCCGGTCACCCTGGTGCCGATGGCGCCGCTGACCAACATCGCGCTGCTGCTGCGCACCCACCCGGAGGTGACGCGCAACATCGAGCGGATCGTGTTCATGGGCGGCGCGGTCGCCACCGGGAACGCCACACCGGTCGCCGAGTTCAACGTCTGGCACGACCCGGAGGCGGCGGCCGTGCTGCTCACGGCCGGCGTACCCCTCACGATGTACGGGCTCGATGTGTTCGAACAGGTCGTCGTGCCGGGGCCGGAGGTGCGGCGGCTGCTCGCGAGCGACGAACCGGGCGCGGTGCTCGCCGGCCGGCTGCTCTCGCACCGCCCCGCCACACCGAGCGAGGACGGCGACGACCCGGGCGGCGGCATCGGGGACGCGGGCGCGGTCTGCGCCGTCGTCGACCCGGCGGGCATCACCACCCGGCTGCTGCCGGTCGAGGTCGACCTCGCTCAGGGCCCGGGGCGCGGCCAGACCGTCGTCGACCGCCGACGGCGGCCGGGCGAGGGCGAGATCCACGACGGAGCGCGCCAACAGCCGCTGGTGGACGTCGCGTTGGAGGTGGACGTCGACCGTTATGTGCGGCTCTACCTGGACACGGTCGCCGGATAGGGGAGCGCCGGTCGGGGGAGCGCCCGTTGGGGGAGCGCCGGTGAGAGACCGGGCTCAGGCCGCCGGGCGGTCCTCGGGGGAACGGCGGCGCAGGCGTCGTTGTTCGATCGCGGGGGTGTTGTAGGCCATGTCGAGGCGGCTGACGTCGGTGCCGGGGGCGACGACCTCGTCGATGCGGTCGAGGATCTCGTCGGACAGGGTCGTCCCGGCGCCCGCGAGGACGTCGTCCAGCTGCTCCATGGTGCGCGGGCCGATGATCGCCGAGGTGACCCCGGGGTGGGCGACCGCGAACGCC
This sequence comes from Streptomyces sp. NPDC091279, assembly GCF_044757465.1. Taxonomy (NCBI): domain Bacteria; kingdom Bacillati; phylum Actinomycetota; class Actinomycetes; order Kitasatosporales; family Streptomycetaceae; genus Streptomyces; species Streptomyces sp. NPDC091279. The sequence continues at coordinate 505,510 of NZ_JBIVVA010000003.1, read as the reverse complement.
ATGGCGAGGTGGGTGAGGGAGAGCCCGGCCTGCTCGGCGATCGGGATCAGCCGCTCGACGGCGTCCAGGCGGGCCTCGTTGCCGAAGTGCCGGTGCCCGAACGCGGCCCGTCGGCTGTCGGTGGCCCGCCCCTTGCGGAACCGGCCCGTCAGCATGCCCTGCGCGAGCGGGCTCCACACCAGCGTGCCCATCCCGTACCGCTCGCAGACCGGCAGCACCTCGCGCTCGATCGAGCGGTCCAGGATCGAGTACGGCGGCTGCTCGGTGCGGAATCGTTGCAGGCCACGGCGTTCTGCGACCCACTGCGCCTCGACGATCTCGGAGGCCGGGAACGTCGAGGAGCCGATGGCCCGCACCTTGCCCGCGCGCACCAGGTCGGTGAGGGCGCCGAGGGTCTCCTCCACGTCGGTGTCGGGTGCGGGGCGGTGCACCTGGAAGAGGTCGACGTGGTCGGTGCCGAGCCGGCGCAGCGAGTCCTCCAGCGCCCGGGTGAGCCAACGCCGGGAGTTTCCCTGCTGGTTGGGGTCGTCGCCCATCGGGAGGTGGGCCTTGGTGGCGAGGACGACGTGGTCGCGCCGGGCGCCCTTGAGGGCCTTGCCGAGGATCTCCTCGGACTCGCCGCGTGAGTAGGCGTCGGCGGTGTCGACGAAGTTGACGCCCGCGTCCAGGGCCCGGTGGATGATCCTCACGCAGTCGTCGTGGTCGGTGTTGCCGAAGGCGCCGAACATCATCGCGCCCAGGCAGTAGGGGCTGACCCTGATCCCGGTCCGGCCCAGTGTGCGGTACCGCATGGCTCTCTCCTCGCCGGGTGCGACGGCGTCCCCTAGGGGAACGGGTGCACCCCAAATAAACGGGACAACGTTCCGTTACGACGATACGGAACGTCGTTCCGTTTAGCAAGGGGGCTCGACGGCGACGGCGCCCGGGCATGGCGAACGCCCCGGAGCGGGGGTTCTCCGGGGCGTTCGGTTCAGGGACGCGGCAGGTCAACACCGCGTCGGTGCAGGGGAGTTGAGGTCAGGCGCCGCTGGCTCCCCGGCGCCGCTTCGACGCCACGACGAACGCCGCGCCACCGGCCACCAGCAGGGCCGCGCCGCCCGCGAGCAGACCCGTGCCGGAGCTGGCGCCGGTCTCGGCCAGGCCGCCGCCACCGCCGCCGTTCGGGGTGGGCGCGGGGCTGTCCGAGGACTGCGACGGGGACGACGTCGGGGTCGGCGTCGGGGTCGCCTCGGAGGCGCTCGGGGTCGGGGTGGGGCTCTCGTCGGCCGGCGGGGTGGAGTCCTCCTCGGCCGGGGCGGAGGGCTGCGTCGACTCCGGGGTGGAGGGGGTGGGCGTCGGGGTGGCCGGGGGCGCCGACTCCTCGGCCGGGGCGCACTCCTTGGTGCCGCCGTTCCAGGCCGCGATCAGCTTGTCCTTGATGACCTTGCCGTCCGGGCCCTTGGGCAGGTCACCGTGGGTGAGACCGTCCTTCGCGTCGAGCTTGCCGTCGAACTTCACGGCGCCCCGGTACAGGTCGATCTGCGCGAAGCAGCCCGCGTCCGGCACCGCGATGTCGAGCGACTTGGTCTGGCCGGCCTTCACCGTCACGGTGTCGAAGTCGACGAAGACCTGCTCCCCCGAGGTCGCGAAGGTGGCGCCCTGGGTCAGGTAGGAGGCGAGCGAGGCGGTGCAGGTGGTGGCGTCACCGGCGGCCCGCACCTTGATGTGCGCCTTGCCGTCCTCGGTGGGCTTCAGCTTCTGGTCGTCCACGCTCACGGAGTCCGAGAAGGTGGCGCCGTCGAGGGAGAACTGGCAGCGGTCGGTCTCCGTGACCGTGCCCGCGCCGGTGCCGGGACGGTAGCCGCCGCCGTGCTTCCAGCCGTCGCCGCCCGGGGCGCCGTTGCCGCCGTCCTGGGCGAAGGCGCCCGAGGCCGAGGCGACGGTGGCGGCGCACAGGACGAGCGACGCGGCGCCCGTTCCCAGCAGACGGCGCGCGGTGACACGACTCGCTATCGACATGCGTTCCCCATGGTGCGTGTGCGGAACCCCGGCGGCGGGCGGCGCGGGCCAGCGCGCGACGGCCGGCCGCGGGGTGAAATGGTCTCGGGAGCACCGGGCTCATCTGGTCACATGCGCCACAGTGCGTTCACATCGTGGATCTCTCGAACGCCAGTGTCAACTTGTGTTGTCTCACAGGTAGTTCAAGAGTTCATCACCATTCCGTCACACGGGGAAGGGTTCGATCCGCTCCGTCCCGGGTTCCGTGACGGACGATTTGGGCAGGATTTTCTAGGTTCTCCGGACCGTCTCCAGCTCTCCGGTCCGCTCCTGATCGTTGCGGATCGCTGGATCTTCCGGGTTCTTCTCGCCGTTGTGTCCGCCGCTGACAAGGGGAGCACGTGACCGACCCGATGCCCGACCTCTCGTCCAAGGACCCCGACTGGTGGCGGCAGGCCGTCGTCTACCAGGTCTACCCGCGCAGCTTCGCCGACGCCGACGGCGACGGGCTCGGCGACCTGCGGGGCATCACCGAACGCCTCGGCCACCTCGCCGCGCTCGGCGTCGACGCCCTGTGGCTCAGCCCGTTCTACCCCTCCGAACTCGCCGACGGCGGCTACGACGTCGCCGACTACCGGGACGTCGACCCACGCCTCGGCACCCTCGACGACTTCGACGCGCTGGCCGCCGAGGCACACCGGCTCGGGCTGAAGGTCATCGTCGACCTGGTGCCCAACCACACCTCGCACCGGCACCCCTGGTTCCGCGAGGCGCTCGCCGCCGCCCCCGGCTCCCGGGCCCGTGACCGGTACGTCTTCCGCGACGGCCGCGGCCCCGACGGCCAATTCCCGCCCACCGACTGGCAGTCGGTGTTCGGCGGCAGCGCCTGGCGCCAAGTGCCCGACGGACAGTGGTACTTGCACCTGTTCACGCCCGAACAGCCGGACCTCAATTGGAACGACGACGAGGTCCGCGCCGACTTCAGGACCACCCTGCGCTTCTGGTCCGACCGGGGCGTGGACGGCTTCCGGGTGGATGTCGCACACGCCCTCACCAAGGACCTCACCGACCCGCTGCGCGACCTCGGCGCCCCCGAACTCAGCAGCGAAAAAGCCCTGTTGACCCTCCCGCCGGGCACCCACCCGTTCTTCGACCGGGACGAGGTGCACGCGATCTACCGGGACTGGCGGACCATCTTCGACGCCTACACACCGCCCCGCATGGCCGTCGCGGAGGCCTGGGTGCCGGGCGTCCGCCGCGCCCTGTACGCCCGCCCCGACGAACTCGGCCAGGCCTTCAACTTCGAGTATCTCCAGGCGGGTTGGGACGCGATCGAGCTGCGCGCGGTCATCACCGAGTCCCTGGAGACCGCCCGCATCGCCGGAGCGTCCGCCACCTGGGTGCTCTCCAACCACGACGTGATCCGGCACGCCTCCCGGCTGTCCCTGCCGCCCGGCACCGACGAGAACGCCTGGCTGCTCGGCAACGGCCACGAGCCCGCCGTCGACCGCGCGGCGGGCCTGCGCCGGGCCTGCGCGGCGGCCCTGCTGATGCTGGCGCTGCCCGGCTCGTCGTACGTCTACCAGGGCGAGGAACTCGGCCTGCCCGAGGTCGCCGACCTGCCGCCCGAGGCGCTCCAGGACCCGGTGTGGGAGCAGACCGGGCGCACCCGCAAGGGCCGCGACGGCTGCCGGGTGCCGTTGCCGTGGACGGCCGAGGGGCCGTCGTTCGGGTTCGGCACGGGCGGGTCCTGGCTGCCGCAGCCGCCGTGGTTCGCCGGGTACGCGGTCGCGGCGCAGGACGGCGCCGAGGGCTCCACCCTGGAGCTGTACCGGGCCGCCCTGAAGCTGCGCCGCAAGCTGCTCCAGGGCGAGTCGCTGACCTGGGTGCCGGACGCCCCGGACGGGGTCGTGCACTTCACCCGCTCGGACGGCTGGCGCTGCATCGCCAACCTCTCCGACACCGACGTTCAACTCCCGCCCGGCGAGGTGCTGTTGAGCAGCGCCCCGCTGACCGACGGCCGGGTCGGCCCGGACACCACCGTCTGGCTCGGCTGAACGGCCCTACCCCGCCGAGGGGTTGGGGGTCACGCCCGCTCCGCCGTCGATGTCCACCGGGGTCGAGGTGGCGTTCGGCGGCGGGGTGAGGACCACCTCGGGCTGACCGGCGGGCGGGGGCGGCGGGGTCAGATCGGAGGAGGGCAGCTTCGGCGGGGTCGTCTGGGTGAACAGGGCGGTGTCGAAGTTCACCAGACCGGTCTTCTCCATCACCGAAATGTGGTCGAGGACCGTGTTGTTGGCCTGATCGGCGAGCGCCCGCACCAGGCTGTTCTTGGTGGTGGAACGGACCTTCGCGACGGTGTTGAAGATCGAACCGTGCGTCACCCGAAGGATGTTGGCGAAGTCGCTGTCGAACTGCTCGCCGCTCTCCGCGTTCAGGGTGTTCACGAACCCCTGCTGCTGCGGGCTGGCCACGTTCGGCAGCGTGATGTTCAGCATCGGCGCGATCTTGCGGCAGGTCGTGTCGAGCGCCGCGTGCCCGTCGATGAGGTGCTGCGAGGCGGTCAACACCCCTTTGCTGGTTCCCTTCTTGAGGCCGATCTCGCCGACCGGGTACTCCCAGAGCCCGGCCGCCCGCACCTTGACCACGAAGTCCCGGTCCGACTCGGTCAGCGGCCCCCACTGGGTGGTGGCGATGATCCGGTCCGGGGAGGTGTTCACGGTGCTCACGCCGAGCATCGACGGGTAGGCGAGAGCGGCGAGCGTCATTGTCAGGGCGCCACCGACGAAGAGAGTCCCCATCGCATTCCGCGAAAAGCGCACCGTGCCTCCTGCCCGGTCGGATGTCCCGCCGAGGGAGCGGCGGGGGTCGAACAGAGGGAAGTACGCACCGAACGCCCCTACGACTCTGTCTCTTTGGCAAAACCGGCGAGAATGTGAGCCACGTCATGAACCCGGGCGCGTGGCCGGGCTCGGCGTAACCGGGTCCGGCGCCGGGCGCGTTGGCCGACTGTTGACCAACTCCCGGGAGAGTCCAGACGCGTTCACGGGAGAGTCGTGAGGAACCCCCGACCTAGATTCGGGCCATGCCCCCACAGCTCCCGTCCCACCCCCGGTCCACCGCGCGCGCGGCCCTGCCCGTACTGCCCTACCGCAAGCCCACCAAGGGGCGGGACTACTGGGTCCTGGACGACGTCCTGCCCGACGCCGACGCCGTCCGGGAACGCTGTCTGGCCAAGGACGACTGGGTCAGGGGATACCCGTACACCTCGGAGACCTGGCCCGGGCTGCGGACCATGCCCGGCCTCGACGCCGGTGAACTCGCCCGCGTGGAAAGCCTGGTGAGGAAGGCCACCGGGGCCAAGGAACTCTGGGTCCAGCAGGCGCCCGGCGGCGGCACCCTCAACCACAACTGCGTGCAGGTCGTCGGCGCGGGGGAGAGTGAGCCGCGGCCGCACACCGATTCGCGTGCGCTGTGCCGGTACGCGGCGGTGCTGTATCTCAACCCGGCCGTGCCCAAGGACTGCGGCACCAGCTTCTATCGGCAGTCTCTGCCCGGCGGGCGGCTGGGGGGCAACGTTGTGCAGGCGCCGCACAACAATCTCGTCGAGGCGCTCGGTACCCGGTTCGTGGCGCCGGACGCCTTCGAGGAGGACGTGCGCGTTCCCCATCGGCACAATCGCCTGCTCCTCTACAACGCCAACCTCGTCCACAGCGCGACGGCCTACACCGGCACCACCCTCCAAACCAAGCGCATGACAGCAGTCTTCTTCTGGATGACCACCTAGCCCCTCAAGGGGCCCGGGGCACAAGGGCCCGTTTCCGGGTGCGGCGCCGTCATGGCTGATGGGGTCGGCTTTCGGGTGCGGGCCCGGTGGGGGTGTCGTGCGCAGTTCCCCGCGCCCCTTGAGGGTCGGGGCGTAAGGGTCCGCTTCCGGCTGCGGCGCCGTCGTGGCTGGTGGGGTCGGTTTTCGGGTGCGGGCCCGGTGGGGGTGTTGTGCGCAGTTCCCCGCGCCCCTTGAGGGTCGGGGCGTAAGGGTCCGTTTTCGGGTGCGGCGCCGTCGTGGCTGGTCGCGCAGTTCCCCGCGCCCCTTACCGGCATACGCCCACCCGGAACCAAAAGGGCACCCACCGCCACCACCTGACCAGATGACACCAAAACCACCCCAAAGGCCCGCGAGCCCCTACCCGACAAGCCCCCACAGACCCCACACCCGCCCCCTTAAGGGACGCGAGGACCGGCGCGATCCACCCCCACCGGACCCACACCCGACACCCGACCTCTTAGGGGTCGCGAGGACCGGCGCGATCCACCCCCACCGGACCCACACCCGACACCCGACCTTTTAAGGGGCGCGGGGAACGGCGCGAATCACCCCCACCGGACCCACACCCGACACCCGACCTTTTAAGGGGCGCGGGGAACGGCGCGAATCACCCCCACCGGACCCGCACCCGACAGCCGACCTCTTAAGGGGCGCGGGGAACGGCGCGATCCACCCCCACCGGACCCGCACCCGACAGCCGGCCTCTTAAGGGGCGCGGGGAACTGCGCGATCCACCCCCACCGGACCTGCACCCGACAGCCGACCTTGTAAGGGGCGCGGGGAACGGCGCGAATCACCCCCACCGGACCCGCACCCGAGAGCCGGCCTCTTAGGGGGCGCGGGGAACGGCGCGATCCACCCCCACCGGACCCGCACCCGACAGCCGGCCCCTTAAGGGGCGCGGGGAACTGCGCAAAACACCCCCACCGGGCCCGCACCCGAAAGTCGACCCCCTTAAGGGGCGCCGGGAAAGGCGTCGGCGGCGTTGCTCGCAGCGTTCGTCAACGGTGGCCCAACCCGCCCCCGCCGAAGGACCCACTCGCACCCGGCAACCACCGCTTGCGCACCTGATCCGCCCCCGTCCGACTCCCCGCATGATGAATCTCGTGCGGCATCAACCGCCGCCCACCCGTCCCCACCGGCATCTCATCCGGCTCCCGTATCTCACGGATCTCACGCACCGCCCCACCCTCGGGAAGATGCGGCTGCTCCTCGGGACGAGGCCGAGGAAGCTCCCGGTCCCGCACCCGCATGCCGAACACCACGGACCAGACCAGGGCCCCGACGATGATCAGCCCACCGGCGATGACGGCGACCACGCTCAGTGCCCCGATCCCCGACGAGGCCGCCCACACATAGCTCACGGTTCTCATGTCCCTATTGTCGCGCAATGTGCCGGAATGGACATTCGGCGGCGAGGTCCCACCAGGTCTCCGCACGGTTACGTATCCCGCAACCCCTGGTGGACGCGCGATGAGCGCCCCACCATGAAGACATGACACCGGCCCAGAGAGCCCTGCAACAGCTGGAGACGTGGCCCGACCTCAGCCCGTGTCCGGCGGGTTGCGGAACGGGCCGGGCGCTGCGCTCGACCCGGGACGAGATCGTCCACTTCCACTCCGACCGCGATGTGGACCTGCATCTCACCGACCCGGCCATCGCCCGCCTGCACCACGACATCGCCGAGTCGACGGCGATCCGCATGGTGCCGGGTTCCCGCTGGGTCACCGTGCACCTGGACTGCGACACCGACGTCGACCTGTTGCTGAGCCTGGTCAGCGTCGCCCTCAAGGCCCACCAGGCGGGCCCCGTACTCCCCGTGGAACCCGTCGCCGCCGCGCTCTGCAACTTCCACCGCGTGACGGTCCTGCCCCGCGAGGGCTGACGGAGAAGACCGAGGTCAGCACGGGGCCCGCACCCCCCCCCGTACGCCCCGTAGTACCCGCGATACCCGTAGTACCCGTCATACCCGTCATACCCGTAGTACCCCGGGGCCGCCCACCCCTCACGAGAGGCCCGACACTCTCAGGACCGCCTGGGTCGTCTCGTCGTCGAGGTGGTGGGCGAGGCGGCTGATCACGGCCTCGCCGTCCTGGAGGGTGCCCGCGCGCCGCGAGTGGTGGACGGCCGTCTCCAGGTCGTGCCAGAGGAACGGCGACGAGGTCAGGACGCGGGTGTCCAGCTCCAGGTGGTGGCCGTCGGCGTCGTAGAGGATCAGGCGCCCGGCGACGCCCGGGTACGGCCGGATCGACACCAGCGCGTCCGTGCGGACCGTGCGGCTGCGCCAGACGCCCCGCACCGTCAGCCGCCCGGGACCCACCCGCACCCGCACCGGCAGCAGCACCGTGAGGAGAACCCCGGCCAGCGCCGCCCACAGCAGGGCCCTGGGGGCGGTGAGGGAACCCGCGTCCCAGTCGATCAGCAGCGTCAGCGCGAGGAAGACCAGTGCGCACAGGCTCGCGCACCCGACCTCGCTCCGCCGACGGCGGACATCGCTTCGCACGTCTTCGACGCTAGGCGCGCACACCCCGGCCGAGGCCTGCGGTAACGAGGTTCTTACACGTTCCCCGGATGTCTTGACGCACCGGATACGGCAGGCCCCCGGGTCCCACGGGCCCCCTTCCGTATGAGTCCCGTCAAGGCGGTGCCCGGCGCCGTCAGGGAGACGTCAACGGTGGCCGGAAACGCTCGAACGGGGGTTTTCCTCGGATCGGCGGAATCCCGTTCCGCCGGTCCGATCCCCGCACCTCATCCAGGAGTTCGCGATGGCCGATGTGGCCTTCGTCGTCATCACCCTCGCGGCCTTCGCGCTGGTGGCCCTCGTCGCCAAGGGGGTGACGAAGCTGTGAGCGTCGAGAACATCGTCGGCCTGATCGTGGCCGTCGCCCTGCTCGGGTACCTCGTCCTCGCCCTGCTCTTCCCGGAGAGGTTCTGATCCGGAGATGGGTCCCGTACTCGCCGGAGTGCTCCAACTCCTGGCTCTCATAGCAGCGTTGGGCCTCGCCTACGTCCCCCTCGGCACCTACATGGCCAGGGTCTACACCGCCGAACGGCACTGGCGCGTCGAGCGCTGGATCTACCGGGGCATCGGCGCCGACCCGGACACGCAGATGCGCTGGCCCGCGTATCTGCGCGGAGTCCTCGGGTTCTCCCTGGTCGGCGTCCTGTTCCTCTATCTGCCCCAACGGTCGCAGGGCGTGCTGCCCGGCTCGCTCGGCTTCTCGTCGATCGCACCGGCGCAGGCCTTCAACACGGCCGTGTCGTTCGTGAGCAACACCAACTGGCAGTCCTACTACGGCGAACAGGCCATGGGCCCCGTCGTGCAGACCGGCGGCCTCGCGGTGCAGAACTTCGTCTCGGCGGCCGTCGGCATCGCCGTCGCGGTGGCCCTCGTGCGCGGGTTCGCCCGCTCCCGCACCGGTGAACTCGGCAACTTCTGGGCCGACTTGGTGCGCGGCACCGTGCGCATCCTGCTCCCGCTGGCCGCCGTCGCCGCCGTTGTGCTGGTCGCCTGCGGGGCCATCCAGAACTTCTCCGGCATCCACGAGGTCGGGCAGTTCCTGGGCGGCCGGCAGCAGTGGAACGGCGGTGCGGTCGCCTCGCAGGAGGCCATCAAGGAACTGGGCACCAACGGCGGCGGCTACTTCAACGCCAACTCGGCCCACCCGTACGAGAATCCGACGCCGTTCAGCAACCTCTTCGAGATCTTCCTGCTCCTGGTCATCCCGTTCGCGCTGACCCGCACGTTCGGCCTGATGGTCGGCTCGGTCCGGCAGGGCTACGCGATCCTGGCGACGATGGTGACCATCTGGGTCGGCTTCGTCGCTCTGATGATGTGGACCGAATTCGCCCACCAGGAAGGCGCGTTGCAGCTCGCCGGCGGTGCGATGGAGGGCAAGGAGCTGCGCTTCGGCGTCGGCGGCTCGTCGATCTTCGCGGTGTCGACGACGTTGACGTCCACCGGTGCGGTGAACTCGTTCCACTCCTCCTTCACCGGCTTCGGCGGCGGCCTGGCCATGCTGTCGATGATGCTCGGCGAGATCGCGCCCGGCGGCACCGGCTCCGGCCTCTACGGCATCCTGGTGCTGGCGATCATCGCGGTGTTCATCGCCGGTCTGATGGTCGGCCGCACCCCCGAGTACCTGGGCAAGAAGATCGGCGCCCGCGAGATCAAACTCGCCGCCGTCTACATCCTCATCACCCCGGCCCTGGTGCTGGTGTTCACCGCCGCCTCGATGGCGCTGCCGACGCCGCCGCACTCGATGCTCAACCCGGGGGCGCACGGTTTCTCCGAGGTGCTCTACGCGTTCACGTCGGCGGCGAACAACAACGGTTCGGCGTTCGCGGGCCTGAACGCGAACACCGACTGGTTCAACACCATGACCGGGCTCGCGATGCTCCTCGGCCGGTTCCTGCCGATGGTGTTCGTGCTCGCGCTGGCCGGGTCCCTCGCGGGCCAGCAGCCGGTCCCGGTCACCGCGGGCACCCTGCGCACCGACAAACCGCTCTTCACCGGCCTGCTGCTGGGCGCGATCCTGATCATCGTCGGTCTCACCTACTTCCCGGCCCTGGCTCTGGGCCCGCTCGCCGAGGGGCTGGCGCGATGAACACCCCCACCGACAACGAAGGGGCCGCCGCCGTGCCCACAGCCCCCACCCTCGACACCGGCGTCCGCACCGGTCTCTTCGACGCCCGCCAGCTGCTGCGCGCGGTGCCCGACGCCGTCCGCAAGCTGGACCCGCGGGTGATGGTCACCTCGCCGGTGATGTTCGTGGTGTGGGTCGGCTCGCTGCTGACCACGGTGTTCTCCTTCCAGCACCCCGGCGACTGGTTCGGCTGGGCGATCAGCGCCTGGCTCTGGCTGACCGTGGTCTTCGCCAACCTCGCGGAGGCGGTCGCTGAGGGTCGCGGCAAGGCGCAGGCCGACACCCTGCGCAAGGCCAAGACCGACACCGTCGCCCGCCGCCTCGTCGGTGACCGCGAAGAACGCGTCCCCGGCACCGAGTTGAGCGTCGGTGACCTGGTCGTCTGCGAGGCCGGGGAGATCATCCCGGGGGACGGCGATGTCGTCGAGGGCGTCGCCTCCGTCGACGAGTCTGCGATCACCGGGGAGTCCGCGCCGGTCATCCGCGAGTCGGGCGGCGACCGCAGTGCCGTCACCGGCGGCACGAAGGTGCTCTCCGACCGGGTCGTCGTCCAGATCACCACGGAGCCCGGCGAGACGTTCATCGACCGCATGATCGGCCTGGTGGAGGGCGCGGCCCGGCAGAAGACACCGAACGAGATCGCCCTCAACATCCTGCTGGCCTCCCTCACCGTCGTCTTCCTCCTGGCCTGCGCCACCCTGCCGCCGTTCGCGGACTTCGCGGGCGCCCACCTGTCGATGGTCGTGCTGGTCGCGCTGCTGGTCTGCCTCATCCCGACCACCATCGGCGCCCTGCTCTCCGCCATCGGCATCGCCGGGATGGACCGCCTGGTGCAGCGCAACGTGCTCGCCATGTCGGGCCGTGCCGTCGAGGCCGCCGGTGACGTCTCCACCCTGCTGCTCGACAAGACCGGCACCATCACCCTGGGCAACCGGCAGGCCGCCGCGTTCGTGCCGGTGGCCGGGGTGACCGAGGCCGAGGTCGCCGACGCGGCCCGGCTGTCGTCGCTGGCCGACGAGACCCCCGAGGGCCGTTCGATCGTGGCCCTCGCGGGGGACGGGTCGTACGGGCTGGGCGCACGGCACCGCGACGACCTCGTCGGCGCCGAGTGGATCGCGTTCACCGCGCAGACCCGGATGTCCGGCGTCGACGTCGACGGCCGCAAGATCCGCAAGGGCGCGGCCGGTTCGGTCGTCGCCTGGGTCCGCGAACGCGGCGGCGAGGTCGCCGAGGACGCCGAAACGGCGGTGGTGCGCATCGCCGAGGCAGGCGGCACCCCGCTCCTGGTGGCCGTCGAGGACGCGCACGGACCCCGGGTCCTGGGGGTCGTCCACCTCAAGGACGTCGTCAAGGACGGCATGCGCGAGCGGTTCGAGGAGCTGCGCCGGATGGGCATCAGGACCATCATGATCACCGGCGACAACCCGCGCACCGCCCGGGCCATCGCGGCGGAGGCGGGCGTCGACGACTTCCTCGCCGAGGCCACCCCCGAGGACAAGATGGCCCTCATCCGCAGCGAACAGGCGGGCGGCAAGCTGGTCGCGATGACCGGCGACGGCACCAACGACGCCCCCGCGCTCGCCCAGGCCGACGTCGGCGTGGCGATGAACACCGGAACGTCGGCCGCCAAGGAGGCCGGCAACATGGTCGACCTCGACTCGAACCCGACGAAGCTCATCGAGATCGTCGAGATCGGCAAGCAACTCCTCATCACCCGGGGCGCGTTGACGACGTTCTCGATCGCCAACGACGTCGCCAAGTACTTCGCGATCATCCCGGCGCTGTTCGCGTCCGTCTACCCGGGCCTGGACCGCCTCAACATCATGGCGCTCTCCTCGCCGGACTCCGCGATCCTCTCCGCCGTCATCTTCAACGCGCTGATCATCATCGCGCTGGTCCCGCTCTCCCTGCGGGGCGTGCGCTACCGGCCGATGAGCGCCGACCGGATGCTCCGCCGCAACCTCGCGGTCTACGGCATCGGCGGCCTGATCGCCCCGTTCATCGGCATCAAGCTCATCGACCTGCTCCTCTCGCTCGTCCCCGGGCTGTAATCCTCGAAAGGCGGGCGCTGATCGCCATGGCCAACTCCCTTCCCCACACAGCCCGGTTGCTCGCCGCGAGCCTGCGGGCCCTGATCGTCCTGACGCTGCTGACCGGCGTCGCCTACCCGCTCGTCGTCACCGGCATCGCCCAGACCGCGTTCCGCACGCAGGCGAACGGCTCCCCGCTCCGGTCCGACGGCAAGGTGGTCGGCTCGTCGCTGATCGGCCAACAGCACTACGGCCTCGCCTACTTCCAGCCCCGCCCGGCGAACGGCCTCGGCACGAACACCGTCAACACCCAGTACAGGCTGCTGCTGTCGGGCGCCACCAACCTCGCCGCCGACAACAAGGTCCTCATCCAGCAGGTGGAGGCCGCCAAGTCCCGTGTCGTCAAGGTCAATTCGGTCCCGGGCTACACCGTCAGGCCCTCCCAGGTCCCCGCCGACGCGGTCACCTCGTCGGGCTCGGGTCTGGACCCGGACATCTCCCCGCAGTACGCGGACCTCCAGATCCACCGGGTCGCCGCCCGCAACCACCTCCCCGTCTCCGAGATACGGCGCCTGGTGGCGGCCCACACCGAGGGACGCACCCTCGGCTTCCTGGGCGAGCCCCGGGTGAACGTCCTCGAACTCAACGTCGCCGTCAAGGAGTTGGCGGCGAAGAGCTGACCCGGCGGGCTGTCCGGGAGCCTGCGGAACAGGGGGCGTGGCCCGGCGGACGGGGGCGCCTCGGGAGCACCCGCGCGCACGCTTTGCCGGTCCTTGACGCCGGGTGCTCCCGGCACTGCAAGGGATGCGTCAACGTCCTGTCCGGACAGGGTGCATATGCCGCCGACGCGCTTAGGATCGAACCCGAGCCCCGGCCCGCCTCCCCGCGTACCGGGGCTCCAACCTGCGCCGAGCCCACCCGGAAGACCCACACCGGCCGAGCCCCCGGGCAACGGCACCAGGACCGCCGTTCCCGAGAATGACACGAGCCGCACGGAATGACCGGGAAACAGGTCCAGGAACCCATCGGAATTCCACGCCAATTCACCCTCGTGCGATCCCGGTAAGGGGAATGAAATTCCGGCCAGGGGGAAATCTACAGCCCGGCCATTGCCTGCTGGATGGTCGGCATTCCTGAATGCGAGCGGCAAGGCGTTGGTGCCGCAGCAGGTCGGGGAAGTCGGTCAATTGGCGCGACTGCTAGCATGGCAGGCAGCCCTGCCGGGAGCGGCGGCGGGCCAGGAAAGGAAACCTCGTGGAATATGCTGCGTTCGCGGACCGGACGCCGGATTCGCAATACCGTACGATCTTGGCAGCGATCCTCGATCACGGCGAACCGGTACCCACCCGACAGGGCCCGGACGCGCTGACGCTTATGCAGCAGACCATGAGCTTCGACCTCGCCAATGGATTTCCGGTCATCCCCGACCGCAGCATGGCCCGGTTCTGGCGCAAGCCCATCGGGGAGCTGTGCGCATTCATCAACGGCGCGACCACGCTGAAGGAATTCGCCGAGTTCGGCTGCGACTGGTGGGGCCCGTGGGCGAGCGAGGCGAAGACGTCGAAGCGCGGGCTGCCGGCCGGTGACATCGGCCCGGGTTCCTACGGCGGCGCGTTCCACGACTTCCCCACGGTGGACGGCGTCGGCTTCGACCAGTTCAAGCACCTCGTCGAGCAGATCCGTGAACTGCCCGCCGACCGCACGCACTTCGTCAGCCCGTGGATTCCGCAGTACCAGGTGCGCGGCGCCGGGAAGACCCCGAAGACCACCATCGCGCCCTGCCACGGCTGGGTCCATGTCCGGGTCATCGGCGGACGCCTGCACCTGCACATGTTCCAGCGCTCCGGTGACGTCCCGGTCGGCGTCCCGTCGAACATGATCCAGTACGCGGCGCTGCTGCTGATGCTGGAGCACCTCACCGGCCTCCCGGCCGCCCGCTACTACCACACCATCTCGGACGCGCACATCTACGCGGACCAAGTGGACGGCGTGAAGCGGCTGTTGGAGCGCGAACCGCTCCGGCTGCCGACGGTCACCCTCAACGAGAGCGGCCGCCGCGTCACCGACATCCACGACTTCCGGGGCGAACACTTCGACCTCGCCGACTACGAGCCGCACCCCGGCATCGGCTCCATCCCGGTCTCGACATGAGCACCGACACGAACGCCGCCACGAGCGCCGAGGCGGGTGGTGCCATGACCAGGTCGCTGATCGTCGCGGCCTCCGAGGACGACATCATCGGCGTCGACGGCGACCTCCCCTGGTACATCCCGGGCGACCTGCGGTACTTCAAACAGGTCACGCAGGGCCACGCGGTGGTCCTCGGCCGCCTCACCCACGAGTCGATCGTCGCCCGCCTCGGCCGCCCGCTGCCGCGCCGCGCCAACGTCGTCGTCAGCAAGTCTGTTGAGCAGGCGCCGAGTTCGGCCGGTGACGTGTACTGGCGGACATCCGTCGAGGCGGCCCTCGACACCGCCGTCGAGCTGGAACGGGCCGCCGGACGCGACGAGGTGTTCGTGATCGGCGGCGCCTCCGTCTACCGCCAGGCCCTCGCCACCGTGGACCGCGTCTACCTCACCCGCGTCCACCTCAGCGTGCCCGGCGACACCCGGATGCCCGAGGGCTGGCTGAACGACTTCACCCTCACCTCCCGCACGGACGTCCCGGCCGACGGCGACACCCCGGCCCACTCCTTCCTCGTCCTCGAACGGGAGCCCAGGGCAGGCCAGTCGGACCACCAGGGCCAGGCGGACCGGGTGAACTCCCCGTGAGCCTCTACTACTTCGGCAACTGCCGGACCGAGGACCAGCGCGCGGAGATGGAACGCCTCGACCGCGCCGGTGTCTGCCTCTTCTGCCCGGACGTCATCCGCGCTCACGACAGGCAGCAGATCCTCTGGGAGACCCCGCACTGGATCGTCACCCCGAACGAATTCCCTTACACCGGCGCCCGGTTGCACCTGCTGCTCATCCCCAAGGACCACGTCACCGACCTGGTCGACCTGACCGCCCCGGCCCGCGCGGACTTCTTCGACGCGCTGGCCTCGGTACGGGAGAAGTACGCCCTGGACCACTACGGCCTCGGTGTCCGCAACGGCGACTGCCGCTACACCGGCGGCACCATCCGCCACCTGCACGTCCATGTCCTGGTCGGCGAGGGAGACGAACAGCCGGACGCCCAGGGCGAGTTCAGGCCGGTGCGGATGAAGTTCAGCTCGCGCCCGACACCGGCGTAGGAGCCGCGTCCCCCGGAGCCATGTCGACCCAGATCAGCTCGACGCCACCGGCACGCAGCACGCCCTCCCCGTCGAGCATCGAGTACGGCCCGGCGAAGTAGCAGCGCCGGAAGCCGGATTCGACGACCAGCCGGGCACAGGCCGGACAGGGGAACGTCGACACGAACAGGTCGGCGCCCGCCAACTCCAGCCCCGCACGGGCGGCTTGGGCGACGAGAGACGCCTCGGCGTGGATCGCCGTGGACAGGTCGGGCCGCAGCCCCCGGCTGAAGTCGTTGCGGGGATCGCCGTCGACGTAGGGCGCGTACTCGGTCGGATGGTGATGGTTGAACGCGGCCCCCAGCACCACTCCGTCCCGCGCGGCGACCGCCCCGACCTGCCGCCACCAGTCCGAACTGCGCCGCGCCTCACCCTGCGCGCGCGCCATGAAACGACGGTCCAGGGCCGTCCGCGAGACCCGCCCGTCGAAGCTCGCGGGCCGCGTCGCCCGGCTCCACTCCCGGTCCCAGCGCAGGAACGCCGGATCGAACCGCACCTCGGCCCGCTCGGGGAACCCTGGCAGCTCGACCAGCCGGTGCATGATCTCCTCGTCGGGCAGCACCACGACCTCGGCGGCGAGCGCGCCGGGCAGCTCGCCGGGTTCGACGACCCGCACCGGGGTGCCCGGCACCACCAGCCGGGCGTGCGCGGCGGCCCGCTCCGGGCTCAGCGCCCGGATCTCCTTGCCCAGCTTGGGAAACAGGGCGTGGAACCCCACCCCGAGCAGCAGGATCTCCTCCGAGTCGGCGTGCCGGGTCAGGAACGCCTCGTACCCGGCGTGCAGCACGGGCAGATAGAGCGCGGTGCGCTTGGTCACCGGGTGCCCTGGTCGTCGTTGAGGCCCAGCTGGATGCGGCGCAGCCGCGCCGACGTGCTGACGGTCGCCATCCGGTCGAGCACCTCGACCCGGCCGCAGTACTCCGCCTCCAGCTCGGCGATCTCCTCGGCGCTGTAGGTCTCGGCGGTCGCCACCAGCACATCCGGACGCACGGCGGCGATCAGGCTCCACCGGGGGTGATCGGGCTCCTTGAGGGTGACGAGGCCGACCCCGCGCTGGTGCGTCACCATCCGCAGGCGTTCCATCTCCGGCACCGCCGGGCGGTTGGGGCCCTTGCGGCGGCGGATCTTCTCGTCGCTGTCGAGGCCGACGATGAGGAAGTCACCGAATTTCCGGGCCGCCTCCAGATACATCGAATGACCCTCATGGATGATGTCGAACGACCCGCTCGTCAGCACGACCTGCAACCCCAGGACCCGCAGCGCCTCGACGATCTCGGTGATCCGCTCGTAATCGGAGACGAACCGCAAGTCGAAGTTCGACTCGTCAGCGAAGAGCCCCTTGGCATACATGGGCCCGTCGTGGATCAAGTCATGGGCCCACTGAGCTTTTCCGAGCTTGCTGATCATTTCCCTCTTGGCCTTGCTCCGACTGGCACAACGCCCCTGATGGTAGCGGGACACCTCCCCGCCGGGTTCCGTCTGGACACGGTCGCGCTTCATCGGCATACGTCAAGGGTCGTGCCTGGCGAGGCTCGCGGAGTACCGTCGGCAGTACCGAGGGCACCGTGTGTACCGGCTTCCGTGTCGGTTTCGTTCTCGGTGGGTGTCGAAAGCCTGGCCGGGTCTGTTCGGACGGTCGGGAGACAGGTCCGCGTCATGTCCGTTCCCCTTCTTTCTTCGGCGGGTCGTCTCTCGCTCAAGTCCGGCGGGTCAGGTGACGGGCTGCTCGACGGCGCCTGGTGGCCTCGTTCCCGGGATCTCGCGGCCGAACTGCCCGCGCTGACCGACCTGTTGGACCCCCGATGGGGGCGGATCACCCGGGTCGCCGTCAACCCCGAGCACTGGCCGACCCTGCCCCGGCACGTGCGGGTGAACGGGCACGTCGTCACGGTCGGGTGGTTCGCGCCCGAGCTGGACCCGCACAAGATGCTGCTGCTGTCCTACGGGGCCGGGCGCTGGGACCTGCTGGTCGTGCCGCCCGAGACCGAGCCCGCGGCCGCCGCCCGACTGATGGCCGCCGCCTGCGAACGCGGCGGACCCCCGCGCACCGCCAGCGCCCTCGTCGCCGCGGAACGGGCCCACCACCACGTCGTTCCCCCGCTCGACGCCGACGAGGCCTGGGAGTACGAGGGCGGCGCCGCCGGTTCCGCGCCCACGGCCGGCCTCGCGGGAAGGTGAGGTGCTCACCATGGTCGCCGTCTGTACCGTCGCCGCGTTCCTGGTGCTGATCGCGCTCGGTGTCTACGTGATCCACCGGGTCAACGACCAGGAGGCCGGGCGGACCGTCGTCCGGCGTTCCGGCGGGCTGCTGCACGCGCTGCGCCGCCACCGGCACGCCAAGTCGGACAACCACTGACCGGTGACCTTATTTACCGCGTCGGCTCCACCTGTCACCATTCCGATTCCGGGGATGTGCGTTCCGCGGTCGGGGGAGGATCGAATGACTGAGGCGTTCTTGCGCAGGTTGTCCCGCTGGCAGGCCGAGCAGCAACGGGACGCCGTCGCGGACGTCCACGTGACGGCGTACCAGGGCGTGGCCGGCGACGAGTTCCGTGACCGGCGCGGCTTCCTGGACCGTTTCGAACGACATGTGCAGGTCACCGGCTTCGACATGGTCGTCGCCGACGCGGGCGGCCTGGTCGGCGTCTGCTACGGCTACCGGCTGGACCGCACCGGCGACTGGTGGCAGGGACTCACCGGCGGGCTGCCCGCCGACATCGAGGAGCTGACCGCGTCCGGGCGGGTGTTCCAGCTGGCCGAGCTGATGGTGCGGCCCGCCAGGCGGCGGCTCGGCATCGCGACCCGGATGGGCGCGCTGCTGCTGGCCCGCCTTGAGACCGACCTCGTCGTCGCGGACGTCGAGCGGGGCGGGGTGGCGGGGGAGACCCTGCACGCCTGGGGCTGGTCGAAACTGGGCGAGCGCGACGCCGCCTCCGGCCGGGAGGTGTGGGTGCGCAGACCCGTGCGGTGACCGGGATCGACGGGGGCGGGCGGGCCCCTGCGGTGACCGGCTCAGGCACTCGGTGCCGGGCCCGTGACGTGGGTGAAGGTACGGCGAACATTCCCCTACGGGTCGGGCCGCTGATCTTTTTCACCCGCCGCCCGCCAGCGCAGCGTGCTAGTGTCGAAGACAGGTTGCAGTTGTGGTTGCCAAAAGGTTCTTTTTTCCGACGGGCTGATCATCGCGGCGACACGGAGTGCACACAGGGTGCTCTCCCACCGCTCCTCGAAAGGGAAAAAGACATGGCACAGGGCACTGTGAAGTGGTTCAACGCTGAAAAGGGCTTCGGCTTCATCGAGCAGGACGGCGGCGGCCCGGACGTCTTCGCCCACTACTCGAACATCTCCGCCACGGGCTTCCGTGAGCTTCAGGAGGGCCAGAAGGTCTCGTTCGACATCGGTCAGGGCCAGAAGGGCCCGACCGCTGAGAACATCGTTCCCCAGAACTGATCTCAGCTCTGACGCTTTCTTCGCAGCTGGGGCCCGCACCTAGGGGTGCGGGCCCCAGCTCGCTGAATTTCCGGGGCTTTTTTCCGCCCCCATCGAACTTGGCCCGTTCTCGCGATTCTCTGCGCCGTTCAATTTGCTGCGGAAATTCCTTGATACGCGCCAGCATCAAGGAAGGTTCCTCATGAACCGCGCACGTAGCCCGCGCACGTCCACGTCCACGTCCCGGCACCCCGAGCGCCGTGGCGGCGGCGGTGGCGGCTTCTCCGCCAACCGTCCCGGTGCCCCGCGCCGCTCCTCCCGCAACGGCAACGGCGGTGGCGGCTCCCGCCCGGCCGCGTTGCAGGGCGAGTTCGCGGTCCCCAAGACGATCACTCCGGCGCTCCCCGCCGTCGAGGCGTTCGCCGATCTGGAACTGCCCGCTCCGCTGCTCGCCGCGCTCGGCACGCAGGGCGTGACCGTGCCGTTCCCCATCCAGGCGGCCACCCTCCCGAACTCCATCGCCGGTCGTGACGTCCTCGGACGCGGCCGCACCGGATCGGGCAAGACCCTCGCGTTCGGCCTGGCCACGCTGGCCCGCATGACCGGCCGTCGCGCCGAGCCGGGACAGCCGTTGGCCCTCGTCCTGGTGCCCACCCGTGAGCTGGCGCAGCAGGTCAACGACGCCCTCACCCCCTACGCCCGCGCCGTGCGGCTGCGCCTCGCCACCGTCGTCGGCGGCATGTCGATCGGCCGGCAGACCAGCGCGCTGCGGGCCGGCGTCGAGATCGTCGTCGCGACCCCCGGCCGCCTCAAGGACCTCGTCGACCGGGGCGACTGCCGCCTCGGCGGCGTCGAGATCACCGTCCTCGACGAGGCCGACCAGATGACCGACATGGGCTTCATGCCCCAGGTCACCGCGCTGCTCGACCAGGTCAAGCCCGGCGGGCAGCGGATGCTGTTCTCGGCGACCCTGGACCGCAACGTCGACCTGCTGGTCCGGCGCTACCTGACCGACCCGGTCGTGCACTCCGTCGACCCGACGGCCGGCGCCGTCACCACGATGGACCACCACGTGCTGCACGTCCACGACACGGACAAGTTCCGCACGACGACCGAGATCGCCGCCCGCGACGGCCGCGTGATCATGTTCCTGGACACCAAGCACGCGGTGGACAAGCTGACGAAGCACCTGCTCAGCAGCGGTGTCCGCGCCGCCGCCCTGCACGGTGGCCGCTCCCAGCCGCAGCGCACCCGGACCCTCGCGCAGTTCAAGGACGGCCACGTCACCGTCCTGGTCGCCACCAACGTCGCCGCCCGCGGCATCCACGTCGACAACCTCGACCTGGTCGTCAACGTTGACCCGCCGAGCGACCACAAGGACTACCTGCACCGCGGTGGCCGTACCGCCCGCGCCGGGGAGTCCGGCAGCGTCGTCACCCTGGTCACCCCGGGGCAGCGCCGCGCGGTCGGCCGGCTCATGGACGCGGCCGGCATCAAGCCGACGATCACCCCGGTGCGCTCCGGAGAGGCCGAGCTGAGCCGCATCACCGGTGCCCAGGCGCCGTCCGGCATCCCGGTCGTCATCGCCGCGCCGGCCTCCGAGCAGCGTCCGCGCCGCTCCGGCTCGTCGGGCTCGTCCCGTGGACGCCGTGGCGGTCGCGGTGGCGCCGGTGGCCAGGGTGGCCGTGGCGGCGCGCAGGGCCAGGGCGGTCAGGGCGGCGGGCAGGGCGGACAGGGCAGGACGTCCGCGCCGAGGCAGCGTCGCGCCGCATGACGCGACGGCGCCGGGTCCACCCCGGCGCCGCAGGACGAACGGGCAGGTCACCGGGGTACCGGGGGCCTGCCCGGCACCGTCACCACGCCATCGTTCCCCCATCCCGCAGGAGGCAGCCGTGACACCGTTCCGGATACGTCGACACCCGGCCGCCGACACCGAACTGCGGGTGCGCGACGACATGACCGTCGAGGTCGCGCTCTCCGTGATGGCCGGGGCCCAGGTGGAGCACCTGCTCCTGTGCGACGGCGACGACGAGCGCACCGGATCGGTCAGCCGGGCCGAACTCGCCGTCCACCGTGGCAGTTCCGGTTACACCGACAGGGTCCGGCTGCGGGATGTGCTGGGCGGGCCGTTCCGGCCGCCTGTCGCCGCCGCCGCCGGCTGACCCGGGTGCCCGTCGAGCCGTTTCCACCGCCCCGTTCCGCCCGTTCCGTTTCCCGCTGGGGTTCCGTCCCTTCTCCTCTCCCCTGTGAGGCGTCATGCGCTGTGTCATCGCCCGGTACCCGTTCGAACTGACCAAGGAAGGCGTGCTCGCCGCGATGGCGGGCGTCAGCCCCGAGCCGGTCACCGGCCTCTCCGTGACCATCGGCCGCCGCCGCTACCCGGTCATGCAGGTCGGCGAGATCCTCACCCGCCAGGACCGCCGCGACTTCAACGGCGGTGAGGTCACCCGCGCCATGGAGCGCCTCGGCTTCACCTGCCACGCCCGCCCCGAGCCGACCCCCGCGCCGCCGGCGCCCTCGGCCCTGGGCTTCCCCAACCCGCTCCACCCCTCCGACCAGCACGAAGCCGTGATCTGGGACTCCTGACCCGCGCCGGTCAGCGGGTGGCGGGCACCGACCCGGTGACGAGTTCGTCCGCC
This sequence comes from Streptomyces sp. NPDC091279, assembly GCF_044757465.1. Lineage (NCBI taxonomy): Bacteria > Bacillati > Actinomycetota > Actinomycetes > Kitasatosporales > Streptomycetaceae > Streptomyces > Streptomyces sp. NPDC091279. Next base: position 483,689 of record NZ_JBIVVA010000003.1, on the reverse strand, counting down.
ACCCAGCGGGCGACGTGCGCGGGATACGGCGTCGGCAGCCCGAGGATGACGTGCGTGAAACCGGCGGCCGTCGCCTGCGCGATCGCCTCGCGGGTCGCCGCCGGGTCGTCGTACGCGACCGACAGATGGATCGAACGGACGATCGACGCGGGGTCGCGCCCGATCTCCCCGCAGTAACGGTCCAGCAGGGCGCTGCGGGCGATGACGTCGTCGATGTCGCCGCCGGGGATGTTCCAGAGGTCGGCGTGCTCGGCCACCACCCGCAGGGTCGCCTTGGCCCGGCCGCCGATCAGCACCGGCGGACGCGGCCGCTGCACCGGCTTGGGGTTCCCGAACGCGCCCCTGAGCTGGACATAGGTGCCGTCGACATCGAACGGTTCCGGTTCCGTCCACAGCCGCTTGATCACCGTGCAGGACTCGGCGAGACTGCCGACGGCGTGCGCGGTGTCGTGGAACGGCAGCCCGTGCGCCGTGTACTCGCGGCGCGCGCCGGTGGTGCTGGGGCGCGAGCCGACGCCGATCCCGAAGTCGAGCCGGCCGCCGGAGACGACGTCGACCGTCGCGGCGATCTTCGCCAGCACCGCGGGCGGCCGGAACCTGTTGCTGGTCACCAGCACGCCGAGCCGCAGCCGCCGGGTGCGCGCGGCCAGCGCCGACAGCAGCGTCCAGCCCTCGAACGCGGGTCCGTCGGGGTCGCCCCCGATCGGCATGAGGTGATCGAACAGCCACGCGTGCTCGATCTCGGGAATCCCGTCCGCCTCCTCCCACACCCGCAGGATGTCGTCGTAGCCGACGTTCATGGGCGCGGTCATGATCCCGAAACGGACGGGTGAAGTGGGGTTGGGGGAAAGGGAGTTGGGACTGATGGAGTTCGACATGAGGGGTTCCTTTCCGTGCGGGGCGCCGGTGAGGGGCGGGGGCGCTGGGGTGGCGTCCGTGGTGCACCGGTGACGTCTGCGGTGGCGGGGTGATCTCCGGGTCGCCGTCAGGGTCGCCGTCCGGGTCGGGGGTGGGGGATGTCAGGGGGCCGGTTGTCGGCGGGTTCGGGGTTCTGGCATCATCTACAAGTGGGACGGTGTCCCGTTTAACGATACGGAACGGCGTCCCGGTTAGCAAGCGGAAGCGTAAGGAGCGCGGAACGATGAGCGACGGCGATCAGAGCCCGGGGCGTCAGGGCCGACCCCGGCGGGCCGACGCCCGGCGCAACGAGGGTGCCCTTCTCGACGCCGCGGCCAGGGTCTTCGTCGCGTCGGGCGTGGAGGCGCCGGTGCGGGACATCGCGGCCGAGGCGGGCGTCGGAACGGCGACGATCTACCGGCACTTCCCGACCCGGGCCGACCTCATCATCGCCGTCTACCGGCACCAGGTGGAGGCCTGTGCGGAGGCGGGGCCCGCGCTGCTGGCGTCCAGCCCGACTCCCTATGCGGCGCTGGGGAGTTGGATCGACCTGTTCGTCGACTTCCTGGTCACCAAGCACGGCCTCGCCGGTGTCCTGCGGTCGGACAACGCCGGGTTCGAGAACCTGCACGCCTACTTCCTCGACCGGCTGGTGCCGGTCTGCACCCACCTCCTCGACGCCGCGACCGACGCGGGCGAGATCCGCTCAGGACTGACGGCACTGGAGCTGATGCGGGGGGTCGGGAACCTCTGCATCGGCGCGGAGAACAGCGCGGGATACGACGCGCGCAAGCTGGTGGGGGTACTGGTGGCGGGGTTGGGGCGGTAGGGGGGGACTACGGGTTCTCCGGGTACCGCTGGTCCTGCGGTGCGGTGGGTCGGGTGTGGGGTGCTGTCGGGCGGCGCTCGTCCGACGTTCCGGCGGTGGCCGCCACATCGAGGGACTCGGCACGCAGAAGCAGCGCCAGTCCTTCGCGCAGCAGGGATCGTCTTCGGCGATGACGACCCGAAGCCCCGGAGGGGTGCCGTCGTGGGCGGCCACGCGGCGGCGGATGCCGGTCAGACCCCGGGCGTCTCGTCGGCGCCGCCCCGGCCGTCGTCGTCGATGGTCAGGCGCGGTCGGCCGCCCCGGGCGCGGACGGTCACCGTCGAACGGTCGGCGCCGCTGTGTTTGGCGACGTTGGTGAGCGCCTCGGCCACGCCGAGCGGCAGCCCTGTGCTGGAGTGCCGCAGCAGCCAGTGCGGTTCACGCCGGGTGACGGGGTCGACGAGCGCGAGGCGGAGCCGGGTCGGCGGCGGGGGTGCGGAGGGGGCGGGGTGGGCCCTGGGGGTTGCTCGACGGAAGACGCCTCTCCCCGGGGCCCTACCGGCGGCCGGTACCTTAGGGGTACCGGCCGCCGGGGCGTCACGCTATCGTGGACATCTGGGAATTCGTTATCACGGTATAGGCGATACACGTCATCGTCAGTGCCATCAGCGCGACAAATACCTGGTGCTTGACTTTCACTTACTGGCTGCTTTCGTGGGAAAGTCGGTTGCCCGAACGCGCGGAGAATCCATGGAAAGGCATGGCGGTGCCGCATCTCGGATCAGCTGTGAGATGGGTTGCCCTGCGGCTTGCATCCTAGAGAGTCCATGATCACGTGCGGAACCCCACGGGCCCGGAATTCTGGATTTGACCGGACGGTCTGTGTGTCCCGGCTCGCCGTGTCCTGCGCCTAGTCCCCCCGGACGCCGCCCGTCGCGCGGAGTCGGGCCAGTGCGCTGGATGCCCGCTCCGCCTCGGCGGGGGCGCCGATGCGGCGGCTGACGGCGAGGCTCTCCTTGAGGTGGGTCATGGCCTGCGCGACCCGGCCGGTGTCTTCCTCGGCCAAGGCCAGCTCATACAGGGCGTCGACCTCTTCGCCCTGGGCCTGGATGCGTCGGGCGAGCGCGAGCGCGGCCACGTGATGGGGCAGGGCCCCCTCGCTGCGGCCGGCCGCTCGGTGCGCCCGGCCTATGCGGTTCAGGGCGATCGACTCTCCGCGGACATCCTCCACGGCACGCAGGACGGGGAGTACTTCGCCGTAGAGAGAAAGGGCTTCTTCCGTCTTTCCCTGCATGTCAAGAACGCTCGCCAGATTCATGCGCAGTGTGGCGTGGTCGCCTTTTCCGCTCATGCTCGCGGCTAATTGAATAGCCTCTCGGTAATACTTCTCGGCGGCCTTTGGATCACCCGTTTTCCGCAGGGTTTCGCCGAGGTTGTTGAGGGCGCTGTATCTCCCTCTGTCGTCCCCTATCTCCTCGAACGCGACGAGCGCCGAGCGGAGGCAGTCAATTGCTTCCCGGTTCTCGCCCAGGTGGAGGTGGGTTATTCCGAGCAGGTTGCGCACACGGGCGAGGCGGAGGCCGCCCGTCGTTTGCTCCAGTGAACTCAGAGCCTGTTTCTGGAGCGCCTGTGCCGTCGCGTACTGGCCCGTCTGCCACAGCGCGACCGACAGCCGGTGGATGCACTCGACCTCCAGCTCGGTGTCGCGCAGGAGACGGGCGGCTTCCAGGGCCTTCTGAGCTGCCTCGATCGCGTCCTCGAACCGGGCGCTGCGGGTGTGCACGGTGCTGAGGTCCAGCAGGGCCCGGGCCCGCGCCGCGTTGTCGCCGGTGGAGGCCCAGTGGGCCACGGCTCGCCGCAGCAACGGTTCGGCTGCGACCAGGTGCCCTTCCGTGTCGAGGAAACCGGCCAACACATGCACAGACAAAGCCAGTTGATGTTCGTCGCGATGGCGGGTGACCTGGTCGAGCAGGTCCAGGAGATTCGCTTTCTCCGTGAGCAGCCACTGTTCGGCCGTCCGCCGGGTTGTCATTTCTGGCTGTTCTGTCGACGAGAGATCGTCGATGGTCATTCGTGATCGAATCGGGTAGGCCAACCGGTCGGCGTGATCGACTGCCATCAGATAGTGATCAATGAGGCGCTCTATGGCTCGATCGGACTCCTCCGCGGAGTCCGTGAACCCGGCCGCTTCTCCTTCGAGAGATTCGAGAGAAGGAGCGGAATTCGAACTCGTGCCCTTGCCGGTCAATGACCTCGCGTACACCCGGAGAAGATCGTGCATGGCGTACCGGTGCGGTGTGGGCTCGAACACCAGGTGGCGGACCAGGAGTTGTTCCAGGACGTCCTCTGCGCGCTCGGTCGGCAGACCGGCCAGCGCCGCCACCGCCTCCGGACCGAACTCCGCGCCGAAGTGCAGGCCCGCCCGGCGGAAGACCAGGCGCTGCACGGGGTCCAGGGCCCGGTAGGAGAGGGCCAGCACATGGGACATGGAGCGCTCGCCGTCCCGGAGCGCGTTCAACTGGCCTGCGTGCCCGGACAGTTGCTTCAGGAGGTCGGCGGTGGTCCAGGAGGGGTGGGCGAGCAGACGGCTCGCGGCGATCTCGATGGCCAGCGGGAGATGCCCACACATGCGGACGATCTCCTCGACGTCGGTCTGGCGGGTTCCGTGCCGGGTGCCGAGCCGTTGCAGGAACAGGGCGGCCGCGTCGTCGGTCGGCAGGACATCGAGGGAGACCGGCCGCACTCCGGGCAGGCCGGTCAGCCGTCGTCTGCTGGTCACGACCACCGCTGTCGGGGAGGCGCCGGGGAGGAGCTGACGGACCTGGTCCGCGTCGGCGGCGTCGTCGAGGATCACGACCATGCGGCGATCCCGGGTCACCGACCGCCACAGGGCCACCAACTCCGCTGTCTCGTGCGGGACTTCATCGGCCGGCAGGCCGAGCAGGCGCAGCAGTTCGGTGAGCGCCCGGGCCGGGGTCAGCATCGTGCGGTCGGCGGCCTGTCCGCCCAGGTTCAGGAAGAGTCGGCCGTCTGGGAACATGTCCCGCAGCTGATGGACCAGGTGGACGGCGAGGGACGTTTTCCCGACCCCGCTCATGCCGTCGATCGCCTCCACGGTGACCACCGGGGCGGCGCCACCGCCGTCCTCGCACAGGGCGGAGGCCAGGCGCCGTACCTCTTCGCGCCTCCCGACCCAGGGCACGTCGCGTGGCAGGTTGTCCGGCACGCCGGGCGTCGGCGCGGTGGGCGTGCCCTGTCCGGCGCCGGTGTGTCTGAGCAGTGCGGCGGCCGGTGTCCCCGACAGGATGCCCTGATGGACGTGGCGCAGCCGACGCCCGGCGTCGAGGCCGATGTCCCGCACGACGCGCTGCCGGGTCCGCTGGAGCAGTTTCGTCGCGTCGGCCGTGCGGTTGCTGCCGTGCAGGGCGACGGCGAGACGTTCGGCCAGTGCCTCGTCGGACGGGCGCTCGGCGGCCAAGGGCGTCAGTACGGGTACGGCGTCGTCGAACTTGCCTGTGAGCATGAGGAGTTCGGCCCGGGCCACCGCTGCGGCGTGGCTCTTCTCCAGGACGGTGGCCCGCAGATGGTCGGGCCAGGACCCGGTGATGCCGGCCAGTGGTTCGCCGTGCCAGAACTCGGCGGCCCGGTCCAGCAGCCGCAGCGCCTCCGCCGTGTCGCCGCTGTCCTTGAGGGAACGGGCCTGGTCGACGCAGTGGGTGTAGCAGCGCAGGTCGACACGGTCCGGATCAACGTCCAGGACGTAGGCGTTCGTTCGGCTGCGGAGCGTCGGCGCGTCGGCCTCGGCGATCCGCAGGGCGCCGCGCACCCGGGACACGTGGACGTGCAGGGCCTCGCGTGCCTTGGCCGGCGGCTTCTCGTCCCAGACCCGGTGGACGAGGGTGTCCATGCTGACGGTGCGGCCCGCCTCCCAGGCCAGCACGGCAAGGACGATCCGGGTTTTGGCCGATCCGAGATCGTTGCTGCGGTCGGCTGCTCGTACCTCGACCGATCCTGAAAGCCGAATCGCGAACTCCACCAGCGTCCTCCCGCCGGTAGGACCTTGTTCTGGCCGGGTATTGAGCGTGGCATGGACACGGCGCGCTCGCTATATCAGCATCAAGTAAGGCCAAAATTGACCGATGACGAAGCCTCTCCTGTCACTCCTGACAAGGAATGACGAACAAATGTTCTTTTGGAGGCTCTGTCGACCGGATTGATCTTCGGATGTGGTCTTCGGATGTGGTCTTCGGAATGTTCTGTCGAAGGGAGTCGCCCCTTGCCGAGTCCCCTCCCGCGAGACCTGGAGTCCCTGCTGTCGGCGGCGATCGCGCGCCTTGTGCCCCCCGACTCCCCGGGCTGGCAGGAACTGGCCCGAGTCGTTGACATCGCGGCCCGCGCCGACCCTTCCCTGGCGCGCCGGTGGCCCCCGGCGCCGATGGACTCACCCCGGGACGGGCACGAACTGCTCGGTTTGGCAGCGGAGTTGGCGGGCCTGGCGCTCCGGGATGCTGACACCGGGCAGGCCGTGGCCGACTGGGCACGGCGGCACGCGCCACCCGAGGCCGCTGGGCCCGCGCCATCAAGTCTGGTGACTCAGAACGTCGTTGGGGGCGGCTCCGTCATCCAGGGGCCGAGCGTTCAGGCACGTGACATCCACGGCGGCGTGCACTTCCACCTTCCGGCCGCGCCGACTGAATCCCGCCGCCCGGCACCGTGCCAACTGCCCCCGGTCACACCCCGGTTCGTCGGCCGCGAGGGCGACCTGCGCGCTCTGGACGCGCTGCGCGGTGAACGTCCGCCGCACGCGGCCCAGTTGCTGGTGGTCAGCGGACTGGCCGGGATCGGCAAGACCTCATTCGTGTGCCGTTGGCTCCAGGAGCACGCGGCCGAGTTCCCCGACGGTCAGCTCTACGCCGACCTCGGAGGCCACGCCGCCGACGGGGAGGCGGGGCCTGTCCCGCCCGGCACGGTCCTGGAGGGCTTCCTGATCGCACTCGGCGCCCCGGCCGTGCCCGAGAGCACCGCACAACGGAGCGCGCTGTGGCGGTCGTTGACGTCCCGGCTGCGTCTGGCCGTGCTGCTGGACAACGCGTTCTCGGCCGCCCAGACCCGTCCGCTCCTGCTCGGCTCCCCGACCGGCGTCACCCTGGTGACCAGCAGGAACCGGCTGACCGGGCTCCGGGTGGAGGGCGCGTCGGTGCACTGCCTGGAGGGCCTCGCGCCCGAACCGGCCGCCGCGCTGCTGGCCCTCGGCGGCGGTACGCGGATCGCGAGGGAACCCGCGGCCACGGACCAAGTCGTGCGGCTCTGCGGGCGGTTGCCGCTCGCGCTGTGCCTGGCCTCGGCCCAACTGGCGGCCCGTCCACACCGATCCGTGGCCGACCTGGCGCATTCCCTGTCCCAGGGGCGGGCGCCGCTCGATACCCTGCGCGTCGACGGGGAGGCGGTCATGCGGACGGCACTGGACACTTCGTACGCGCTGCTGCCCCGGGAGGCCGCCGCGCTCTACCGGCGGCTGGGGCTGCTGCCCACGGACCGCTACGACCTGCACCTGGTCACCGCCCTCGCGCGGCCGCCGGAAGGGGCGCCCGAGGCGGCGGTGGTCGACGTGGAGGTGGCCGACGTGGCGGTGGTGGTCGACGTGGCGGTGGACGCGCTCGTGGAGGCGCACCTTCTGGAGGAGACGGGCCCGGGAACCTTCCGTTTCCATGACCTGGTCCGGCCGCACGCCGAGCGGGTCGGGAAGAACGAGGAGACACCGGCGGACCAGGAACGTGCGCTGCGGAGCTTCGTCGACTGGTGCCTCGCCGGAGCTGCCGGCGCCGAGCGCATCCTCACCCCCAGCCATCGCCCGCCCGAACCGGGGGCACCCGAACTCGCCGTGTCGGTAAGGCCGTTCGACGGTCCCGAAGCCGCGCTCGGCTGGCTGGACAGCCATCGCGGTGGTCTGATGGGGGCGCTCAGAGAGTGCTCCCGAGCCGGTTGGGACACGCGCTGCTGGTATCTGGCGGACCGGATATGGCCACTTTTCCTGCGGTTCAGGCCCTCGGCCCTGTGGATCGAGGCGCATCGGCTCGGCCTCGACGCGGCGCGCAGGGCGGGTTCGCGGGCGGGCGAGGGCCGCATGCTCACGTCGGGGGCGATCGGTCTGCGCGACGCCGGCCGGTACACCGAGTCCGCCGACTGGTACCGGCAGGCACGGGAGTTGGCCGTCGGTGACGGTGATGTGCGCCAGCAGGCGCAGGCCGTCAACGGGCTCGGCCATCTCTGCCTGCTCACCGGCGAACTCGCCCTGGCCCGCGCGCACTTCGAACACGCGCTCCGGCTGAGGGAGTCGATCGGCTACCGACGCGGAGCCGCGCTGAGCCGGCGCCGCCTCGGTGAAACGGCGCTTGCCGAGGGCGACTTGGAGGCAGCGTCCCGGTATCTACGCAGAGCCCACGCCGACTTGACCGCGTTGGAGGAGACGTACGAGGCAGCCCGGGTGCTGGCACTGCTCGGCCATGTCCGGGACCGGGCCGGGGACCACACGGGAGGCATGGCCGACCTGGAGGAGTCGCTCGGGCGGTTCCGCTCGGGCAGCGCCCGGTCGCAGCACTGGGAAGCCCGCTGCCTGGAATGGCTCGGCCAGGCCGCCGAGACGCAGGGGCAGCGGGCGCAGGCGGTGCGGTACAACGAGGCTGCCCTGGAACTCTTCCGGCAACTGAACCCCGCGGACGCGGAGCGGGTGGCGGCCCGGCTACGGCAGTGAGGCACGCCGCAGCCGGCCCGTTGGCCGGAGTTGGCCGCCCCGGGGCTTGTCACCCCGGGGCGGCCAACCCCGGTCTGTCACCTAGGGGTTGTCACCCTGGGGGCTGCCACTCAGGGTCTGCCACCCAGGGGCGTCACCTAGGGTCCGTCACCCCAGGGTTGCTCCCCAGGGCTCGTCACCTAGGGGCCGGGGCCTCGGGGGTGCTCCCTAGGGCCGGGGTCCCGGGGCTGCCCCCAGGGGCCGTGACTCAGGTTCGTTGCCCCGGGCCCCGGTTTGTCCTTGGACCGGGAGCCGGGTTCGTCACGCGTGCCGGGTGACGGTGACGGAGAGGGAACCGTCGAGTGAGCCCCCGGCTGTCACCCACGCGTGGACGAAGGATGCGATGGCGCCCGGGGGTGCCGGGGTCCCGGACCCGTCCGGCCCGGGCCGGACGCGGCGGACGGTGCCGTCGGCGCCGCGTACCCCGACCAGACACCCCGTGTCCCGGCCGGGCACGGCGACGACGAGACACCCCGGGTACCGGTCGAGCAGCTCGGCCACCCGGCGCCGGGCCTCCGGTGGCGACAGCGCCGTACGGCTCACCAGGACGTCGGCGCACTCCGCCACCTCCGGACCGGGCCGGACGACATCAGGCTCCACCCGTAGGTGGACGTCGCACAGACACCGGCCGGGCGGATACGGGCAGACCCGGGGGTACCCGTAGGGGTCGGACAGCAGCACCGGCGCGGGCCCGGCCGGACGCCCGGGCTCCGCCCGGCCCACCGCGGACCCGTCAGGGTTGCTCCGCCGGACCAGTGCGGAACCGTTCGTCGTGCGCGACCCCCGCCGCGACCTCCACCTGAGTACCGTGACGCCGGGGGTACGCCGGACGGGTGAGGGCAGCGGTCCCCCCAGGCAGACCGCCACCCGCACCGCCGCGAGCGGCCGGCTCCTCATCGCACCGCTCCCGCGTCGGCGGCGGCCTCCCACCGGGTGAGCGACGGCGGAACGGGCGGCGGCGCGACGTAGGCGGGACGGGCGGGTTCGCCGAGCCCGAGCAGCCGGTAGACGATCGCCCGCATCCGGCGGTGGAACTGGCCGGGCGCCGACGACAGCGAGGCCGCCACCTCCGCGTACTGGCCGGGACGACGGGAGCGCGCCGCGTACTCCAGTTGTTCCGCCAGCGGATGCACGGGAGAGAGCACCGGTGCGACGGCGGACAGCAGCGCCGCCGGTGAACAGGGCGACATCTCCCGCCCGTTCACGGAGGTGAGCAGCATCGTGGCCTCCGTCAGCGTCCCGTACGCCGTCAACGACCCGTGGTCACCGATGATCCAGTCGGCCGCGATCAACAGCGCCTGCCAGTCCGCCTCCGGCGGCACCAGGACGATGCCGCGCCCCCGGCAGCCGGCCAGCCAGCCGCGCACCTGCCAACTGCCGTGCCCCGCGAAGACGTTGGGGTGGACCAGCAGGGCGATCCGGTGGTCCGCGCCGGGGAACCGCCCCAGCAGTTGGGGCACCAGCGAATCGAGCCGTTCGAAGGTGGAGGCCCGGCCCCACGTGGAGGTGATCACCACCAGCCGCTGTCCCGCCTCGATCCCCAACGCCCTGCGGTAGTGCTTCCGCCGTGCCATGCCCGCCGTGATCCGGTCGACGCAGGGATCACCCACCACGTGGGCCACCGACAGCGCCTCGGGGCAGGACTGCGCCAGCTGTACGACGTCACGTTCGTGCGCGTACGCCACCGCCGCCGGGACCAGCCGATCCCCGTGCAGGAGATGCTGACGGCTGAGCATCCCGGGCGGGCGCCGCTCTCCCGGCTTCAGGGACGAGACATCGGTGAGCGGTTTGATGTGCCCCGCGCCGTGCGAGATGCGTACGACCGGAGCCCGCAGTTGGTGCACGCCCCGCGAACCGGCCGCCACCGCGAGGTCGAACTCCGTGTTCAGGGCCTCCTCCCACGGCACCACGCCGATGCCGAGGCCCGCCAGATACTCCGTCGTCCCGTTGCCGAAGGCGTGCGGAGCGACCGTGAACACCACCTGAATCCGCAGGTCGGCCTCCAGCAGGCCGAAGACCTCCCGCAGCCGCTGGGCGAACGTCACCGTGTGCACGACCACCAGCACCGTTTTGCAGCCCCGTACGGTCAGCCAGTGGCCCTGCTCGATCAGCGCCGGTTTCGTCGTTCCTACTGACATGCGATCCCCCATCGCTCGTCGTCGCTCGAAGCGTCGATGGGGAGATGCCCGAGACCCTCACCGCTTTCCTTGCAGGGTCCTTGCAACACCCTTGGCTGGGAGGGGAGGCCTGGTTCCGGGGCGATCCGGCCGACGGTCACCGGTGTGACGAGTGTGTCAGAGATGACGCCAGGACAGGTAAGTCTCCACCTCTGTCGGGTTGTTCGTCGTCAGGGCGAGGTAGGAACGTCGCCGCGCAGGACGGCGCCGAGTCTCCGGCCCCTCGCCACGACCCGCATCTCGCCGTAGGGGCGGGGCGGCGTGAACGGCCCTTCCGCGTCGGTCAGTTGGCCTGCCGGATCGGCAAGGTCAGGGTTGATGGGTGGGTTGGGGTGTGGTGGATTTGTTGGGTTGCGGGGTGGAGGGTTTGGGCTGTGGCTCGGGGGGTTCCGGTGCCGGGGTTGCGGTTGTAGCGGGGGAAGGCGCCGCTGGAGATCTGGACGCGGATGCGGTGGCCGCGTTTGAAGAGGTGGGCCGTGGGCCAGAGTTGGACCGTCGCGCACGTGGTCGTGTCGGCGTCGGTGAGGCCGGCCAGGCCGTCGCAGACGTTGGTGGAACGGCCCTCCTCGTCGACGTCGCAGAGGCGGACGAACACATCGGCGTACGGCAGGCTGGAGCGGAACCAGATCTCCGCCGAGACCTCGCCGATCACCTCGGTGTCCTTGTCCAGTACGGGAGTTGTGTAGGTGACGACGTCCGGGCGGGCCTCCAACGCCGTGTTGTCCACGCGGCCCGATCTCACGCCGACCGCCATCCGGACGCCGCCGACGGCCGGGGTGGGGTCGGCCGGGTCGTAACGGTAGGTGTCCGGGGCCGACTCCACCGGGGCGTCGGGCGAGAGGGCGCCGTTCGGCTGGAGGTGGAAGCGCCGGGGGGTGTAGCCGGGCGGCGGCCAGGTCGGGAAGTCGCGCCACTTCTCCGCGCCCATCACGAACAGCCGGACCGGCGCCCGGTCGGCCGGCTTCTCGCCCCGGGCCAGCGCCAGCCCGAAGTCGAGCGCCTCGGCCGCCGTGACCTGCCCCGCGCCCATGGAGATGTGCGCCCACGGCCCGATGGTGACCCGGGCCGTCCGGCCGGCCTCCTGTAGCGCGCGGAAGTCGCGGAGTTGGCCCGGCAGGAAGATGTCGAACCAGCCGCCGACCGAGCTGACCGGCACCGTGATGTCGGGGACCCGCCGGGAGTGGTCGATGACTTGCCAGAACGGTGAATCGGCTTCGTGGGCAAGGACGTTCTGGAAGTAGTCCGAACGGCGGCCGGTCGCCGCGAGGTCGGCCTCGCTGAGGGGGAGGGTGTACCAGGCGCGGCGTTCCTTGCGTATCCGGCCCAGTTGGCGCAGCAGCGCGAACGGCCGTTCCTGGTCGGCGACTTGGAGTCCCCAGCTGAGCGTCGCCTCCAGCGAGAACGCGTCACCGCGCAGGAACCCGAGCGTGAACGCCGATTCCGACACGGCCGGGATCACCGCCTTGACCTGCGGTGGAACGGCGTCGGCGACCGCCCACTGGGCGAAGCCGAGGTAGCTGCCGCCGGTCAGCACGACGGATTCACCGCACCAGGGTTGTGCCACCAGCCAGTTGAGGGTGTCGATGCCGTCCTCGCGTTCGCAGCGCAGCGGGTCGAAGGCGCCGCCGGAGCCGAACGTGCCCCGGGTGCTCTGGATCAGCACCTGGAAACCCCGCTCGGCCAGCGGCCGCACCAACTGCGCCGCGATCATGCCCGCCCTGCCGTACGGGATGCGCAGCAGAGCGGTGGGCAGACCGTCGCCGCCGGAGCGCGGTGACCAGCGGTCGGCGAGCAGGACGGTGCCGTCGCGCAGGGGGACGCGCAGATCCCGTTCGATGGTCAAGTCCCTGGTCAGGGGCGGGGGAAGGCGCAGCATGCGCTGGCTGAGGCGGCTGCTGAGACTGGTCACGTGGGACCTCCGGCGGGGGGTGTGCGGTGGGCGCCGGTGAGCACCGGCGCGAGGCGGAGCAGGCGTCCGGCCAGCTCCTCGGGGTCGAGCGGATCGACGCCGTCGACCAGCCAGGCGTTGACGACGGCGCCGGTGCCGCCCGCGACGAACGCCGCGCAATCCACGGCGAGTTGGCCGTCCAGGTCGCCGAACAGCCGCCGTACAGCGGTGTGGTTGACGCTGCTGAAGACGCCGTTGAGCGTGGTCGTCATGGCGTAGGCGCAGGAACCGGTGAGCATCGCGCGGTAGAAGGCGCTGTGGGTCGCGAAGTGCCGTGCCAGCGCCAGGCTTCCGGCGAAGCTGTCGGTGGATTCCGTTGCCCCGTCGATGAGTTCGCGCCGGACCAGATCGGCGGCCGCCTCGACGAGCAGCGCGTCCCGGTCCCCGAACTGGAGGTAGACCACCTGTCGGCTGACGTCCGCCGCCTCCGCGAGGTCCGTGATCGGGATCGCGGTCGTCCCCCGCTCGGCCACCAGCCGCACGGCGGCCGTCATCAACGCCGCCCGCGACCGCACCGCCCGACGGTCCTGACTACGGGAGGGGGCGGGAGGGAGGTCACCGGTTGACGGGGACGCCGGTGGGGGCGTGGCTGAGGGCTCCATGCCCCGAAGATATACAGGTGTTAATAAATGGGCAAGTGTTAAATAGTGGCGACCAGGGATCTCAGGGGCGTCGGGGTCAGGGCCAGGGGCAGGCTCAGGGGCGGTGTCGGGGTCGATGTCAGGGTCGATCTCAGGGTCGATGTCGGGGTCGGGGTCAGGGTCGGCTTTGGGGGGTGGTCGTGGTTCGGGGTGAACACCAGTAGGCGCAGGATGAGGAAGCGTCCGGCGCCGGTCAGGGCGGACGCTCCGAGGTACACGAGCTGCTCGGTGAGCAGGGTGGGCGATGCCTGTATCGCGTGCAGGATCAGCACCGCTGCGGACGTCACCGCGTACGCGGCCGTCGCCGACCCGGCCGACTGCCAGTGCTGCCGCCACCCGGCCCGCCGCCCGGTCCCGAAGGTGAATCGGGCGTGCAGTTCGGTGCAGAGAAGCGTGGAAACGACGGTGATCAGCGCGTTCGCCACCACCCACGGCATCGCCTGGGCGACCAGCGGCACGGCCGCGCTCGACAGCACCCCGATCCCGCCCCCGCACAGCACGAACCTCGCGAACGAGGCGAACGCCCCCGGCGACGGCCGACCCGGCGGCGCGGTCCGGGCGGCCTGCGTCGCCGTCTTCGACGGTGACGAGAGCAGCGACTGCATGGGGCCTCCCGGAGCCGGACAGGGGTAGATCCGATTGCTTGACTTACTCAAGTATATGCAAGTACTTGAGTTACGCAAGTTATTTCGGACATGCGAAGAGCGCCGGACCCTGGGGGAGGAGGTCCGGCGCCGTCTGCGGGGGTGGGGCTCAGGGCAGCTTGATCTGGTCCGTGCCGTGGCCGATGTGCGCGGTGACGAGGCCGTCGCCTGACACCTCGGCGAACTCGGCGGTGTGGTACTGGAAGACCTGCCCGGCGTTCGGGCCGCGCCGCAGTTCGACCGTCCAGCGCAGCTCGTGGAAGAAGCACCACTCCTCGACGTGCCGGGCGATGACGTCGATCGAGCGGACCGTGTACTCGGAGTAGAAGTCCTTGAGGCGGCCGCGCAGGTCTTCTCTGCTGTGCAGCTCGGGCAGGGTGCCGGAGTGCGACACATAGTCCCGCACGCCCCCCTGGATCTCCGGGTGGGCCATCGCGGCGATCGCGTCGATGTCCCCCGTGCGGTAGTAGCCGAGCAGCGTCCCGTGCAGCTTGGCCACCGCGAACCTGCTGGCCAGCGGCCCGTCCTCGGGCTTTCCCGGCAAGCATTCCTGCTGGGTGCGGCCCCAGAAGAGTTCGCCGGTGATGCCCTCGGAACCCATCGTCGGGAAGATCACGACGAGGGGGCGCTCGTGCTCCTGGCCCGTCTGCTTCAAGCGCCCCTTGCCGATGCCACTGATGAACGTGTACCAGGAGCCGTTCAGCTCCGTGAGAGGGCGCATCGACACCACGGCGGCCACCCGGTGATGGACCCGGTAGGAGTCGGCGATCTCCTGGTAGGTGCTGACGATGCGCTGCGTCGGGAGTTCCCTGCCCTCCTCGATCGTGGGGCTGGCCGTATACGCGTAGGGCCCGCTGGGCGCCAGCGTCGCCAGGATCTCGTCGACGACATCGCCGTACTCGGCCCGGATGTGTTTCCACGCGGTCACCGACGACCGGAGTTGCAGATCCGACGTGGCGAGCAGGTCCGCGACCTTGGAACGGTCCTTCACGGGGTTCCTTTCCTGGGGCGGCGAGCCCGCTGGTGGGGGGAGGGAAGGGGCGAGGAGGCGGTGGGGGACGCCTCCTCGCCGTTCCCATCCTGCGGGTGGGATCGACGCGCCCGGCGACGCCGGCCGCCTTCCGGGGGGAATCCCTCACGAACCGACCGAACGGGTCAGGAGCGCGCCAAGTCGGCCCTCCAGCGCGGCCAGTGCCAGGTCGAGGCGGGAACGGCAGCCGGTCTTCGCGAACACCTGGGTGAGGTTGTTCTCGACGGTCTTCTGGCTCACCTGGAGTTCGCGGGCGAGTTGACGGTTCGTCAGGCCTCGGCCGACCAGCACGGTGATGCGCCCTTCGAGGCCGGACAGCGTGACGGGGTCGGCGGGTGCGGGGACGGGAGGCCCGCTCGACTTCGTGAACGGCGCCCGGTGCAGGCCCTCGCCGAGGCTCCGGGCGATCTCGCGGACCTCCCGGTGCCAGGGGCGCGGGTCGTCGGCCAGGAACGCCATGGCCAGGCAGGCGGGCAGCAGTTCGCCCGACGCGCCCTGCTCACGCAGGATGTCCACCGCCAACTGGGCTGTGCTGACGTCCCGTTCGGCCAGGGCACGGATGATCAGGGAGGCCGCGTGCAGCCCCGGTCCGCCGACGCGCTCGTACCAGCGTTCCGCCTCGGTCCGCAGGCGCGGCAGTCCGGCCCGGCTGCCGCTCTCCCCCCACTCGGCGAACGCGAGCCGCACGAGGAACCAGTCCAGTCCCAACGTGCTGGTGGCGTCGGGCAGTTGGGCCGCGCGCTCGCAGTGGGTCCAGCCCAGTTCGCGGCAGCGTTCCCAGGCGCCGGTGCGGTAGGCGAGACCCATCGCCGCCCAGCTGTACAACGTGGGGAACGGACCGTCCTCGCCCGCCAACTCCAGCCATGCGGTCGCGCGTTCGTAATCGCCCAGGGCCGAGTGCACCTCGACGGCGATGAGACGTACGGCCTGGTGGACGGGGGTGCGGGGCAGCCCGGCGAGTTCAAGTGCCCGCGCCTCGGCGGGGATACGGGCCCAGTCCCCCTCCCGATGGGCTCGCAGCACGCGGGCGTGGACGGCCAGGGGGCCGGTGGCGGGGGCGGTGTAGAGCGCGGGGGTGAGGGTTTGGCGGAGGAGGTCGAGGGGGGTGGTGGATGTGGTGGATGTGGGTGGGGGGTCGGTGGGGGTGGCGGTTGTGGTGGATGTGGTGGATGTGGGTGGGGGGTCGGTGGGGGTGGCTTGATCGGTGGGGCTGGTAGGGCCGGTGGGGGCGTTGGGGAGTAGGGAAGCGAAGGCTGTGCGGGTCTTGGTGGGGTCCAGGGGGGCTTGGGATGTGAACCAACTTGCCTCCAGGTCAAGGGCGTTGGAGAAGGGGGACGTTTCTGCAAGGGGGCGGTGCACGGGGGCGGGGATCGGGCGGCCGGTGTGGAGCGCGGCGAGGGTGGCGTAGGCGGCCAGGTCGCCGGGGGCGTCGGGGGCGTCGGGGGCGTCGGCGGGGCTGAGGTGGCCGGGGTGGCCGGGGTCGTCGGGGTAGCTGAGGTCGCCGGGCTCGTTGGTGCCGTCGGGGTGGCTGAGGTGGCCGGTGCCGTCGGTGCCGTCGGTGCCGTCGGGGTGGTCAGGGGCGTCGGTGCTGCCGGGGGCGCCGGTGTGTGGGGTGGGCCCGAACTCTGTTGGCGCCGGGCGGACTTCGTTCCTCGGCGACCTCGTCGCCGCCACCGCCACCGTCTCCGCCAGGCCCTCGTGGTCGCCCACCCGCACCAGCAGCGGTAACAGCGCGGTGAGGATGCGGGCGTGGGCCGGAGCGTCGGGTTCGCAGTGGTGCAGGGCCGCCCGGTACCAGCGGGCTGCCCGGCCGGGGCGGGTGGCGAGCGTGCGGGTGGCCGCCTGTTCCAGGAGCGGGACGACGGTGGGGGTGGGCGGCAGGGCGGGGCCCGCGTGGGCGATGTGGTCGGCGAGGGTGGTCGGGTCCGGTGGGATCGGTGACGTCGGTGGCGTCAACTCGCCCTTGCGTAAGAGGTGTTCGGCGAGGGCGCGGTGGATCTCGGCTGTCTCGTGCCGGACGGTCCTCGCTGCGGCCGGCTCACGCCGGGTGGGCTCGGGTGCGGCCCGTTCGGGTCGGGGCGGCTGGTGTGCGGCCCGTTCGGGTCGGGGCGGCTGGTGTGCGGCCCGTTCGGGTCGGGGGGTCTGGTGGGTGGGTGGCTCGGGTTGGGGGGAGCGGTGTGTGGCCCGTTCGGGTTGGGCCGGCCGGTGGGTGGTCGGCTCCTGGCGGGGTGCGCTGGCCTGGGCCGGGGTGGCTTGAACTGCCGTTCTCTGAGCCGGGGTTGAGAGGAGGGCTGGGATCAACGCGGGGCAGGGGACGGTCAGGATGCCGTGGTCGTCGCAGGTCAGGGCGCCGGCGGCGACCAGGTTGTCCAGGGTGTGGCCGCAGTCGGCGAGGGCGCGGCCGGTGGCCTGCGCGAAGTCCGGGAGGTCGTCCAGGGCGAAGTGGCCGACCGAGGCGGTCAGGGCGAGGAGCTGACCGGCGGGGGCGCCGCACTCCGCCGCCCTGCGCACCAAGGTGTGGTCGGCGGGCAGGGGCGGCACAGCCGTGGGGTCGCTCAGGCACAAGTAGCCCTGGAACGAAGTGAGTTGGCCTTCCTGGCGCCATGACTCGAAGGTGTTCAGAACCGTGCCCGGGTTGCCGGACCAGGAGCCGAGGGCGGTGCGCAGCGCGGGGGCCACCGCCTCGTCCAGCGGGTCGGGAGCGGCCGAGGCCAGCAACTCGTCGATGCGGTGGTCCGGCAGGGGGCCCAGGTCGACCACGCGGTCCGCGATGCCGCGCAGACCGGGCGAGCGGCGCGGGCCGGGTGCCCAGCCCTCCTCGGGGCAGGTCGCCACGACCGTGCAGCCCGCCCGCTGCGCCGCCGCCACCATGAGCGCCGGGTCGGGAGCGGTGTGGACGTCGTCGATCAGGACGGCGCCCGGCGTGGACCCGTTCAACTGCGCCAGAAGTCGGACCAGTTCGGCGAAGAGGACGGAGCGGGCGCGGTGGGAACCGTAGCTCTCCGGGCGGCACAGACGGGTCACCGTGGCGAGCGCGTCCGGTGCCGGGGAATCGGCGGCGTCGCCAACTCCGTTGCGGAAGGCCTTCAGTGTCGCCTTCGTGCCGAAGAGGTCCCAGCGGGGGGCGGTGTCGGAGCAGTGCAGGCGGATGACGCCGGAGGTGCGGGTGCGCCAGGTGCGGTGGACCTCTCGCAGGAGGGTCGTTCTGCCGATGCCGGGGCGGCCGCGGAGCAGAAGCAGCAGGGGGCGGCCGTGGACCTCGTCGACGGCCGACAGCTCGGCCTCCCTGCCGTACACGTCCTGCCCCTTACTCGTGGGTAAGTCATCGCCGGTTAGCATCTGTTCGACCCCGGGTGTTCAGCGAGGACTCATGCACGCAGCGCGGAGCGTTCCGCCCTATGAACGGGTCGCCGCCGGAGCGGTCGCCGCCATGCGCACGGCCGGAACCCCGAACCTCCTCCTCGTCAGCGGGCCCTCCGACTTCGAACTCGGTGCCGTTCTCGATGAATTATCGACCGCCGAGCGCAGGCTCCAGGAGCAGGACGCGCGTCCGGCGCCGGACGTCGTGCGGATGTCCTTCGGCGCCTCGCCGCCGGGGATGTCCGTCGTCGACCGGCTGGTCAGGCTCGCGGGCACCGGGGCGGGGGACCGGCGGCCGGATGTGCTGCTGATGCGGAACCTTCAGCAACTCGCCCCCGATGAACTGCCGTTGCTGGAGGACGTGGTCCGGCGGTGGGGTGCGGCGGGGACGCGCTGTGTGGGGACGGTCACGCTGCCGCTGCCCCGGGAGTCCCGGGACGCGTTCGGCGCCGTTCTCGACGGGTTGCGGCGGGATGGGCTGGTCCGGCAGGTGACGCTGCGGCCGCTGTCGGTGCGGCGGTTCGCCGCCGCCGTCACCGCCGAGATCGAGGCCAAACCCGAACCCACGCTGGTCAGTTGGCTCTGGCGGCTCACCCGGGGATGGCCCGCCACGGCACGCGCGGTGCTCAGGACCGCCCGCGAGCAGGGCCTCATCAGGGTCGTCGGCCGGCACGCGCATCTGGTGAGCGGCAGCACCTGGCAGCGGTCGGTCGCGTTCGAGGACCTCGTGCTGACCGTGCGGGAGCTGGCCGGACCGGCCTGGGGCGTCGCCAAGGCCGTCGCCGTGCTCGGTCAACTCGGGGATTCGGTACCGGAGTTGGCGGCCGAGGCGCTCGGCGTTCCGGAGGGCGAGGTGCGTGAGCTGCTCGCGCATCTGGTGGACGCCGGTCTGGTGCGGCGACGGCGGGCGGACGGCGGGTGGGAGTACCGGCTGCCGTTGGCCTGGGCCGCGGTGTGGTCCGCGCTCGGGCCCTACGAGCGGCGCGACCTCGCCCGGATCGCCGTCACCGCGCTGTGGCAGGGCACCGCGCACTGCGCCGACCGTTCCTACCTGCCCGAGCGGCTCGCCAGCGCGGGGCGCCTGGTGGACCCGGCGCGGGCCAGTGCCGAACTGCTCGCCGCCGTCGAGGAGTCGGGGCGTGACGACGACCGGGCCGGGCGGTGGCTGCTGGCCGCCGCCCGCCTCACGCCCGACCCGGCGCAGCGGCCCCGGCTGCTCCTCGACCACGCCAGGGTCTGCGTGGCGCGGGGCGCGGCCGACGAGGGGCTGGAGTCGCTGCGGGCGGTGCTGCGGGACCATCGCGACGGGCTGCGGCCCCATCAGTTGCTCGACGTCTGCTACTCGTATCTGGCCGCGCTGTACCGGGCCGGTGACCTCGAGGCGCTCCAACGGATCGCCACCGACGGGGTGTTGGACGGTTCCGGCACGGTCGAGCCGTTGGAGCGGGCCGTCGTGCGGGGGTGCGCGCTGCTGTTGCTCGGGCGCTGGCGCGAGGCCCGTGACGTGATCGGGCCGGTGCGGGACGAGGCGCTGCGCGGCGGCGACCGTGCCGGGTGGGACGCGTGGCGGGCCGAATTCCTGCTGGCCGACGCGGAGTTGTGGCTCGGCCTCGGCGACGGCACCGCACGTGATGAGGCCGGGCTCGCGGCCCGGTACCGGGCGGGGGAGGCGACGGACTTCGAGGTGCCCGCGCGGATCGGCGCGCTGCTCACGCTGGGGGAGATCGGCCGTGCCGAGGAACTCCTCGACCAAACCGGTTACCGGGCAGGGCAGTTGGGGACCGCCAGCCGGATGCTCATGGCCTTCCATCGCGGGCGCCCGCGCGAGGCGTTGGACCTCACGCGCCGCAGCGCCGTCACCGGCACGCACACCTGCGACGCCGTCGAGAGCGCGATGTACCACCACGCGGTCGTGCTCCTCGTCAGCGGCGGCCGGCTCAACCGGGCGAGCGAACTCATCGCGCTGGCCCGTGCCCGGCAGCCGAACCTGCCCCATCTGCTCACGTCCGCCGAGGCGTTGTGCGAGTTGGTCTTCGGGGAGGCCGAGCGGGCCGTGTCGCTGCTGCGGGGGGCCGTGCGGCGCGCCGAGGCGGAGGGCGTGGTCGCGGGGACCGAGCTGCTGTGGCTGCGCGTGGCCGACGTCGCGATGTCCCTCGGGCGGCCCGAGGCGCTGGTCCGGTGCCTCGCGAAGGCCGAGTGGGTCGCCCATCGGCTGGGCACCGACCGGGCCGAGATGGCCCGGCTCGTGCTGTACGCGGCCGTGCACGGCGACGCGAGCGCGGGGCAGGAGGCGCTGCGGCTGGCGAGGTGGCGGGAGCAGCCGTTGGAGGAGGGGGCCGTGCTGACCCGGCTGATCCGCCATGGCTTGGGGGACGCGGAGATGCTGCGCGACACGTACGCCCTGCTCGGTGGAGTGGACGCGCTGATGCCGAGGTTCTGGCTGCGGACGCTCATGCGGGCGCGGGGGGTGGCGGTGCCGGGGCGGCAGGCCACCGCCGCCGAGAACGAGCGGTTGCTCGGGGTCCTCGTCTCCGAGGGGCTGACCAATCGGCGGATCGCCCAGATCCTCGGGACCAGCGAGAAGAGCGTCGAGGGCCGCCTGTCGAGACTGTTCGCCCGCACGGGGCACGGGTCCCGGGTGGAACTGGCGACGGCGTTGCTCACGGGACGGTTGCAGTGGTGAGGGGACGCTGGCCGCTGGGGGAGCGTGATCTCTAGGGGGCGTCCCCTGCGGGGTGCCCCCTCCAGATACCCCCAGCCGCTGGGGGTGCGTGATCCCCAGGGGTTGTCCCCTGCGGGAACTCCCCTGGGGGTTGTCCCCTGCGGGAACTCCCCTGGGGGTTGTCCCCTGCGGGAACTCCCCTGGGGGTTGTCCCCTGCGGGAACTCCCCTGGGGGTTGTCCCCT
>NZ_JBIVVA010000003.1:0-462392 GCF_044757465.1 Streptomyces sp. NPDC091279 | reverse complement strand
CCCTGCGGGAACTGCCCTGCGGGTTGCCTCTCCACGCACCCCCAGCCGCTGGGGGTGCGTGATCCCTAGGGGGCGTTCCCTGCGGGGTAGCCCCTCCGGGTGCCCCCTCCAGGCGTCCCAGATGTCTCCCCCCTCTCCCCCTCTCCCCCTCGGCCCCTCGCCCTCTCCCCCCCCTCCCCCTCGGCCCCTCCCCCTTCTTCCTCCTCATCTCGCTCCCAGTATTTGCTGGACGGACACAGGATGTTCTTTTTAACTCTCAAGTTGTGATGACATACTCGCCGACGTGAAGCTCAGCGCGGCCGTGGACGGTGTAAGTGGGTGGCGTCGTGGGGCGGCCTGAGCGGCCGATCGATCCGGAGGCCGGGCCCGTTCAGCGGCTCGCCTGCGAGTTGCGGGCATTGCGCCGGTCGGCGGGCTCCCCCTCCTACCGGGCCATGTCGCAGCTCGCCGACGTCTCCGTGACCGCCCTCTCGCAGGCTGCTGCGGGCGAACGCCTCCCGTCGGCCGCCGTGGTCCGTGCCTACGCGCGGGCCTGCGGTGCCGAACCGGACGACTGGGAACGCCGGTTGAAGGCGGTGGCCGAGGAAGCCGCGCCGTATCGCGGGGCGGACAGTGAGTCGCCGTACCGGGGGACGGAACCGTTCCAGCCGGGTGACCGGGACCTGTTCTTCGGCCGGGACCGGGCCGCCGAGGACGCGATGCGGCTGGTGCGGGAGCACCGGTTCGCGGTGCTGCTCGGCGCGACCGGCAGCGGCACCTCCTCGCTGGTGCGGGCCGGTCTCATCCCCCGACTCGAAGACCTCGTACGGGAGTTGGACTGCGGGGCGCGGCTGCGGCTGATCACCCCGGGCGCGCGGCCCGCGACCACGCACGGCGCGCTGCTCGCGCCGCCCCGGACGGGGCCCGAACGGATCGTCGTGGTCGACCAGTTCGACGAGATCTTCACCAAGTGCCGTGACCGCGCCGACCGTTGGCTGTTCGTGGACCAACTCCTCGCCGCCCGGGAACCCGGCAGCCGACTGCGCGTGATCCTCGCGGCGGGCAGCCGTTTCGCCGACCGGTGCGCCGAACACCCCGGCCTCGCCGAGGCGTTGCGCTCCAGCACGCTGCGCATCGAGCCGCCGACCCGCACCGAACTGCGGGAGGTCATCGTCGGCCCGGCCACCGCGGCCGGCCTGCGGATCGAACGGGAGCTGACCGCCCGCCTCATCGAGGAGACCGTCGACGAACCCGGCGCCCTGCCGCTGCTCTCGCAGACCCTGCGCGAGACCTGGCGGCGTCGGCGCAGCGGCGTGCTGACGACGGCCGCGTACGAGGAGGCGGGCGGCGTGCGCGGCACCGTCGTCGCGGCGGCCGAAGAGGTGTACGCCCAGTTCGACCCGGCCCAGGCGCAGGCCGCCCGACGGCTGCTGCTCGCGCTGATCACCCCAGGTGACGGCACCCTCGACACCCGTCGCCCGCTGCCCCGCGCCGATCTGCGGGAGTGGCCCGACCCTGAGATACCCCTCGTACTCGAACGGCTGGCGCGGGCCCGCCTCGTCACCGTCGACGACACCCACGTCGAGGTCGCGCACTCGGTGCTGATCACCGGCTGGCCCCGGTTGCGCGGCTGGCGCGAGGAGAACTGCGAGCGGATGCGGCAGCACCGTCGCCTCGCTGAGGCCGCCCGGGTCTGGGAGGCGCACGGCCACGCCACCTGCACCCTGTACCGGGGCGCCCGACTCGCCACCGCCGACGCCCTGTTCGGGCGGGACCGGCACGACGACGACCTCTCCGGACTGCAACGGGCCTTCCTCAGCGCCTCCCGGGTGGCCGCGTCGATGGAGCACTGGCGGGCCGACCGCGCCAAGGAACGGCACCGCACCCTGCTCCTCGCGCTCTCCTTCGTCGTCCTCGGCGCCCTCGCCGTCGGCCAGATCGCCTGGGACGCCAACGACACCGCCGAGCGCGAACGCGACCGGACCGGCGCCCACCGGGCCGCCGTTCTCGCGGCGCAGGAACGCTTCACCGACCCGCGTCGCAGCGCCCTGCTCAGCGTCGCCGCCTGGCGGCTCGACCCGGAGCTGCCCGACAGCCGCGCCGCCCTCTTCGACTCCCTCGCCGGGCCCGAACGGGACGTCTTCAGCCACCCGCCGCAGGCCGCCGGCGCCCGCGCCTTCCTCGTCGACTCCGGCCGCACCCTCCTCGACGTGGGCGGCGGCACCTGGTCGAGCTGGGACGTGCGCAGCCATCGCCGCCTCGGCTCCGGGCGGCTGCCCGACGCGCCGGTCACCGCGGTCGCCCCCGACGGCCGCACCGTCGCCCTGACCGACACCAACGGCACCCGGCTGTGGCGCCTGCCCGGCGCGGGGCGGGACGGCGGCGCCGGGTTCGCCCGGTCGACGGCCGGTCCGGTGCTCGGGTTCGGCGCCGACGGGCGCAGTTACGCGGTGCGCGCGTCGACGTCGCAGCTGCGGTCGGTGGCGGACGGGCGGGTGCTGTTCGAAACGGCCGCCGGTGGCGCCGTCGTACCGAGCGCCGACGGCCGCCTCGTCGCCGTCTGTCCTCCGGGTCGTCCCCTAGGGGTCAGGACCACGGGACGTCCCCTAGGGGACGACCCGGAGCGGGGCCGGGTGGTGCACGGCGGCTGGGAGAGCACGGACTGCGCCCCCTCCGGCACCGTCCTGTTCAGCCCCGACGGGCGACGGCTCGCCGCGACCACCCCGACCGGCATCAGGGTCTGGGACACCCGCTCGGGGCACCGCCTCGCCGACCTCACCCATCCCGGCGACCGGCACCTCGCGTTCACGCCGGACGGGGCGTTCCTCGCGGCGGCCGGACAGGACGGCGTGACGGTGTGGCGGGTGCCCGGGTCCGAGGTGCCCAGCGTGCCGGTCTTCCGGCACACCGTGGCCGACGGCCCCGTCACCGCCCTCGCCTTCAACTCCGGCCGCCCGAGCCTGCGTTACCTCGCCGGGAACACCGTGCACACCCTCGACCTCACCACCCCGCTCACCTCGCCGTGGCTCGGCCGGGCCGCCGACCACGTCGTCCTCAGTCCCGACGGCGGCCTCGTCGCCGTTGCCCAACTGAGCGGAAACGGCTATGAGTTCGCCCTGCGTGCCACGGCGGACGGGCGTCTTGTCGCCCGGCTGCCCGCACCGGACGTCGCCCCGGGCGGGCGGCCCCTGATGGCCTTCAGCCCCGACGGCCAGCACGTCGCCTACGGCACCGGCGCCCCGGCCGGACGGAGCACCGGTGCCCGGTTCGACGTCTGGGACCTGCCCGCGCACCGCCGTTCGGCCGCCCTCGCGCCCACCGGAACCGCCGCCTACGCCGTCCGCGCCATCGCCCTCACCCCGGGCGGCGAGGGCCTGTTGCTCTGCTGGACCACCGCCGACGGGTCGGTCGCCGAGGAACTGTGGGACACCGCGATCGGCACCCGCGTCGAGGTGCCCGAGGTCGGCGCCGGTATCCAGGACGCCGTGTCGGTCGCCGGTTTCCGCGGCCCGACCGGCCTGGTCCCCTACGACCTGGAACCCAACCGCCCCGAGGACACGCAGGTCGTCGCGTTCAGCCGGGACGGCAGCCACCTCGCGACCGGCGGCGCCTTCGGCAGCGTCGACGTGTGGGACGGCATGAGCACCCGGCACCGCGCCGCCGTCATCCCGCCCACCGCCGCCACCCCCGGCTGTACCGCCTGCTCCGAGGTCACCGCCCTCGGCTTCAGCCCCGACGGCCTCACCCTCGCCGTCGGCTACGGCTCGGGCGCCCTGCGGCTGTGGGACGTCGGCGCCCAACAACCCCTAGGGGACAGCCTCAGCACCCCCGGCGACGCGATCCGTTCCGTCGCGTTCAGCAACGACGGCGCCTCCCTCTACGCGGGCAGTGGCCATGTCCCCATCCAGCACTACGGGATCGCCCCGGCCGGGATCGTCGACCGGCTCTGCGCCCGCGCGGGCGGCGATCTGACCCGCGCCGAGTGGCGGACCTACCTCCCGGACGTGCCCTACCGACGCCTGTGCCCCTGACCGGACCGGAGGGGCGGTCCGGTTCCGGCAGGTCGGGGGCGAGTAGCGCGGGTTGAGTTGTTCGCGGCTCTGACCTGCATTGCTGAACAACTCCGCGGCCTCAAAAGTGGTTCTCGACCGGCCCGCGACATCCCCCCGAGCGGGCCACGGTTTCGGGCGGCCCGGCACACCTGGGCCGCCCGGCTCCGTCAGATCCGTTCCGCCGCCGCCGGGCCCCCAGCCCGCCGGCGTCCCCTCCCGTGGAGAGAACGATGGAAACCTCGCGCCGCATGAGCCGTTCCCCGCTGCGCACGCTCCGGTCCGCCGGTGCCGCCTCCGCCCTCGCCCTGGGCGTCTCCCTGCTGGTCGCCCCCCAGGCGTCCGCCGCAGACACCCCCACCACCAAGGAACTCCTCGACGCCTGTAGCTGGGCCGACCTGTGCGAGTTCCACCCGCAGAGCTACTGGACGTACACCGGCCCCAACCACCAGGTCGGCTCCACCGCGTACAACTGCGCGAGCCAGACCAACCAGCACCGCATCGACTGGTCGGACACCACCTCCGCCGCCAACTCGGTCGGCGTCTCGATCAGCGTGAGCGCCAAGTTCTGGGTCGCCTTCGAGGCCGAGGTCACCGCCTCCTACGGCCACACCTGGACCACCTCGCACACCGACGCCCAGAGCGAGACCGTCAACATCCCCTCCGGGTACAAGGGTTGGATCGAGCGCGGCACCGCCAAGCAGCAGGCCAAGGGCTGGTACGAGATCCACTTCGGCAAGCGCTACTACGACCACTACATCTGGTACGTCAACGACTACGCGGCGTCCGGCTTCAACAAGGACAACCCCAACTCGGGCTACGTCAACTTCAAGGACGCCCCGATGTCCGCCGCGGACCGCTCCGCGCACTGCAACTGACCTTCCTCCACGCATGACTCGGGGTGCTCCGTGACCTCACCCACCCGTTCGCGCCGCGGTGCCGGGGCGGCCGTCCTGTGCGCGCTGCTCCTGCTGACCGGCTGTGCCGGCGGCGGCGCCACGAAGAACGAGTACGCCGACCGCCGGGGCGCGACGGTGATCGGCACCGACGGCTCCGCCGAGAGCCGGATCGTGGCGGCGCTCTACGGAGCCCTCCTGACCGGCGCCGGACAGCAGGTCCGGACGGTGACCTCCGGTTACACCTCACCGGCGGACACCGCACAGGCCGTGGTGGACGGCGAGTTGAGCCTCGCCCCCGCCTATGAGAGCACCCTGCTGCGGGCGTTGCCGGGCGGCCAGACGCTGCCCGGCAACATGGCGGCCACGCTCAGCATGGCGTTGCCGCCGGGCATCGTCGCGCTGCCCCCGGCCGCCGCCCAGCGCGGCATCGTCCTCGCGGTCACCCGGGCCACCGCCCGGCGCGACGGACTGCGCACCCTCGCCGACCTGAGCGAGACGGACGCCCGCCGCACCCTCGGCGGCGCCGCCTCCGGCGACCCGGACGCCCCCACCCCGGCCGCGTTGAAGAAGGCGTACGGCGTCACCCTCACCGCCGTCGGCACCTCGGCGAAGGCCGATGTCCGGGTCCTGCGCGGCACCGACCCGGCCCTCGCCGGAGAGGACTTGACCGTGCTGAGCGACCCCGAGGCCGTCGTCCCGCCCGAACACGTCTTCCCGCTCATCCAGGCCCCCTACGCGGACCTGTCCGCCCGGAAGGCCCTCGCACGTCTCAACTCAGCCTTGACCACAGCCCAGTTGGCCACCCTCGTCGCCTCCGTCGAAGCAGGCGGGACCCCCACCGGGGTGGCCCGTGACTGGCTGCGCGCGCACGGGCTGCGCAAGTGAACCCCACACGACAGAACGGCGGTAATGCCATGCGTCACCTCATCGGGAGAAGGATCGCCACTGCGGTCCTCGCCGCGAGCGCCGTCTTCGGCGGCCTGGCGATGCCCGGTACGGCCAGCGCCGACGAGGTCGGCTCCCAGGTCCGGATCTGCAACAACAACGACCGGCTGCTGACGTTCTTCCTGGTCGGCGCCAACCAGTACAACGACTGGGTCGGCTCCCGCTACTGGGAGGTCCCGGCGCACGCCTGCACCACGGCCGCCGACTACTGGTGGAAGACGAACTCCTCGGTCGAGTTCCACTCCGTGCGGGTCCCCGCGGCCTGGACCTTCCGCCAGCTCTACATCGCGAAGGCCAACCGCGGCGTCACCCAGGAGTTCACCATCAACTAGCCCCAACTCCCCTTCACCACAAGGGGGTTATGGCGCACACGAGCGCCCCGGGAAGCCACGTCCGGCTCCCCGGGGCGCTCGCGGGTTGTGTCAGCGACCTGACGACCGGTGTCTTTCAGGGGCGCGGGGAACCGCGCGACCACGTCACTCCGCGCCGACGGATGCCCTGGGGCCGTGCGTCGGGCGCAGCGGCGTCGCGGTCTCGAAGACGGAGACGCGGTCGGAGATGTCGGGGAGCGGCCTGCGCTGCCGGGGGCCCTCCGGAGACGTTCCGATGTCGAGGGAGCCCAACAGCCTTTCCCCTTCGGCCATATGGAGCAGGCCGCGGGGGCCGGGGCTGGTGCACAGTTCGCCGGTGCGCCAGATGCTGCCGTAGCCACGGGCGTGCAGCAGCATCATCAGCGCGTGCGTCATCGAGCAACTGGCTGCCAACTGCTCCCATTCGGGAATCCCGTGCCCCGCAGAAGGGGCGAACACCAGCAGCGCCCGCAGCGGCGGTTCCGGCAGGCTGCGCGGACGCTCCTCGGCGGCGGGAAACCCACTGAGATCCAACGGCGGTGTCGTCGGGGCCAGTTGGGATGCCACCGGGTCCTGCGGGGGCAGCGGCTCCAGGGCGCGGGTCAGTGCGGCGCGGGCCTCTCCGCGCACCAGTATCCAGCGCCAGGGCCGCAGTCGCCCGTGATCGGGGGCGGTGGCCGCGCCGCGCAGGAGGTAGCGGAACTCCTCGTCGTTCGGGGCGGGTTCGGTCAGAATCGTTTCGCTCCTGCGGGTGACGATCGCGGTCATGACGTCCATCGGGCCTCGGTTCCTTCCAGGTCGGGGGTGGAGCGGGCGGACTCAGGGACGGGCGATCGAGGCGTCCGCGACCGCGTTGTCCGCGAGGGAGAAACCCGGGCCGAGCGGTGTGCCGGTCACTGTGCCTCCATATCCGATGCCGGGGCGCGGGAGTGGGGGAAAGGCAAGCCGGAGCCATGTCGTCGCCTGCGTGACATACGGGCTCCTTTCGCCGACTCCCGGGGCGAGGAGCCGGGCGGATGCCGGGATCACCATAGGCCTCGTTGATTGTTTACGCGAGTGGTCGTGCGGAAGATCGGGAGAACCGGAATCGCAGGCCGAACGGCCTCTTGACGAGCCGTTCGACAATCCGGCCGACAGGGCGATCGGCGGGCCGATCATCGGGCCGATCAACGGGGCGTTCGGCGCGCTGATCGGTGGCCGATCACAGCCCCTCGGAATAACTTGATTGTCGAACGGTCGAGAGGGCGAATCGGCCGTCACGCGATTCACGCCACGTTCACTCGGCGAGGCCCGCGTGAACGCCCGCAAGATTCACCGAGGCGTATCGCGAACGCCCACCTGCCCCTCTCCCGACGGTCGATCACCACGCCTTTTCGGGATCGAAGTCCGTGACGCCCCTCGATCGGCCCGTATCGTGCGGGGAAATCGTCCCCAGGATCGACCTGAATTCGCCCCCGTGATCGATCCCGTGGTTGATCGGGGCCGGGACGCGAACTTACGGTCATGCCCGGCGTTTCAGCAGGCGCCGCCACTGAGCACCGCAGTCGATCCCCGCCTTCACCAGCCGGACATCGGAGAAACTTGTGAGCGGTAAAGGACTTGGCTCAAAGAACGTCTGCACCTCGCTCGACACCGGCGACATCCGCCGGATGACGCAGCAATACCACCGTTTCGGCATCGCCACCGTGACCGACCTGATCGAAGCGCCCACCCGCCAACTGGTGCGCGCCGAAGCGGAACGCCTCCTGGAGAAGCACGCCGAGCGGCGCGATCTGCGCCTGGAGACCACCGGCTTCACCCGCCGCTCCATGTCCGTCGTACCCAGCGAGATGATCGCCGCCAACAGCGAACTCGTGACCTCGATCTACGCCGACCCCGGGCTGCTCGGCGCCCTGGAGACCCTCGCCGGGGAGAAGCTGCACCCCTGCCCCAAGGCCGACGAGGAATTCCTCATCACGCGGCAGGAACAGCGCGGGGACACGCACGGCTGGCACTGGGGCGACTTCAGTTTCGCCCTCATCTGGGTCCTGGTCGCGCCGCCGATCGACGTCGGCGGACTGCTCCAGTGCGTCCCCCACACCACCTGGGACAAAGAGAACCCACGCATCAACAGCTACCTCGCCGAAAACCCCATCAACACCTATCACTTCTCTTCGGGAGACGTGTATTTCCTGCGGACCGACACCACGTTGCACCGCACGATCCC
The DNA here is from genome assembly GCF_044757465.1 of Streptomyces sp. NPDC091279. NCBI lineage: Bacteria > Bacillati > Actinomycetota > Actinomycetes > Kitasatosporales > Streptomycetaceae > Streptomyces > Streptomyces sp. NPDC091279. The sequence continues at coordinate 453,964 of NZ_JBIVVA010000003.1, read as the reverse complement.
GCTGCGTGAAGACGCTACTCGCATCATCCTGAATATGACATGGGCAGGTGCCCGTGATCTGAGTCGTGAGTTCGACGCGGATGACCGGTGGTGGGACGACGCCAACGTCTCGGCTGCGTCCGCCCTCAAGAAGTGACCACCCCCGACGCCGATTCCCGTCCAGGAAGCGAGACGACCATGGCCGAACTGAACACCCCGGACTCCAGCACCGCGGTATGGGACCACTTCGACAACGTCGAACCGGGCATCCGGCGCCGGATAGCCGTCCAGGACCCGGCGATCAAGGAATACCTGGACGGCATGCTGGCCGATATCGCCGGACACCGCGGAGTCGAGCACCCGTATCTGAACGCCTACCGCGGCACGCGACTGACCGCCGAGCAAGAACGCCTCATGTACAGCGAGTGCTACTACTTCTTCCGCCATCTCCCCTTCTACATCACCGGGATGGCCATCAAGACCCGGGACGAGATGATCCTCCGGGAGATCATCCTGAACGTGGCCGACGAAGTCGGCGGGGAACGCACCCACAGCACGCTCTTCTCGGAATTCCTCGGCCGGCTGGGAATCGAGCAGGAACACCTCGACCGTTATGAGCCGCTTGAGGTCACCAAGCAGCTGAACGACGGAATCCGGGTCCTGTACACCGAGTCGCCGATCCACAAGGCCCTCGGCGCGCTGTACGCCGACGAGACCATGTCGTCCATCATGGTCTCCAAGATCAACGACGGCCTCGCCAACCAGGGGTACGGCAAGAACGTCCGCCACTTCTGGCAGCTCCACATCGACGTCGAGGTGGGGCACAGCAACTCCGTCTTCAACGCGATCGCCCCCTACGTGGGATCACCTACGGCCCGCGCGGAGTTCGAGGAGGGAGCCTTCGAGTTCCTCGGCCTGGTGGAGCGCTACTGGGACGGCGTACAGCGGCTGGTCGGTCTCGACACATGACGCTGGAGACCTTCGGGGGACCCGGGGACTCCGGGGACGTCGGGGCCGTCGGGGCGGGGCACGGGCTGCGGCACATCGCCGCAGGCCGGCCCGTCCCCGGCTCCGTGCACTCCGTGTCCGTCTCGATCCCCGACGTCGATTCCGTCATCGGCTACGAGTCGGGCGACGCGGCCACCCGCAGCCGTATCTCCTGGGGGTACCCGCGCTTCCGCACCCACCCGTACGTGACGCGGGTGGCGGAACTCCTCGTCCGGGAGGGCGTCCCGGACGGTGTCCCGGCCGACGTCCGAGGCGGCGGCGCGGGTGAGGGGCTGGTGCTGGTCCGGTCGGCGCGGGCCTCGCGGGCCGCCGTCGAGTATGCCGGGCTCTCGCCGGAGGCCGCGTTCGAACGGCGTGGCCTGCACGGGGTGCGGCTCCCGGCCGACGCCGTCTCCGCCGCCCGGGTCCGCGCGTACGTCCAGCACACCGGCAGCCACCTGTCCTCGCGGGAGGCGGAGGACGTGCTGCTGGACGCCGGTCTGATCGACGGCAGGCAGGCCGAGGCCACGATGGCGGACGCCCCCTCGGACGCCGTCAGAGCCGTCCTCGCCACCGCCTACGGTGTCCGCGAACCCGCCGATGTGTCACTGCACAACAGCGGGATGAACGCCGTGGCGGCGACCATCGCCGCGCTCTCCGCCATCCAACGGGAGAGCGGTCGCCGTCGGTGGCTCCAGCTCGGCTGGGTCTTCTTCGACACCGTGAGCCTGCTGGAGAAACGGGTCGTCGACGCCGAACTCACCACCGTGGCCGACCCGTTCGACCTCGCGGAGATCGCCCGTGTCGTCGACGCGCACGCCGGGGAACTCGCCGGGATCATCGCCGAGGTGCCGAGCAACCCGAGCCTGCGCACCCCGGACATCCCGGCGCTGCGGGAGATCGCCGACCGGGCCGGCTGCGCGCTGGTCGTCGACGCGACGATCGCCACCCCCTACAACGTCGACGTGCTGCCCCATGCCGACGTGGTCTGCGAGAGCCTCACCAAGTACGCCACCGGGTCGGCCGACGTCCTGATGGGAGCGGCCGTCATCAGCGCGGACTCCTCCTTCGCCGCCGACCTCCGCGCCGAGTTGCCGCGCCACGGTGACGAGCCCTACCACCGCGACACCGCCCGGGTGGCCGCCCGGATTCGTGACTACGCCCGGCGGATGGACCGGGTGAACGCCAACACCCTCGCCCTCGCCGCCTGTCTGGAACGGCACGCCCGTGTCGTCCGGCACGTCGGCTGGGCGTACGACGCCCGGTCCGCCGCCAACTACCGCAAGATAGAACGCCGTTCCGACGCACCCGGCGGCCTGCTCCTGGTCGACCTCAAAGTGCCGTTGGAGGAGGTGTACGACCGGCTCGCGGTCGCCAAGGGCCCCAGTTTCGGGGCCGAGTTCACGATGGCGTCGCCGCAGATCTTCATCGCGCACTACGACCTGCTCGCGACGGAGCAGGGCCGGGCCGCCCTGCGGGCCAGGGGGCTGCACCGGGACATGCTGCGGATCTCCGTCGGCACGGAGGAACCGGAGCGGATCGTCGAGGCCTTCGAGCGGGCACTGCGTCCCGCTTGAGGGAGGTGAACGGCCCTGGTGGACCAGGGCAGTTCAGTCCTCGGCGTCTCCAGGGGGCGGCTCCGCGAACCGGTGCCGCCCCCGCCCTCAAAGGCAGGCGTCTCCCGCCCTCAAGCGCAGGCGTCCCTCGCTCTCAGGCGCGGGCGGCGTCGCCCATCAGGGAGGCTTCCGCCGCCTTGATGTAGGCGTCGGCGGCCTCGAACGTCGGCGCCAGCGCGGTGAGTTCGACGAAACCGCAGGCCGTCAGGGCGCCGAGCACATGCAGGGCCACGCCCTCGCCCTTGTCCTCCCGGTACAGCAACCCTTCCGCGCGCAGCCGTTCGACGGCCGTCCTCGGGTCGAGCCTGCCGAGCGCCTCCGGCTCGTGCAGCCGCCCGTGCACGTAACACATCGGCTGGCCGTCGCCCCGCCGCAGCAGCCCGTCGTCCCCGACCTCCCGGCCGACGAGCGCCTCGGCGTACCGCAGGGCGTGACTGGGGCCGACCTTGCGGAGGTTGATCTCCACGGCGAGGGGACCCCGGTCGCCCGCGACCACGAAGTCGATGCCGAACGTGCCCCGGTGCCCGAGTCGGGCCAGCACCGCGCCGGTGCGGGAGACGGCGTCGCCGATGGCGGGCCGCCACCGCTCCTCGGCCGGGAACCGGCAGCCCCAGTACTGGCCGCCCGACAGCACCTGGTCATGGCTGGCGACGACCTTGACGGTGCCGTCCGCGCCGATGTGCCCGAGCCCGCTGGGGGACGAGGTGATGTTCTCCACGAACTCTTCCACGATCGCGCCGCCCTCGGCGAGTTCGCGGTAGAAGGCCTCGGCGGGCATCCGGATCACCTCGGCCGCCGCGAGGAGGTCCCCGGTGCCGGCGAACTTGTCGCAGTCGATCAGCACGTTGCCGATCGACGCGGCGTAGGTGCTGGCGCTCAGCTTCACCATGGCGTGCCGCGCCTGGAGCGGGCCGGTGGCGAGCCGCGCGACCTGCTGGATCACCGGTTCTTCGCTGTGCAGTTCCTCGAACGACCCGTCGGGGACCTCGACATGGGCGGTCACGAGGATCTGCTTGCCCCCGGACTTGCTGCCCCAGCGGTTGACGAACTCCTGGTGGCCCTCTTCGAGGCCGGCGCCGACCTCGCGGGCCAGTGTGTCGAGGGAGTCGGAGGCCATGAAGTGGACGATGGTCGTGTGCGCGCTGTCCTGCGCGGCGCTCCGCAGCGCCTCGACGAGCCGTCCGTCGCCGAGGACCTGGTCGTCGAGCGGGCCCGGCCGGTGCGCGTCGGGGGTGAGCAGGGTCAGCCGCTCACGGGCGCTCTCGATCATGCGGTCGTCGAACCGGAAGACGTCACGGAAGTGGTAGTCGAGCGTGTAGGGGTCCACGGGTTCCGACGTGATGGCGATCATCCGCACCGACGGGTCGCGGAGGTCCCACAGGAAACAGAGGCTGCGCTCGGCCGAGTACCGAAGGTACGACACCTCCTCCAGCAATTGTTCGGCGTAGCTGAACGCGTAGATCAGAATCCGAGTGGAATCGAAATCAGCCATGAGAAAGCGCTCTGCCTCACTTGTCTTCGTCGCGGCGGGCGGCCCGAACGCATGCACACGGGCCGGTTGCTCCAGCTGAGGCTAACGGCCGTGTCAGCCGAAATGACGCCAGAATCACCCGTTCCGACGACTTCCCGCAAAGAAGTACGGCGAATTCGACAGAGTGTGTGGCCGAAAGGCGGGGGTGCGTGGCGAGAAATAGGTGAACACCGCGCCCCGGATTTCCGCCCCGGGCGCCACCGACCCCCGTACACCCCAACGCCCCTCCCCGCACCCGGCGTTCGGGACCCGTTCAACACGGGCCCGGTGCGGGGGAGTTGGGGAGGGGCGTTTCAGGGTGGGGTCAGTTGTAGAGGGCTGTGCGGGGGTGGAGGGTGCCGGTGGCTGTGGGGGTCGTCGTCGTGATGCGGTACTGCTGGGTGAGGGTCTCGCCCGGGTGGAGGGTGCGCTCGGCGGAGGTGAGGTCGGTGAAGAGGGTGCCGGTCTGGCTGCCGACGGTCACCGGCGTGAGGGTGCCGTCCTGGCCGGCCTGCTCCAGCCGTATGTCCGACGGCGTCAGGAACGGGCCGGCGTCCGGGGACTCCACCAGGACCTGCGGGGCCACGGTCTGGTCGGCCGCCGTGTCGTTGCGGTAGGACACCGTGAACGTCTGCGACCGGCCGGCCGCCGGGAGGGGCTGCGTCGGCAGGTCGACGAAGCTCGTCGGGCTCGGCGCGGTGGACGACGTCCGGGCCGTCGAGGTGAGCGGGAGCGTGCTCGCCAGCGCCGGGGCGGCGCCCGCCGCGCCGACCAGCGCGGCCGCGAGCGTCAAGGATGCTGCCGCGAGACGGCAGGTGGTCAACGACACGTGAATTTCCCCTTGGCGTGAAGGTGCGGTGGTCGTGACGGCTTTATGGCCGTGTGGGCCCGATGGTATTCGGTCCGTCCGGTATTCGGTCGCCCGGGGTTCGAGGAGCCGCTCCCCTTCCCGGTGCTGGGCTCGTTCCCGGTTTCCCCGTTCTTACTCGGGGCGGGTGCGGGGCCGGTCGGCGGGGTCCTCGTGTGCGGTGTCGTGCCTGGTCCGGCGGGTGGGGGCGGGTGGGTCCGTGCGGCTTATTGTGGGGTGGCCGGGGTTGTTTGTCACTCCGGACCGGAGCGTGAACAATTCTTTCTCGAAGATAGGGGTAGGGGTTATTCTGACCATTACCTGACGGCTGATTTATTGAGCTTTATTTGAGTTTTCGGGAGGGATCGATTACCTAATGTGTGTCCCGGAAAACTTCTGCTCATCCCCCCACAGGAGATCCCCTATGCGCTTCTCACCCCCGAAGTCGACGCTTCGTAAGGCCGCGCTCGGCACCCTCGCCCTCGGCATGCTCGGCGTCGGCGTCGGAGTGGTCACGGCCGCTCCGGCCGAGGCCGTGTCGGGACGCCGGCTGTGCGTGTACACGGAGAACGAGTCCGGCTGGACCCAGCTCACGGACAACCGTCGCTACAGCGCCTACGTCGCCGTCAACTACAAGAAGGACGGCGCCTGCCCGACCGTCAACCCGTCGAAGTTCCGCTGGAAGGTCGGCGCGCAGCCGGTCCGGAAGATCACCTGCGAGCAGTGGCCGGCGGTCGCCAACCCGTGGCCCGGCACCGACGTCTGCACGCAGATACCCGCCGACGCGGTGTTCGAGGCCCGCGTCTACGAGGACGGCCGGGGCCCCGCAGGCTGGTCGATCGGCGCGTCCGTCTGGCAGTTCCAGTAGCACCCGTAGCCCTACCGGGCCGGTGAGCCCGAAGGTACAGGCGAGCCCCCTGTTCTGGTGCCCCCGGACTTCCCCCAGGGTCCGGGGGCACCGCCCGTTACCGGGTCAACCGGCGTGCGTCACACGGCCGTTCACGCGTCCGGCAGGGAACTCGCCAAGTCTTCCCACGCCCCGTGCACATCCGCCCCGACCATCCCGAACTGTGTGATCACCGCGACGCAACGGCCTTCCTCGTCGTCGAGTTCGAGGGCTGACGTCGGTCCGTGGGCCGCCGTGGAGCGGACCAGGTGGCAGGCGTGCACGGCGGTGAGGTCGAACTCCACGGAGCTGTGGGCCAGGGCGGCGAAGACGCGGCCGCCGAGGGTGCGGTCGGTGACATGGACCGGGCCGTAGCTCGCCTGCATCACCGACGGGGCGAACACCCCCACGCCGATCGGCAGGCCCACCGAGCAGACGTGGTCGAGGACGGCCGGGACGACGTCCAGCGCGATCTCCCGGTGCTCCGCGCGGTAGTTGTGGAACTCCGCGCGCCGCGCGAGGCCGCCGTCGGTGAGGATCGCGTCGAGCTGGGTGAGCTGGTCGCCGTTCTCCCACGGAGGGACGGCGGGCGGCGCGGGCGGCGCGGTCGGCGTCGTCCCCGCCTCGATCGTGTCGGTCAGGCCGGCCAGGAGGCGGTCGCCCTCCGAGAGCAGGCGGCCCCGGTGGATCGTTCGGCCCTGGTGGTCGAGGAGATGGACCGCGACCGTGTCCTCGGCGTCGCGCGTCACCACCGCCGCGTCGATCCCGGCGCCGTCCACCCGCAGCGTGATCTCACCCGGGTGCACGGTGAACGCCTCGCCGCGCAGGGTCGGGGGCGCGTAGCTGCCCGCCTGGTCGATATGGGCGACCCGGCCGCCGGTGACCGCCTGCACGTACTGGAAGAGGGTCAGGGAGCGGGCCAACTCCGGTACGCGCGGGTCGATGAGCCGGACCCGGGTGCTGCGGCGGGCGCAGCAGCCCGCGAACGCGCAGGCCACGTCAGGGGAGTTGGGGTCGTGGGCGCTCATCGTCAGTACACGTCCCGTACGTAGCGCTTGGCCCGGCGGAGGTCGGCGAGGTACTCCGCCGCGTCGTCGCCGCCCCGGCCGCGCTGCTCGGCGACGACGTCCAGGAGGGCCGTCTCGACGTCCTTGGCCATGCGGGAGGCGTCGCCGCAGACGTAGACGTGGGCGCCCTCCTCCAGCCACGCGTACAGCTCGCGGGAGCGTTCGCGCATCCGGGTCTGGACGTAGATCTTCTCGGCCTGGTCGCGGGAGAACGCGAGGTCCAGCTCGGTCAGGACGCCGCGTTCGCGCAGGTCGGTCAGCTCGTCCTGGTAGACGAAGTCGGTCGCGCGGTGCTGGTCGCCGTAGAACAGCCAGTTGCGGCCCCCGGCGCCCCGCGCGGCACGTTCGTGCAGGAAGCCGCGGAACGGGGCGACGCCGGTGCCGGGGCCGATCATGACCATCGGGGCGTCGTCGTCCGCCGGGACGCTGAAGGCGGCGTTGGGCTGCACGAACAGGCCGACGCTCGCGTCCTCGCCCACCCGGTCGGCGAGGTACGTCGACGCGACGCCGCCGTAGCCGCGCTGTGCCGTGGCGTACCTGACCGACGCGACGGTGAGGTGGACGCTGCCCGGGTGGGCGAGCGGGCTCGACGAGATGGAGTACTGGCGGGGCTGCAACGGCCGCAGGAACGGCAGGAGTTCGGCCCACCCGGGGGCCGCGTCGCCGGCGTCCCTGAGCAGGTCGAGGATGTCCCGGCCCCAGAGCCAGGACTCCAGGTCGGAGCGGTCGCCGTGGGCCACGACCGCGGCCAGCTCGCTCGCCGGGGAGCGTTCGACGAGGTCGGCGATCAGGTCCTTGGACGGGGTGCGGATCTCGCGGGCCGTGCGCAGCAGCTCGGTCAGCGGGCGGCCCTCGGCCTCCTCGTCGCCGGTCGTGCCCAGGTGCGCCAGCAGCTCTGTGACCAGCCGGTCGTCGTTCTCCGCAACGACGGCCAGCGCGTCGCCCGCCCCGTAGGTGATGCCGCTGTCGCCGAGGTCGAACTCGTAGTGCCGCACCTCCTTCGCGCTGTCCGGCGAGGTCAGCAGCCTGTTCGCCGTCAGCCGTGAGGGGTACGGGTTGCGCTTGTTCCAGGCGGAACGGGTGGGACCGGAGGCGGTGCCCGTAGTACCCCCAGTACCCGTAGGACCTGCGGCCGACCCGGCACCCGTACCGGCGCCCGCTCCCGTCTCCGCCGCCAACCGGTCGAGCACCGTCGCCGTCCAGGCCGCCGCCGGTTCCTCGAAGTCGACGTCGCAGTCGATGCGGTCCTGGAGGCGGGCCGCGCCCAGCTGTTCCAGACGGGTGTCGATGAGCTTCGCCGCCTGGCAGAAGTCGTCGTAGCCCCGGTCGCCGAGACCGAGCACCGCGTACCGCAGCTCTTCGAGGCGCGGCGCGGTGTCGGACTGCAACGCCTCCCAGAACAGGCCCGCGTTGTCCGGGAGTTCGCCCTCGCCGTAGGTGGAGGTGATGACGACGACGTGGGACATCGTGGCGAGCTGGTCCGGCGTGACCGAGTCGAGGGCGGCGACCTTCCCGGCCATGCCCCGGGCCCGCGCCCCCGCCGCGACCTCGTCCGCGAGGAACTCGGCGTTGCCGGTCTGGGTGCCGAACAGCACGTCGATCGTGGCCGTGGGCGCGTCGCCCGCGGCGGCGTCCCGGCGTCCGGCGGCGGCCACCCCGGCCAGGAACCCGGCGAGCCAGGCCTCCTGCTCGGCGGAGAACGGCGCGTCGGCCGGTATCAGGGAACCCGTAGGGGGTGTCAGGGTCACGGGGTCACCGCTTCGGTCGGGGCCTGCGGGGCGTGGCGGGCGGCGAGGTCGTCGAGGGCGGCACCGGCGAGCAGCTCGTCGAAACGGGCGGCGCGGGCGCGTCCGGCGTTCTTCGTGGTCTGGTGGATGATCCAGCCGTAGGTGCCGGGCGCGTCCACACTGAGGTTGTTGCGCTGGCGCAGGGCGCGCTTGTAGTCGTCGAGGCGCTTCATCGCGATCAGCGTCGCCAACTCGTCGTCGCCGAACCGCTCCAGCGTGCCGCGCAGGTACTTCACGACGCGCTGCTTGACGAAGAAGTCCTCGGTGAGGACGAGGTTGCGGACGGCGGCGGCGACGCGCGGATCGTCGGGGCCGCTCGCGCCCGGCACCCGTTCCAGGGCGAGGTCCTGCGCGGCGCCGAGCACCGTGTACGAGGACAGCAGCGAGAACATGTCGGCGTCGCCCCGGTCGCCGAGGGCCGGGGCCCGGCCGCCGAGCACGGTGCGCCGGTCGCGGTAGTCGACCTTGAACGAGCGGAGCTTGTCCGTCGCGACCGACGTCGCCAACTCGTCGAGGAGTTCGGCGCGGGTCGCCGCCGCGAGGATCTCGCCTGCGTCCTGGTAGAGGAGCAGGGCGCGCGGCATTCCGCCGTACACGTACTGCCGTTCGGCCTCCCAGTTCTCCAGCAGGCGGGCCGCGAGCGGGGAACCGGTGGCCTCCAGGTGCCAGGTCAGCAGCAGCCGGACGGCCTCCTCGTGGAAGGCGCCGTGCGCGGTGTCGGTCACCGGGAACACCAGCAGGGAGTCGGCGCTGACCCGGTCGCGGACCTCGCCGGTGGGGTCGTACTGGTAGAGGAACCCGCCGCTCATGCCGTTGCCGAGGCCCTTGCCGAACCCGCCGAGGTTGAGGACGGTGCCGCCGGTCATGTACTCGCAGCCGAAGTCGCCGAGACCCTCGACGACGGCGGTGGCGCCGGAGTTGCGCACGGCGAACCGGTCACCGGCCTCGCCCTGCACGAAGGTGCGGCCGCCGGTCGCGCCGAACAGCGCGAAGTTGCCGACCAGGACGTTGCCGCCGCGTTCGGTGCTGCCGCCGCCGGGGGCGCGGACGATGATCCGGCCGCCGCTCTGGCTCTTGCCGACGCCGTCGTTGGCGGTGCCGGTGTGTTCGAGGGTGATGCCGTCGTTGCAGAACACGCCGTAGGACTGACCGGCCGAGCCGGTGGTGCGGATGCGCACGGCGTCGTCGACCAGGCGGCTGCGGCCGCGCTCGTCGCGGGTGACGGCGGGGGCGGCGGCGAGGTCACCGTCGGTCAACTCGTCGTCGTTGCGCAGGTGGTTGAGGAGTCGCTCGATGTCGATGGAGAGCTGGCCGCCCACCGACTTGTCGCTGTTGCGCAGCGGGACGCCCTCGACGAGCAGGGACGGCTCGCGGCGCTCCAGGAGCGCGGTGCGGACGCGGCTGATGAGGGCGTCGTCGGTGGTGAAGTCCTTCTCCAGGTACTCCGGGTCGGCGACGGTCTTCTCGGGCACGCGGGCGAGCAGCCGGCGCACGTCGAGGCGGCCCACGCTGGCCGGGTGGTCGAGGAGCTGGAGCAGATCGGTGCGGCCGCGGGCCTCGCGCAGGGAGCGCAGGCCGAGGCGGGCGAGGATCTGGCGGACGTCGTGCGCGATGTTGAGCAGGTACTGCGCCAGCGCGCGCGGGTCGCCCTCGAACGCCTCGGGGTTGGTGGTCAGCCCCGCCGGGCACTTGACGTTGCAGTTCTTCGCCATGACGCAGCCCAGCATCATCAGCGCGGTCGTCCCGAACTCGAAGCTGTCGCCGCCGAGCAGCGCCGAGGTGACGACGTCGCCGCCGGTCTGGTGGGCGCCGGAGCAGCGCAGGACGACCTTCTGGCGCAGCCCGTTGGCGACCAGCGCCTGGTGCACCTCGGCGATGCCGATCTCCGCCGAACGGCCCGCGTACTTCAGGCTGGTGACCGCCGCCGCACCCGTACCGCCGGTGTTCCCGGCGACGTTGATGACGTCCGCGCCCGCCTTGGCGACGCCGACCGCGATGGTGCCGATGCCCTCCGAGGACACCAGCTTCACGATCACCCGCACCCGGGCGGCCTTGCAGTCGTGGATGAGCTGCGCCAAGTCCTCGATGGAGTACGTGTCGTGGTGCGGGGGCGGCGAGATGAGTTCGATGCCGGGGGTGCCGCCGCGCGCCGCCGCGATGTCGACGGTGACCTTCGGCGCGGGCAACTGGCCGCCCTCGCCCGGCTTCGCGCCCTGCCCGATCTTGATCTCCAGCTCCTGGAGCATCGGATCGGCGAGATAACCGGCCCAGATCCCGAACCGGCCCGACGCGAACTGCTTGATCCGCGAACCCCGCAACGTCCCGTAACGGGACCGGTGTTCACCGCCCTCGCCGCTGTTGGACATCGCGCCGACCATGTTCGCGCCGTGCGCGACGGCCTCGTGCGCGGTCGCCACCAGCGCGCCGTGGCTCATCGCGCCGGACGCCAGCGAGCGGGTGATCTCGTGCGCGGGCTGCACATCCACGAGCGGCACGCTGGCCGGCGCGTGGTCGAGCAGGGCGAGCAGCCGGGCGGCGGTGCCGGACGCGGTGACGGTGACGAAGTCGGCCCCCGTTTCCAGGAGTTCGACCTCGCCGGGGTGGGCGAGGGCGAGCCCGGCGGCCAGCGCCGCGTGCAACTCGGCGTCGGGCGAGGCGAGTTGCAGCCGGGCCGTCACCGACTCGGCCGTCTCCGCGGACTCCGCCGTCTCCCCGGCGCCCGGCGTGACGGTGGCGACGACGCCGCGCACGGTGACGCTGGCGTTGCCGGTGGTCGAGAAGCGGCCCAGCTCCCGCGCGAAGTCCTCCGGGGTGCGCAGCCCCGTGACGTCGGCGGGCAGCGCGAGCACGTCCCGCAGCGCGGACGGGCGGCGGGAACGTTCCTCCCGTGTCGTGCGCAGGAAGGCGCGGTATCCGGGGGTGATCCGGAACGCGTCGATCTCGGCGTCGCTGAGCGCGTCGTACCCGGTGTTGCGGTAGGCGGCGTCGCTGATGCCGAACGCGTCGTCGAGCTGGCCGAGGGTGAGCAGCCGCAGCGCCTCCGGGTCGCCGTCCCGGCCGAACTCCGGGCGTTCCTCGGTCATGTCGCCGAAGCCCCGGACGGCCGTGACGCCGAAGGTGTGCCCGGCGCCGTCCGAACGTTCCTTGAACAGGCCGAGCAGCGGCACCTGTTGCTCGTTCTCGACGGCGCGGGCCCGCTCGTGCCAGTCGGTCGTGGCCTGCGCGATGCGGGCGAACCCGACGCCGCCGACCGGGGCGTCCATGTGCGGGAAGGCCTGCGCGAAGACGTCGTCGCGGGTGTCGAGGTAGTTCGGCTCGAAGAACTCGCCGCCGATGTAGCTCTCGGCGGTGCACAGGCCGACCCGGCCCATGGTCTTGGCGAGCGACTTCTCGGCGGCCTTGCGGAACTTCGCCAACGCCCGGTCCGTCTCGGTGACTTCACCGGCGGGCGCGGGGGCGCTCGGGAACTTCTCCTCGGCGCGCAGCCGGGCGCTGAGGCTGTAGACGGCGGAGGCGCCGAAGCCGAGCGCGGTCGCCACGTGGTGCGACGAGAGCAGCTGGCCGCTCTCCGCGACCAGCGAGACCCGCAGCCGCAGCCCGGTCTCGATCAGCCGCTGGTTGACCAGCGCCACGGCGAGGATCACCGGCAGCGGCGCCCGCGTCGAGGAGATCGCCCGGTCGGTGAGCACGGCGATCCCGCCGCCCTCGGCCGCGAACTGCTCGACGTCGTCGCGGAGTTGCTCAAGGGCCGCCCGCAACGCGTCGGCGTTGGCCCGCTCGTCGCCCGCGACCGGGGTGTAGAGCATGTCGAAGCGCTTCAGCGGCACGATCCGCTGGTCCCGCAGCCGGACCATGTCGAGATGCCCGAGCACCGGCGAACTCACCACGAGCTGACGGCCGTTGGTGTTGCCGGTGCCGTCCGGCTTGGGGCCGAGCGCGACCCGCATGCTCATCCCGTCGGCCTCGCGGATGCTGTCCAGCGGTGGGTTGGTGACCTGGGCGAAGCGCTGCGAGAAGTACTTCGCCATGCCGCCCTCGGTGTCGCTGAGCGCGTTGATGGCGTTGCCGTACCCCATCGCGGAGATCCGCTCGGAGCCGGTGGCGAGCATCGGGTCGAGCATGAACCGGAAGCTCTCCTGGTTCAGCGAGTACGCCACGTACCGCCCGGCCAGGCTCAGGTCACCGTCGTACCCGAGGGTGGTCGTGCCCCGGTAGTAGTCGGGGGCGGGCAGGTCGTCGAGGTGGACGCGGGCCGCCGCGAGCAGCTCGGAGTAGGGCCGCCGGGCCGCGAGCACGTCCAGCACCTCGCGGGTGCGCAGCACGCGTGAGGTGCGGTGGTCGACGACGAGCATGCCGCCGGCCTCGATCCGGCCCCGGTGCACGACCTCGTCGTCGGGGAAGGCGACCTGCCCGGCCTCCGACGCCACCATCAGGTACTCGGCGGTCTCCACGGTGCGCAGCGGACGCAGGCCGAGCCGGTCGAGGCGGGCGCCGATGACATCGCCGTCGCTGAAGATGACGGCGGCCGGACCGTCGTTCTTCTCCTCGTACAGCGAGAAGTGTTCGAGCATGTCGCGCACGGCGACGGGCAGCGTGCGGTCGTTCTCCCAGGCCGGAGGCATGAGCGAGACGACCGCCTCGACGAGGTCGAGGCCGTCGTCGAACACCCGGCTCTGGAGCGTCTGGTCGAGGCGGCTGGAGTCGGACTGACCGGGGGGCCGCACGATGCTGCGGGTGCGGGCGCGCGCGAGGGCCTCGTCGGACAGCCGGTTCTTGCGGTCGGTGTTCAGCTCGCCGTTGTGCGCCATGAGCCGGAACGGCTGTGCCATCGTCGGGTGCGGCTCGGTGTTGGTGGAGAACCGGGTGTGGAAGTACAGCGACCGCACCGAGTGCCGCGGGTCGAGCAGGTCACGGAAGAACCGGATGATCTCGCCGGAGTTGAGCCGCCCCTTGAGCACCTGCGTCCGCGCGCTGAGCGACAGCGGGTACAGCCCGGCGTAGGCGTCGTCGGCGTAGGCGACGGCCTCGATCGCGAGCAGCGCGCGGTGCGCGGCGGCGTCGACCTCGGCCCGCTCCCAGCCCTCCGGCGCCCGGAAGATCCACTGCACGATGGGCAGCTGGTACGCCTCGGCGGCGGGGCGGGCGACGGAGTGGTCCACCGGCACGTCCCGCACGAGCAGCATCTCGAAGCCCTGCTCGACGATGCTCCGCGCGACCAGCCCGACGGCGGCGTCCTGCCCGACGGCGGCGTCCTGCCCGACGGCGGCGTCCTGCCCGGTGGTGACCGGCACGAAGCAGTTGGCGACGCCGAAGTGCCCGGCGCGCAGCTCCTCGCCGGTGAGCGCGCTGAAGAACTCCACGGAGAGGTCGACGCTCACCCCCGCGCCGTCGCCCACGCCCTCGGCGGAGGAACCGCCCCGGTGCGGGATGGCGTGCAGCGCCTCGTCGCCCTTGCGGATGACGTCGTGGCTCGGGGTGCCGTCGAGGCGGGTGAGGAAGCCGACGCCGCAGTCGCTGTGGTCGAGGGCAGGGTCGTAGAGACCGAGGGAGGAGTGATTCACGTGCCCGTCCTGTGAGCGGTTTCCGGCTGCGGGTGCCTCCCAGGCCCTTGAACGCGCTGGGGGAGGGGGAGGACGGCCAGGCTGCGTCGGTGGAGCGCTCGCCGCGGGCGGACCGGGTGACGGTCGGTGCCCTGTAGTGGTGCGACTGACTAGAGTAAGGCTGGCCTAACTATCGACGCAAGCCTCTGGCCTGGTCGAATGTACGGGAGCCGGGTGTACGGGGGTCGGGTGCGGGGTCGGGGGCCGGGTACCCCTAGGGGTACCCGGGGACCGCTTACCCGTTGTCGACTCCGTCACGCCCCCTTGCCGACCCCTCCTCCCGCCCCGCTTGCCTGTCCGCTTGCCCGCCGACTCCCACCCGGCCGCTCGATTAACGGGATTGCGGCAAATCGAGTCGGCGTCGCCGAGCCGCCGCGCCGCTTCCCGTCGGACGCCGAAGTACGGTTCACCGCACGGGAATTGACGGGCTGTCACAAATACCGGGAACTCGCGTCCGTCCACCGGTGATCTCTTGTGCAAGGCATGGAAAAGCGTGAGGCGAACAGTGGCGCAACATTCCCTGCCCGCCTGGCGATTCTTTCAGGAATGAGGAAGGATCACATGTAGGTGAGTATCGGGAAAATTCTGGCGCGGCCCATTCAAGCCATATTGGCGGGTTCGCACTGTTCCCATATGCCTGCGGAATGGGCTGTAATTGCGAACGCCGAGGACAACGGGGGGCGGCACGCAATCCGCACACCACAGACGGAGGCATGAGATGCCCGCCGACAACCAACGTTCTCCGGGATTCGCCGGGCGGAGAAACGAACTGGTCTCGCTGAAGAATTCGCTGCGACAGGACGCCGGGAACGGAACGACCGGACTGATTGTCTCCGGTGGATTCGGCGTCGGGCGCAGCGCGTTATTGCGTACATTTCAGGCGACGGCGCGTGAACATCAGTACACCGTCGTCGACTTGAAATCAAGCGGTATCGGGGGCCCGTGGGGAAAATGCGAGATAACCGACCCCGACGGTGTGACCGGGGCGAGACCGATCACCGAACCCGGCACCGACGTCCTCGACGTGATCGCGGAGACCGGCCGCCGGGGCCCGCTGCTGGTGACCGCGGACGATGTGTGCCGGGCCGACGCGGGCTCTCTGCGGGCCCTGCGCCGCGTGCTGGAGGAGAGTTCACGGCTCCCGGTGGTCGTGGCGGTCTCGGCGCAGCGCGGACGGCCCCCGCGCGCCCCCGCCGAGCTGGCCCAACTGATGCATGGCATGGAGCAGTTGGTCCTCGACGGACTGTCGGAGCAGGAGAGCGCCGACCTCGCCAGGGGCGCCCTGGGCCGCCGCGCCCGCCCCGAGAGCGTGGCCGTCTGCCACCGGCTCACCGCGGGCAACCCGCTGCTGCTGACCGAGCTGCTGCGCTGGGGCACCGGCGCGGGCCACCCGGCGTGGGAGGAGCTGACGCTCGCCGACGCGCCCGCGCTGCCCGCCGTCGCCGACGCCGCCGCCCGCTGCCTGAACCTCGTCGACCCGGCCCTGCTGAAGGTCGTCACCCTCATCGCCGTCACCGGCGAGAGCGACCCGGACGCCCTCCCGCTCCTGGCCGACCTCAGCGGTCTGACCCTGGAGGAGACCCTCGCCGCTGCCGACCGGCTGGTGCGGCTCGGGTTCATCGCCGACGACGGCACCCTCGCCCTGCGCCACCCGCTGCTGGCCCAGGCGCTGGCCGGCGGGACGACGGCGATGGCCCGCAGCGCCGCCCACCTCGGCACCGCCGCCTATCTGCACCGGCACGGCGCCCCCATCCAGCGCACCGCACGGCACCTGGTCGCCGCCAGCGTCCGGTCCGACGACACCTGGCCCGCCGACGTCCTGCTGGCGGCGGCCCGGGGCGCGGCACGGGCCGACGACCACGCCACCGCGCTGCACTTCACCGACCACACCCTGCGCACCGCGAACGGCGAATCGTATCTGCGGGCCGTCCTGCTGGCCTGCGACATCCGGCTCCTGACCGACTGGCGGGCGGGCGTCGACCTGGCCCTGGCGAACCTGCGCGAGCTGCGCACCGACGACGCCCGGGTCCCGTTGCTGCACCGGCTCGGCGGGGCGCTGCGCACCAGCGTGCCGGACCCCGCGACCACGGCCCGGGTGCTGGCCGTCGTCCGGGCCACGCTGGCCGGCTCGGGGCTCGCGCGCTGGGACCGGCTGCACCGGGTCGCCGACGGGATGTGTGCGACCACCGTCGACCGCAGCGTGGAGCTGCTGGACGCGGTGGTGGCGGGCGACGCCGTCGGCCCGGCCGGAGCGCCGCCCGCCGGGCCCGCGATCGTGCTGGCCGTCGACGCGTTCAAGGCGCTCTTCGCCGACCTGGCGGGCCGGGACAGCGGGGAGGCGGTGCGGCAGGCGCGGCGCGCGCTCGACGGGTTCGAGCGGACCCCGTCCCCGCACCCCATGACCGTTCCGCTCGCGCTGATCGTGCTGGTGCAGAACGGGCTGCACGAGGAGGCCGCCGCCCGCGCGCAGAGCCTGGGGCCCGGCGCCGAGGACCGGTTGCGGCCGGACGGCGCGGCGCTCCTCGTCGACGCGCTGATCGCGCTCGGCCAGGGCCGCCCGGACACCGCGCGCGTCGTCCTGGAACAGCTGCTGCGGGTGCTGCCCACGCCGGAGCAACGGCTCGCGGTGCCGTTGCGGATGACCGCCGTCGGCCTGCTGGCCGGGCTGCTCGCGGAGCTGGGCGATGGCGACGCGGCGTGGAAGCTCCTGGAGACGCAGCGCTGCACGGGCGAACTGGAGCCGGGCTGGCTCTGCCGGGACGTCCTGCTGGCGCGGGCCGGGCTGCGGGCCGCCGCCGGGGACCTGGACGGCGCCGCCGTCGACCTCAAGGACCTGCTGCGCAGGGCGAGTTCGGGGGGCGTCCGGCTCAGTTCGTTGCTGGCGTGGCGGCGGCACGGGGTGGCCCGGCTGTGGCAGTGCGGCCTGCTCGCGGAGGCCGACGCGGCGGCGGCCGAGCAGCTGCAACTGGCCGAGAAGTCGCACCTGCCGCTGGAGTTGGGCCGCGCCCTGCGCGCCCAGGCCCGGATCGACGACGGACCCCGCGCCGAACGGCTGCTGCGCGAGGCCATCGAGCTGCTCCAGAGCGGCGACGGCGCCGGCGACCTCGATCTGGCCCACGCCCAGGCCGACTTGGGGGCGCTGCTGATGCGCCACGGCGAGCCCGACCGGGCGGTGACCGCGCTGGTGGCGGCCGTCGGCCTGGCCCACCGGTGCGGGGCGCGGCCGGTCGCGGAGCAGGCGACGGCGCTGCTGGCCGCCGCCGACCGGCAGCCCGCCCCGCACACCCCGCTGCGCGGCGTCTTCACCCTCACCCAGCGCGAACGCCAGATCTTCCTGATGGCCACGCGCGGCACCTCCAACCGCCGGATCGCCGAGGTCCTGGAGATCACCCGCCGCACCGTCGAACTCCATCTCTCCAGCGCCTACCGCAAGTTGGGCATCTCCGGCCGCCGCGACTTCCCCGAGCTGCTCAGCGTGCCGGGCGTCGGCCCGATGCTGGAGGTCGGCGCGGACAGCGCCTGCCCCGCCGCCCCCAGCGGAGCCGCACACTGACCGCCGTTCCCCGGACCGCAGTTGAACCCAGGCCGGGCTGAACGACGTTCTTCTGCAACGGAGTTGAACGGCGGTGCCGTCGCCGGTGTCTCGGAGCCGGCGGCGGCGCCTCTCGGGTGCGGCCCCGGGGATCTTCGGCACCGTCCGAGATGTGCGGGGCGTGCCGGTCGGCCGATGCTGGTGGGGAGAGGGAGTTCCGCCCGCTACCGGCCCCACCGGAGGTTCCGCATGGAGGAGAACAGCAGTGTCGACCCGTTCACGGCAGTGGTGGTGCTGTCCGGAGGCATGGACTCCACCACGCTGATGGCGCACTACGCGGCCCTGCGGTACCGGCTGATCGCCGTCACGGTGGACTACGGGCAGCGGCACAGCAAGGAGATCGACTCGGCGCGGGCCGTCGCCGCGCACTACGACGCCCGCCATCATGTCGTCGACCTCAGCGGGTTCGGCGCCGTGCTCACCGGTTCCGCGCTCACCGACGACACCGTGAACGTCCCCGACGGCCACTACGCCGAGCAGTCGATGCGGGCCACGGTCGTGCCCAACCGCAACGCCGTGCTCGCCAACGTCGCGGTGTCGGTGGCGGTCGCGCAACGGGCCGGCACCCTCGCCCTCGGCATGCACGCCGGGGACCACTTCATCTACCCGGACTGCCGCCCGGCCTTCCTCACGGCACTGAGCGACCTGGTCACGGTCGCCAACGAGGGCTTCCCCACGCCGAACGTCGAGGCGCCGTTCATCACCTGGTCCAAGTCCGACATCGCCGCGCACGGCACCCGTCTCGGGGCCCCGTTGACCATCAGCTGGTCCTGCTACAAGGGCGGCGAACGGCACTGCGGCACCTGCGGCACCTGCTACGAACGCCGTGAGGCCTTCCGTGAGGCCGGCCTCGCCGACCCCACCGACTACCTCGACGCGACAACGGAGTTCGCGGCGCCGTGACCCGCGTCGGCCGGGCCTCTCTCGGACAACTCCGAGGGCCCGGCCGGTAGTTGGTGCCGACCGCCTGGCTACACGGCGGCGGTGCCGAGCAGCCCCGAGCGGGTGACCAGGGCGCGCAGTCCGTCCTCACCGAGATGAGCGGTGCCCTCGGGGCGGCGGGGGAGGACCATGTAACGGGCCTCGGCGGTCGCGTCCCACACCCGCACGGCGACGCCGGGCGGCACGTGGTGGCCGAACTCCTCCAGGACCCCGCGCGGGTCCCTGACCACCCGGGACCGGTAGGCATCACTGCGGTACCAACTGGGGGAGGGCCCCAGCAGGAGCAGCGGGTAACACGAACACAGCGTGCACACCACGACGTTGTGCACGTCGGCGGTGTTGGCCACGACGGTCAGATGCTCGTCCGGCGCGAGGAGCCCGCCCAGGCCCAGCTGCTCCAGGGCGGCGTCGGCATCGGCCAGCAGCAGCGCGCGAAAGGCGTCGTCGATCCAGGCGCGGGCCACGATCCGGGCCCCGTTGAAGGGAGTTGCCCGGTAGAGGTGCTGCTCCAGGATGGAGTCGAGCTGCTCGTCGGTCACCAGCCCGGCGGCGACGAGCCGAGCCTCCAGCTGCCGCACCCGCGCCGCCACCGGCACGTCGACGTGTTCACCGCTCACGGAACGTCTCCTCACTAGGCGCCAACTGCCGTTCTGTATAGGCAGGTTCGAGATAGCACTCCCACAGATCACACACCACCTCGTCCCGAGCCCCGCGCGCTTGCCCACCCCACAGCTCCCGGGCCCTGAACCCCACGCTGTACACCACCAGCACCCGAACAGGCCGCCCCCGCCGAGCCTCGTCATCAGGAACCGCACAGGCCCCCTGCACCCCCCGAACGACCCCCACATGCCCCCGTACATACCGGGGAGCCCGAGTGTGATGCGGCGGATCACCGGCCAACACCCGCACGGGGTCGCCTACTTGGTAGGCGGGGGCGGGGGAGGCGCCGGGGGCGGTGGGGGCGGTGGGGGTGGTGGGGGTGGCGAGGGCGGTGGGGGGTGCGGGATCGCCGGGCGGCGGGTCGGGGGCGGCGGGGGCTGTGGGTGTGGCTGGGGTCGCGGGTATCGCCGGGGCCGGGGCGGCGGGGGCCGTGGGTGTGGCCGGGGTCGCCGGGTCCGGGGCGGCCGGGTTCGTGGGGGTCATGCGTCGGGGAGGAGTCCGCGCTCCTTGAGCACCAACTCCATGCCGTTGAGGACGCGTTCGTAGTAGCTGGCGGCGAGGTAGGCGCCGGGTTCGGCGCGTTCCTCGGCGTCGCGCAGTTCGCTGGCGGGGCAGATGCCGTTCATGCCGAGCGCGATGACCATCGCCCAGACGCGGGCCTGCCAGTCAGCGGCCCAGGCGGTCCGCCCGTCAGGGCCATACGCGTCCACGATCGGAAACTCGGGCACCGGAACACCGGCGACCTTCCCGAACCCTTCAACACCGCCAACATCATTGGGCCTACTCATGGGGAACCTTTCGGTGGGGGGAAGGGGGAGGAGGGAGGGGGGAGCCCTTGGGGGCGGGGTTGCCCCAAGCCGACCCCCCGTCACCCCCGTCACCCCCCAAGACCAGCGAAGCCAACCCCGCAACGGACGGCAACAGAACATCCGGCCCCTCACCGCCTCCAACCCCCCGCACCGCACCCTCAAACATCCGCCCATTCCCCGTCCGCACCCCCACGACAACCGCCCCACCCCCCAGCCGCCGCCCCAACGCCACATCAGCCGCCGTATCCCCCACGACAAACAACCGCTCCCCACCCCGGTGCCCCACCTCCACCAACGCCCGTCCGGCCAGGGCGACTTTGACGTCGGCGTCCGACATACCCCCCGCCGCCCCAGCGAGGTCGTCCCGCGTCAATACCGCCCCGAAACACCCCGCGACCCCCTGCCCCCGCAACAACTCCCGCGTCTCGACCGTGCCGATCCACGAACTGACCAGCACCAACCGCACCCCGGTCGCCGCGAGGGCCGTCAACATCTCCACGGTCCCTGCGTAGAGCGTGCCGTGGGCCATGTACCGACGCACGACGTCATCCACCCGATCCCGAACCCGCACGGCACCGATATGCAGGTCACCGCTGGTGATCGAGGTCCAGTAGGGATAGCCCACGATCTCCTCACGAGGAGGCGGAGTGATGCCGGCGTCGGCATGGAGATCGAGGATGAACCGATGGAACATCTCGTAGAAGTCGAGCAGAGTGCCATCCCGATCAAGAACGACGGTGGCCGGAGCCACGGAACCACCACCCTCCAGGCAGGCCGCCCCACCACCCGGGGCCAACCCGCCCCCTAGGGGCACCCACGAACCGTCAGCCGACATCAACCCTCCGCCCCCTAGGGGCACGCCCGCCCCACCACTCGGCGTCGCCCCGCCCCCTAGGGGCACGCCCGCCCCACCACTCGGTGTCACTCCGCCCCCTAGGGGCACGCCCGCCCCACCACCCGGCGTCAACCCGCCCCCTAGGGGCACTCCGGCCCCACCACCCGGCATCGACCCGCCCCCTAGGGGCGCCCCCGGCGTCAACGCCCCGCCCCTCGCGGCACCCCCGCCCGGAGGGCCCCCGTAGTCCGCCCCTCATCGGGCTGTTCCTCCCATGGGAACACCGTCCAGTCATCGACCTCGACGGCGAAGAAGTCGGGAAGGGAACGCGAGCCGACGTTCCGGACGACGACCGCCGACCGCACCTCCGCCGCCCCCAGCCCCCGCACCGTCCGCTCGGCCAGAGCCATCGTGCCGCCGTCGCCCATGATGTCGTCGACGATCAACACCCGCTCCCCGGCGAGGGACCCCTCCGGCACCACATAGTCGAGCCGCGCCTCACCCCGTTCGCTGTAACGGCCGTTGCCCGAGTTGCGGGGGATGCCGAGGATGCGGAAGTCGGTGACGTCGAGCAGGTTGGACAGCGCGACCGCGGGAGGCAGCCCGCCACGGGCGATGCCCGCGATGACGGTGGGCGCGAACCCGGCCCCCCGCACCGCCGAGGCCAGCGCGTCGAGCATCAGCCCCGCGTCCTGCCAGCCGATGGTGAGGAGCTTGCTGCGCCGCCAGGTGGGGGTCGCGTTCACGGGGTGCCTCCCGGGGTGGTCCAACGGTCGATGACATGCTCGGTGTCGGGTCCGGTGCCGATCAGATCGACGGGACGCCCGAGCCCTTCCTCGACGGACTTGACGAACACCCGTGCCGCGTCCGGGAGTTCACCGTCGTTCAGCCCGGCCGCCGCCGGGTCGACCTGGTCGAGGAAGGTGAGGGCGATCCGGGACGGCCGGTTGACGCGCACCGCCTCGCGGGCCAGGTCCATGTCGAAACGGCCCACCCGGCGCCGTCGCCCGGTGACGGTGCCGTACTCGACGACGCCGAGGCGTTCGGCCTCCCGTTCGTCGATCTCGGTGGGGAAGGGGCCCGCCCCGACCCGGGTGGGCATGACCCGGAAGACGAGGACGACGTCCTGCACGGCGAGCGGCCCGAGCCCCGCGTCGACCAGCGTGGAGGACGCCGTCGAGTCCTTGCCCACGGTGTACGGGTAGGTGCCGTACAGGACGGACAGGCCGAACCCGTTGGTGCCCTCGACCAGAACGCCCGTCCCGGCGTCGACGGCGGCGTTCGCCTCGGCCGTGACGTCGGTCAGATAGGGCGCCAACTCCGGTACGTCCCGGGCCAGTCGGGCCGACCGCATGGCGCGCGCCGCCAACGCCGGACCGTGCCCGCTGCCGGTGGACCGCACGGTGTCGGTCAGCCCGGCGTCGGCGGCCTCCGCCTCGATGTGGCCGGGTTCGATGACGGTCGCCCGGAAGTCCACGCCGATCCGCTCCCCGGCACCGGTCGCCTCGATCTCGGCGAGCAGCACCTCGGGCCGGATCAGCACCCCGGCGCCGAGGAGCAGCCGGGTGCGGGGGTTGATGACGGCGCTGGGGATCTGCCGCAGTTTCATGGTCCGGCCCTGATACCGCACGGTGTGCCCGGCACCGGGCCCGAGCCCGGCCCGGACGGCCACGGCGGGGTCGTCGCGCAGCGCGAGGTAACTGGAGATCTTGCCCTTGGCCTCGTCCCCCCACTGCCCCCCGACCACCAGGGTCGCCCGCCGCCCCACCCCACCACGAGAGGCACCCCCACCCGTAAGGGTCTCCCTCCCCGTAGGGGCTGCCCTCCCCGTAGGGGCTGCCCTACCCGTAAGGGCTTCCCTACCCGTAAGGGCTTCCCTACCCGTAAGGGTCTCCCTACCCGTAGGGGCTGCCCTACCCGTAAGGGGCTCCGGCGCCGCCCCACTGCCCGTCCCACTCATCGGCTTCCCTCCTCGGAGTTCTCACGGTTCTCACGGTTCTCAGGGTTCTCGGCCTCATCGGACCCGGCCGCCTCGGCTGCCTCGGCCACCGCTCCCGGCACCGCCCCCGCTCCCGCCCGCAGCGCCCGCGCCGCATGCCGCAGGGTCTGTTCGGTCAGCGCCTCGCTGTCACCGGTGTCCGGCGGCCGGGCGGCGAACTTGGCGAGTTCCTCGGCCGGAATCAACGCGGTCACCTCCGGATCGTCGGCCAACGCCCGCAACACATCCCGCCCAACGGCGACTTGCGCACCGCCCGACGGCACGCCCCGCCCCGCAGCGTCCCGCCCCACAGCGCCCGGCGCCTCGACGCCCCGCGCCTCCCCGCCCCCGGCGGCCATCGCGCTGGCCCGCTGCACCATCCGGTACCCGGTGAGCCGGTCGGCCCCGGACTCGACCAGGGCCAGCAGCACCGCCTCGCTGATGGAGGCGGTCCTGGACAGCTCCAGGTTGGCCGCCATCCGCTCGGGGCGGACCTTCAGATCGGCGGCGACGGCCGTCATGACGGTCAGCATCTCGTCGAGGAGGATGCCGGCCTGCGGCAGCGTGAACCGTTCGTTGGCGGAGTTCGCCAGATCGCGTTCGTGCCACGTGACGACGTTCTCCAGCGCGGGCCCCACCAGGGACCGCAGCAACCGGGCGAGACTGCCCACCCGTTCACAGCGCACGGGGTTGCGTTTGTGCGGCATGGCGGAGCTGCCGATCTGGTCCCCCTCGGCGAACGACTCGGCCACCTCGCCGATCTCGGTGCGCTGGAGGTTGCGGATCTCGGTCGCCAGGTTGTCCAGGCAGGACGCGGTCAGCGCGACCCAGCAGAAGAACTCCGCGACCCGGTCCCGGGCCACCGCCTGGGCGCTGATGCGGGGTTCGGGCAGCCCCAGCAGGGCGAGGACGTCGTGCTGGACGCGCGGCCCGAGCGGCCCGAGCCCGGCGAGGGTGCCGACCGCCCCGGCCATCTTGCCCATCACCGCACGCGGCCGCAGCTCGTCGAGGCGTTCCAGGCACCGCGTCAACTGGTCGAGAAAGACGGCCAGTTTGAACCCGAACGTGATCGGCTGCGCGTGCTGGCCATGGGTGCGGCCGATCATCTCGTGGCCGCCGTCGACGCCGACCCGTTCGCTCAGGCCGGTCATCAGCGCCGTCAGCCGCTGCCTCAACAGCCGTATTGTCGCGTCGAGTTGGAGGGCGAGGGCGGTGTCGAGGATGTCGCTGCTGGTCGCGCCGAAGTGCACATACCGGCCGTGCTCACCGCACCGGGCGGCGAACTCCTGCACCACCGCGAAGACTTCGTGACGGCTGACCTCCTCGATGCGTGCCACCGCCGCCAAGTCCGGTGTGTACGCGGCGGCTTGCGCGGCGACGGCTCGGGCCGCCGCCGCGGGGATCACCCCGTGCCGGCCCTGGACCTCGGCCAACGCGCCCTCGACACGGATGAACGCCGCGTAGCGGGCGGGGTCCGTGAACAGGCCGCGCATCTCCGCGCTCCCGTAGCGCCCGGTGTCCAGGGGCGTGGTCATCCGGCCGCCTCCGCCGCGTAGTCCAGGGGCAGTTGCTCGGCCCGGTGCAGTGCGTGCGGGCGGCTCTCGGCCAGCCCGGCGGGCGTGACCTGGATGAACTCGGCCCGCTCGTGCAGCGCGGCGATGTCGTGCGCCCCGGAGTAACTCATCCCGGACCGCAGCCCGCCCAGGAACGGCCGCAGCGTCGACCGCAGACTCCCGGTGTGCGCGAAGGTCGCCTCCACCCCCTCGGGCGTGTATGCGTCCAGCTCGTCCCGGGTGACCGTCTCGCCCTGCGCCCGCTTGAGCGTCAGCCGCATGCCGAACGTCACGAAGCCCGTACTCACCTTGTAGGAACGGCCGTCCAGCTCGACCAACTGGGCCTCGCTCTCGTCGGCCCCGGCCAGCGCGCTGCCCAGCATCACCGCGTGCGCCCCGGCGGCCAGCGCCTTCACCACGTCACCGGGCGCCTTGATCCCGCCGTCCGCGATGACCGGGATGCCGCTGCGCCGCGCCTCTTCGGCGCAGTCCAGGACGGCCGTCAACTGCGGTACCCCGCTGCCCGCGACGATCCGCGTGGTGCAGATGCCGCCGGGCCCGATGCCGACCTTGACGACGTCCGCACCGGCGTCGATCAGGTCCCGGGTGGCGGCCGCGGTGGCGACGTTCCCGGCGATCAGCGGGGTGGCGGGGAAGAGGGCGCGCAGTTCGGCGACGGCCTTGACGACGTAGTCGGCGTGCCCGTGGGCGACGTCCACGACGAGCGCGTCCGCCCCGGCCCGCACCAGCAGCCCGGCCCGCTCCCGCCAGTCGTCGACGACGCCGACGGCGGCGGCCACCGACAGCCGCCCGGCGCCGTCCAGCGCGGGTCGCGGCGTGCCGTCCGCGTCGACGGGCGCGCTCTTGACAGCGGTGATCTCGGCGGCCTGGTCCTCGGCGCGTTGCATCCGGTGGACCACACCGAGCCCGCCGAGCCGTGCCATCGCCTCGGCCATCCGGGCGCCGGTGCACCACGGGGTGTTGGCGGACAGCACCGGAATCCCCAGGTCGAGCCCGCGCCCGAGCCCGGTGCCGAGCCGGGTGTCGGAGCGGCTGGTCACCGAGGTGCGCTGCGGCACCAGCAGCACATCGTCCAGGCTCAGCCCTTTACGGATCTCGCGTACGGCCATACGGCAACTCCTCGTGGGTCTCGTGGAGGGGGAGGAAGGTAGGGGAGAGAAGGGAAACGAAGCAGGGCGACGACCAGGTGGGGGAGCCCCGTAGGGGAAAGCCCCGTGAGGGAAAGTCCCCTAGGAGTTGTCGTCAAAGTGTCAGGCCCACATCAGGATCGATGCGAGGGTGACGGCTGCCTTGTAGGACTGAGCGGTCTTGTCGTAGCGGGTGGCGATGCCTCGCCACTGCTTGAGGCGGTTGAAGCACCGTTCCACGACGTTGCGGTGCTTGTAGATCTCCTTGTCGAAAGCTGGGGGGCGGCCGCCGAGGCTGCCCTTGCGGGCCCGGTTGCGGACCTGGTCGGCCCGCTCGGGGATGGTGTGCCTGATGCCGCGGCGCCGGAGCCAGGTGCGGATCGCCTTCGAGCTGTAGCCCTTGTCGCCGATGACGTGATCGGGCCTGGTCCGAGGCCGGCCCGGACCGAGGCGGGGCACCCGGACGGCGTCCATCATCGTGGTGAACTGCGTGCAGTCGTTGGTGTTCCCGCCGGTCAGGACGAACGCGAGGGGGCGGCCGACGGCGTCGCAGGCGAGGTGGATCTTGCTGGTCAGTCCGCCTCGGGACCGGCCGAGGGCCGGGCTGTGGTGCCCCCTTTTCGGGCCCCGGCAGCGTGCTGGTGGGCGCGGACGATGGTGGAGTCGACCGACACGAGCCAGTCGATGTCACCCGCGGCGTCCGCCTTCGCCTGCGCCGCCTGGAGCATTCGGTCGAACGTGCCGTCCGCCGCCCAGCGGCGGAAGCGGGTGTGGAGGCTGGTCCACGGGCCGTACCTTTCGGGCACATCCCGCCAGGGCACACCGGTGCGGAACTTCCACACGATCCCGTTGAGGACCGTGCGGTCGTCCAGCCGGGGCCGCCCCAGCACAGGCCGGGGCAGCAACGGGCCTATGAGGTCCCACTCGGCATCAGACAGTTCATGGCGACGTATCACCACCCCATGATCCACAATCCAAGATCACTTTGACGACAGGCCCTAGGGGAGAGCCCCGTGAGGGAGAGTCCCGTAGGGGATGTCCCCGAGCCCGGACTCACGCCCGGCCGCCCAGCAGCGTCTGGAAGACCTCCTGGCGGACCATGCCGGGCTCCTCGAACACACCCCGGAAGACGGACGACGTCATGAGGGCCTGGGTCCGGATGCCGCGCATGCTCATGCACAGGTGCTCGCCCTGCGCGGTGACGACGACGTCCGGCGACCCGGTCACCTTGCTGACCTCGTCGGCGATGTCCTGCACCAGCCGCTCCTGCACCTGGAGCCGGTGCGCGTGCCGCTGCGCGATGCGGGCGAACTTCGACAGGCCGAGGACGTCACCGCTGGGCCGGTAGGCGATCCCGATGGTGCAGGAGAACGGCAGCAGATGGTGTTCGCACAGCGACCAGAGCCGGATGTCGGAGACCATCACGGTCTGCCCGTCGGCCGGCAGCCGGAACAGCGTGCCCACCTCACCGGCGTCGTAGCTGCTGAACTCCCGCCACCAGCGCGCGAATCGGGCCGGGGTGTCCTTGAGGCCGTCCCGCTCCGGGTCCTCGCCGATCTCCAGGAGCAGCCGCCTGGCCACGTCCTCCAGCGGGTCGACGCCCGCCTCCAGCGGTTCGCGCGGAAGCTCTTCGACGGTTGACTGCGTCACCTCATACCCCTCTCTTGTCGCCCCACACGGCGACATGCATGCGGGTGGTCAGATTCCAGCCCCGCTCGACGACGGCGTCACCGAGCGCCGACAGATGCCGTTGCACGACGTCGGGCGTCTGGCCCTCGGGCATGATCCAGACGGGGGTGGTGCCGTAGCGGGCCACGACGTCGGCCACCTCGTCGAGATCGTCGTCGCAGCGGCAGACGAACTTGAAAGCGGTGCCAGGAACGGCGGCGAGCGCGGCCAACGACGCGGGCACCAGCCGCCGTTCCTCCGGGTCGCCGGAGTGGGCCAGCTTCGGCGACACGTTGAAGCGCACCCCGGTGGCGACGACCTCCGGCAACGGCGCGACGGTCCCGTTGGTCTCGATCTCGACGCGGCGCCCGTCCTCGGCGGCGGCCCGCAGCAACGGCAGCAGCCGGCGCTGCTGGGACAGCGGTTCCCCGCCGGAGACGACGATCAACGGCACGTCGTAGTCGCGCAGTTGGCGCCAGACCTCGCGCCAGGGCATCGGGTGCAGTTCCTCGCTCGCCCGGTAGGCCTGCCCGGAGTCGCCGACGCCGGTCCAGTCCCAGGTGTACGGGGTGTCGCACCAGCGGCACGACAGATTGCAGCCGCCGAGCCGCACGAACGCGCACCGCTGCCCGGCGGAGGGTCCTTCTCCCTGGACGGTCAGGTGGGGCCGAAGATCTCGTTCACGACGAGGTTCGGCTCCTGGGTGGCATCACCTCCCCGGGTCACGGCCGGTACTCCGCCCAGGTCTTGGGGGTCTCGCTCACCCGCACGCCGCTCAACTCCGGGTAGCGCGGCGCCCATTGCTCGAACAGCCAGCGCGCCATGTGCTCGGCGGTCGGATTGAGGCCGCTCATCACCTCGTTGAGGTGACGGTGGTCCACCTCGGTGTCCAACCACTTGCGGAAGTCGCCGAGTTCGCCGTAGTCCCGCACGAAACCGACGGCGTCGAGGGTGCCGTCGCGGGTCTCCAACTCCAGGACGACGATGTAGTTGTGCCCGTGCAGTCGCCCGCACGGATGCTCGGCCGACAGCCCGTCGAGGCGATGACTGGCGGAGAAATGGAACTCTTTACTGATGCGAAATCCCATGGTCTACCTCCTGACCCCAGGATGGTTCGCGCCCCGCGTCCGCCACATCACGGAGATCACCGTGAGACCGCCGACCACCCCACCGAGACGCCCCACCCCCGCTGCCGAGAGACACCACCCCTGAACGCGCACGCACCGGCCCCCGGCGCCCGAAAAGCCGCCGGGGACAGGTGAGTTGGAGCAGCAGTCGACCTGACTCACCGTCTACACGGTGGTGTTGAGGATGACCTCGATGTTGCCCCGGGTGGCGGGCTACACGCGGCTCGAACAGGGGCAGTCCCTCAACGCGTCCCCCGAGGTGCTGGACGCGCCGGCCCGCGCCCTCGGCCTGGACGAGGTGGAGCGCGCCCACCTGCACGCCCTGGCCCGCACCGGAACGCGTCGGCGACACCACCCGGCAACTCCTCGCCGCGTTCGGTGACGCGCCCGCGCTCGTGCTCGGGCGCCGCAGCGACGTCCTGGCCTGGAACCGCACCGCGCACGCCCTGTTCGCCGGACACCTGGACCCGCGCAGCCCCGACCAGAGCGACCGGCGCCCCAACACGGCCCGGCTGGTGTTCCTCGACGCGCACACCCGGGATCTGTACGTGGACTGGGAGCAGAAGGCCCGGCGGAGGGGCCGCGCCCGTCTCAGCTCGCGGGGACGGTGACGCGCGGGGTTCCGTGGAAGACCTGAGCGGTGTGCCAGGCGCGATGGGCCTCCGCGACCGGCGGATGACCCGGCTGCGGGCCGATCAACTGGCGCCCCGCGAGGGATATCACCTGCTCACGGGCGACCGTACTGGCGCCGACGAAGCTCTGTGAGACCACGACGCGGTGGCCGTCACCGATACCGAGGACGCCCTTGTCGAGCAGCTTGTGGTGCAACGAGCACAGGCACAGCCCGTTGTCGACGTCGTCCGGTCCCTCGAAGGCCCACCAGCGCACATGCGCCGCCTCCAGGCCGACCGGCAGCGCGCCGATCCGGCCGTCGTAGCCGCAGAACGCGCACCGGAACTCGTAGGCGGTCAGTACGACTTCGCGCATCCGCCGGTCCCGCTGCCGCCGTGCCGCCGAGAACCGTTCGAACTCCGTCGGCTCCAGATCCAGGCCGACCGCCTCGCACAACTCGCCGTGCAGGGAGGGCGGGAAGTGCAGGTCGAGCAGCAACCGTGCGATGCGGGCCAGCAGTTGGGGCTCGCGGCGCAGCGCCGCCCGCAGCTCGGGGGCGAGCCACCCGACGGCGCCCGTCTCCCGCAACTCCCGCAGGCCGGTGCCGGGACTGCCAGGGCCCCGGTCGGTCCGCACCTCCCACACCCCGTCGCTCACCAGATGATGGAACGGATATGCAGGCGACGTCCGACGCGGCGGACCGTACTCGGTGAGCAGCCGTCGCAGATCGGCCTCCACCGCGCTGTACCGCAACTCCCCCTCGGCGTCGGCCTGGTACCGGCCGAGGGCGTACAGGAGCAGCAGCGGCTTGTGCGGGGCACGCGCCCCGTCCCTGGCCCACTGTCTCAACGTCGCGGTGCGTTCCAGCCAGTCCATGCCCGCCGATCGTAGTGCGGTACCGGCCCCCTCGCGCCGGGCGGGTGTCACGTCGCCGGACGGGAGCGGGAGTGGACCGGCCCGTCGGCGGGCCGCCGATATCACCGTTCACGCGCCGCCGACCAGGGGTGCGGACCCTGCGTTCAGGTTGTGTTCAGGATCGGACGCCTCCGGGCAATTCGGGCGCCAGAAGCGTCAAAAGCTCTGGCAAAAGGGTCTGGGGCAACCGCCGGGCGCCGTGCCATCGTGCCTGCCATGACGACAGATCACCTCACACACGACCGGCCTCGGCGCCGCGCACGACCGGTGGCGAGCAAGGTGCCGGAGGTGACCGTCTGGTTCTGGATCATCAAGGTGCTGACGACGGGCATGGGCGAGACGGCCTCCGACCTCCTGGCCCATGTGCTCGGGCCGATCCCCGCGGTCGCCCTCGGTGCCGTCGCCCTGGCGGCCGCGCTGGCGGTACAGCTCGCCGTCCGCCGGTACGTGGCCTGGATCTACTGGACGGCGATCGTCATGGTCAGCGTGTTCGGCACGATGGCCGCCGACGTGCTGCACGTCGGCCTCGGGGTGCCGTACCTGCTCTCGACCCCGTGCTTCCTGGCCGCGCTGGCTGCCGTCCTCGTCCTCTGGCACCGCGCCGAAGGCACCCTGTCCATCCACAGCGTCCACACCCGGCGCCGCGAACTCTTCTACTGGGCCGCCGTGTTGGCCACCTTCGCGCTGGGCACCGCCGCCGGTGACCTCACGGCCACGGCCGGCCTCGGCTACCTGGGTTCCGCCGTCGGGTACGCCGCCGCCATCGCCGTTCCGGCCGTCGCGCACCGATGGGGCAACCTGAACGCGGTCGCCGCGTTCTGGGGCGCGTACGTCATCACCCGCCCGCTCGGCGCCTCCGTCGCCGACTGGATGGCCGTCGGCCACGCCCGGGGCGGCCTCGCCCTGGGCCTCGCCCCGGTCACCCTCTCCTGGACCCTGGCCATCCTCACCCTCATCGCCTACTTGACGCTCTCCCGCAGGGACACCCCGCACGCCGACCCCGCTTGACGGCCCTGCCGGGGCGCGCACGGCCTGCCGGGTGCCGGGTGCCGGGTGCCGGGTGCCGGGTGTCGGGTGCCGGGTGTCGGGCGGCGTCGGCCCGGACGGTCCGGCCACCCCTCCGCCACCGTCGCCGGACTGCCGTTCCCCGGCGGGCGGTTCGGCCACGGGGCGGGTCCTGGGCGGTCGGGGTGCGGGCGTCCGGTCGGGATGTACGGCATCGTCGCCGGGGCTGCCGTTTCCCGGCGTCGTCGCCCGGAGCCCCTCACCCGGCGGGCAGGCTGATCACGAAGCGGGCCCCGGGGCCGTACCCGGGGTCGAACGTCACCTCGCCGCCGGCCGCGCGGGCCAGGCGGCGGGCCAGCGGCAGCCCCAGGCCCGCTCCCCCGTGTCCGTCGCCGGGGTCGGCGCGCCGCCCGGGCTGGAAGAGCCGGTCGCGGAACGCGGGCGGTACGCCGGGCCCGTCGTCGATGACGTCGATGTGCACGCGCCCGGGTGCGCCGCCGGGCGCGCGGTAGGCGCGGACGGTGATGCGGGAGCGGGCGTAGCGGCGGGCGTTGGCGAGGAGCGGGCTGACGATGCGGGCGAGGAGGGCGGGCGGCACTCCGGCCGTCGGACCGGCGCCGTCCGCCGCGACCGTCAGATGGCCCGGCAGGTCCAGGGCGTGGATGAGGCCACGCACCGTGGGCAGCACCTCGGCCGTGCCCGAAGCGGTGCCCGCCGGGCTCGCGGCGGTGTCGGCGTCGTCGCGGGCGTCGTTCAGGAGGGTGTCGCAGATGGTGCGCATCGACTCGGCGGCCTCGGAGATGACCTGGTGGCTGGCGCGGGTCTGCTCGGCGGTGCGCGGGCGGGTCCGCCACCAGTCGAGTTCGGCGATGATCCGGCTCAGGGGTGTGCGCAACTCGTGCGACAGTTCCCCGGTGAGCTGCCGTTCGTGGCGCAGCAGGGTGCGGATGCGGTCCAGCAGGGAGTCCAACGACGTTCCCAGGCGGGCGAGTTCGGCGGGGTGCCGGGTGCTGCCGAAGCGCTCCCCGGAGGCGACGGCGCTTCCCTGGACGGCCTGCTCGGTCATCGTGCGGACAGGGCGCAGCGCGCGGCCGACGGCCAGCCGGGTCAGGGCGTAGGTGCAGGCGAGCATGACGGCGTCCAGGGCGAGCGAACCCACCAGCAGGGTGTCGGCCGAACTCCGGTAGGGGGAGAGGTCCAGCGCGGTGACCACCATCGCGTCGCCGTGGGGTCCGGGCACCGGCCGGGAGCACAGGCGCAGGGGGCCGTGGAGGTCGGCGGTGACGCACCGTTGCCCGCCGCGCCCGGCGAGCGCGTCGGCGACGCGGGTCAGGGAACCGGCGTTCGGCGGTGCCTCCAGCAGGCGCCGACCGGCGTAGATCCACACGTCGGCGTCGAGGACGTCGTCGTGGGAGGTCTCCAGGACGCGCACCGTCGTGCCGCCGGTGTCGACGGTCGTCGCGACGGCGGCGGCGCGGGTGCGCAACTCGTCGTCCGCCTGGTGCCACAGACGCTGCTGGGCAACGGCGTTGAAGGCGACGGTGAGGACCACCATCAGCAGCGTGGCCGTGGTGAGGGCGACCAGGGACAGTCGGCCGCGCAGGGTACGGGGCCCCAGCCGGTGGCGGAGGGCGGTCGTCGCGGACCGGGTCCTGGAGGCGAGGCCGTTCATGACAGGCGGTGGCCGATGCCCCGGGCCGTGCCGAGCACCTGGCCGCTGCCGGCCTCGCGCAACTTGCGGCGCAGCCGGGTCAGGTACTGGTCGACGGTGTTCTCGTGGACCTGGGCGCCCTCGGGCCAGCCCGCCCGGACCAGCTCGTGGCGGCTCACCAGTGCGCCACCGGCCGCCATGAGCGTGGCCAGCAACCGGAACTCGGTCGGGGTCAGGCAGACCTGGCTGCCCGCGACGCCGACCGTGTGCCGGGCGGCGTCCAGGACCAGGTCCCCCGCCGGGGCGGCGGGCGGTGGCCCGGCCCGCTTGAGGGCGGCGCGCAGCCGGGCCGCGAGTTCGGCGAGATGGAACGGCTTGGCCAGGTAGTCGTCGCCTCCGGCCGCGAACCCGGACAGCCGGTCGGGCAGCCGGTGATGGGCGGTCAGGAAGACGACGGGTGACTGGAACCCGTTCGCGCGCATCGCCTGGCACACGTCCCGCCCGTCCGCGTCGGGCAGCCCGATGTCGAGCACCACGGCGCAGACGCCGTCGCCCGCCAGCCGCAGGGCGGTGGCCCCGTCCGGCGCGGGCACGGTACCGAAGCCCTCGTCGCGCAGCCCACGGGTGATCACGTCCCGCAGCACATGATCATCCTCAACAACCAAAACCGTCCGCAACCCATCCCCACCTCCTCTCCCACCCAGAACCCGACCACCCCACCGCCGAGCAGCCGGGACCCGCGCCCGCCCACCCTGCTGTCCGCCACACGAGGCCCGCGCCCACCGGTCCTGCCGCCCGGCACGCGCCCACCGGTCCTGCCGCCCGGCACGCGGGACCCGGGCCCGGCGATCCCGCGAAGGCGCCCGCGCGGGCCCCCACGAGCCCCGCCCCCGCCCCGCCCCCGCCCCCCGCACATCGCCGCCGCCCCTCATCTCCCCGCCTCCACCAGTGGGCGGAGGCGGGTCGACGTGAGGTGGGTTGCCGTTGCCCCGGCTCGGCCGCGTGACGTTGTCATGACGAGCAGGGCGGTCAGCGCGCCCACCGCGACGCCCGCCAGCACGTCGTGGGGATAGTGCGCGCCCACCCAGACCCGCGAGGCGGCCATCGCGGCGGCGGCCACCGAGGCGAGCGCGCCGAGGCGGCGGGAGACGAACCACAGGGCGACGGCCGAGGCGGCGGCTATGGCCGCGTGGTTGCTGGGGAAGGACCAGTCACCGGGCGCCGGACACGCCTCCAGGGTGGTCACCCGCAGGCTCTGGCAGGGCCGGTCCTCGCGCACGAGCAGCTTCAGCACCGTATCCACTCCGAAGGCGGCGACCACCGCGAACGGCACGGCGAGCGCCGTCACCGACGTGGCCGCGTCCACCCGCCGGGCGCGCCACCAGCCGACGGCCATGAGCAGCGCGAACAGGGCGAGCCCGTACGTCGACCACGCCGACACCGTTCCGTTCAGCCAGGCGGGTGCATGCCGGGCGAGGCCGACCACGTCGGTGTAGACGGGGCCGTCGACCGATGAACCGTCGAGGGCGAGGATCATGCGCGGGCCTCCGTCGGCTCCGTGCCCCGGCCCAGGGGGTGGCCGCCCGGCGAGCCCACCGGCGCGGCCACCAGGGACGGGCCGAGCGGCGGTCCCGGCACTCCCAGGCCGCGGTGGGCCAGCGGCGCGCGGGCATCCGGCACCGCTGCGGCGAGCTGCGACGATAGGTGCGTGGCTGTGGTCATGGTCGAGGACCCTCCCGCCTTCTCCCGGTCCGCCGGGCGCGACGGAACGACGGCACCCGACGACTGACTACAATTGTGTAGACGGTCTACTGAACTGTAGACGACGGCGGAGTGAGGAAAGTTCCCATGACCGACGCGAAGGACGAGCGGCGGCCGGCCGGCGAGCTGGAAGCCGCCGTCATGGCCGCGCTGTGGGCCGCCGGGGTCCCGCTCACGGCAGGGCGGCTCCAGACCGAACTGGGCCTGGGCCTGGCCCGCACGACGGTGACGACGATACTGACCCGGCTGCACGAGAAGGGCGCGGTCAGCCGCGCACGCCAGGGGCGCGGCTACGCCTACGTGCCCGTGCAGGACGCCCCCGGCCTGACCGCCCGCCGCATGCACACCGAACTGGACCGGGACACCGACCGGGAGACCGTCCTGGCCCGCTTCGTCGCCCAGCTCAGCCCCGGCGACGAAGAACTGCTGCGCCGGCTCCTGGAGGACGACGAGGCATGACCGTCCTGCTGCTCGTGCCGCTGGTGCTGCCCTTCCTCGCGCCGACCCTGGCCCGCCGCACCCTCGAACGGCTGGCCCCCGCCCCCGCGCTGTGGGTCCTCACCGCCTCGGCCGTGGCCCTGGCGGGAGCCTGTGTCGTCGCCCTCGGCGCCCTGGTCCTGACCGGCCTGCTCAAGGTCCCCGCCTTCGCCGCCCTCGGTGAACTCGTCCACCCCCTGCGCACGCCCTCGGACCACCTCGTCGTGCCCGCTGCCGTGGCGGCCACCGGCGTGCTCACCCTCAGCGCCTGGACCCTCGCGCACGCGGCCCTCCGGCAGACCCGCGCCTTCCGCGCCGCCCGCACCCAGGCCGGCCACCGCACCGCCGCTGGGGACCTGTGCGTCGTCGACTCGCCCCACCCGGACGCGTACGCCCTGCCCGGACGGCCGCACCGCATCGTCGTCACCACGGCGATGCTGCGCAGCCTCGGCCCCGCCGAGCGCGAGGCCCTGTTCGCCCATGAACGCGCCCACAACCGGGGCGGCCACCACTACTTCCTGGCCGCCGCCGAACTCGCCGCCCACTGCCACCCGGCCCTGCGCGCCGCCCGCGACACCGTCCGGCTCGCCGCCGAGCGGGCCGCCGACGAGGCCGCCGCCACCGTCGTCGGCGACCGGCGTCTGGTCGCCACGGCCATCGCCCGCGCCGCCCTGGCAGGCCGCGCCGCCCCCGCCACCCGCCCGGACTTCGCGGCCGGGGCGACGGCAGGACCGGTTCCGCAGCGCGTCGCCGCGCTCCTGCGCCCCGCCGGGCAGCGGGTGCGGGCCAGGCGCGCTACCGCGTTCCTCCTGGTGGCCTGCACGGCGTTGTCCGTCGTCGCCGGAGCGAGGGGCGCCCTCGACGTCCACCACCAGGTCGAGGTCGCCCAGGGCGAGGAACGTCAGTAGCGGTCGCGGCGCACGATCCGGCTCGCGGCGGTCTTCTGCATCAGCCCGTAGGCCAGCACCGGCAGCAGCAGCTGCGGCTTGCCGGGCAGCGCGGCCGTGATCAGAACGGCGCTCGCGCTGCTGTTGTTCATCCCGCAGGCCAGTGTCAACGACGCGCCCACGCCCGGCTCCAGCCGCAGCGCGCGGGCGGCGACGCGGCCCAGGGCGAAGGAGAGCAGGCAGACCAGGACGGCCACGGCGAGGGCGGCGCCGATCAACAGCGGGCGGGGCCTGGCGAGCACGGAACCGAGGGCGCCACAGGCGTTGACGTAGGTCAGGACCAGCGAACCGGCCAGAGCCGACGGGGCCACCGCCCCCACGAGACGGCGAAGCACCCGCACCGGCAGCACCAGCGAGCCCAGCAGCCCCGCCGCGCAGGGCAGGACGACGGCGGTGAGGGCGAACCCGGCCCGGTCCGGGCGGCCGAGGGCGGTGAGCACGTCGGCGGCGCGGCCGTCGAGCAACGGCGCGAGGGCCGCCAGCAGCACGGGGGTGGTGAGCGGGCTGAGCAGCGTGGAGGCCAGCACGAGCCCCACCATCGTCGGCTGGTCCCCGTCCCCCTTGTCGGTCCATACGGTGGCCCCGGCCGCGACCGGCATCGCCACGACCAGGGTCATCGCGGTGAGCAGCCCCCTGCCGCCGTCGGCGTCGGGAGCCTGACGCAGCAGGAACCCGACGAACGGCAGCACCGCCAGCGGAATCGCGAGGTGCAGCACCAGCCCGGCGACCAGCGCCTTGGGCCGCCGCAGCAGACCGCCCAGCGCGCGCACGGGCACCTGGAGCCCGGCCGAGAACAGCACCAGGGCCAGCAGGAACGGCGCGGTGTGCAGGGTCAGTTGCGCGGGGGCCGGCTGGGTGAGGGTCAGGTGCTGGGGGCGCCGTAACCACAGCCCCGGTCCCGGCACCAGCAGGGCGGCGGCGTAGGAGAGGGCGACGGCACGGCCGAGCCGGCGTCGGAGCCAGGTGTGCATGGGCTTCATGGTGGGCGGGCGGCACGCGCCCAGGAGGCGTTGCCGCGCGGCAGTCAGGATGCGTTCAGGTACGCGCTGGCACCGTCGGCCCCATGACCCATGAGATCTCCGATCCCACGAAGCCCCCCAAAACCGCGCTCCGCGCGCGCTGGAACAAGGTCCCCGACGTCACCGTCTACTTCTGGATCATCAAGGTGCTCTGCACGACGGTCGGCGAGACCGCGGCCGACCTGCTCGACCAGAACGCCGGTCTGGGCCTGACCGGCGTGTCCCTGCTGATGAGCGGCCTCCTCGCGGTCGTCCTGGTCGTCCAGTTCCGCACGCGTGCGTACCGCGCGGGCGTGTACTGGCTCGCCGTCGCCCTGATCAGCGTCGTCGGCACCCTGATCAGCGACAACCTCACCGACAACATGGGGGTCCCGCTGGAGGTGAGCACCACGGTGTTCGCGCTGGCCCTCGCCGTCGTCTTCGTCGTCTGGTACCGGCGCGAGGGCACCTTGTCGATCCACCGCGTCGACACCACGAGCCGTGAGTCGTTCTACTGGCTGGCGGTCCTGTTCACCTTCGCTCTCGGCACGGCGGCCGGTGACCTGGTCTCCGAGCGGATGGACCTCGGTTACTGGTTCGCGGCGCTCCTGTTCGCCGTGGCCATCGCCGCCGTGGCCGTCGCCCACCGCGCGCTGGGCCTGGACGCGGTGTGGAGCTTCTGGATCGCCTATGTGCTCACCCGCCCCCTCGGCGCCTCGATCGGCGACTACCTCTCCCAGCCGACCGGCGACGGCGGCCTGGGCCTGGGAACGATCATCACCAGCGCCCTGTTCCTGACCGTCATCCTCGCCCTGGTCAGCCACCTCGCGACGACCCGGAAGGACACGGCAGCACGGGAAGTCCCGCCCGGACGACAGGGTGCCGGCCGCCCCTGAGCCGGGCCGCCGGCACCGTCGTTCACCCATCCGCCGCAGGCGACGGGGGCCGGGTCAGCGCACCGGGAAGCCGAAGGTGTGGCCCTGCTCCTTGAGCCGGGGGAGGATCTGGCGCAGGGCCTCGACGGTCTCGGTGCGGTCGCCGCCCGCGTCGTGGAAGAGGAGCGTCGGCCCGTTGGGCAACTCCCGCTCGACGGTGGCGACGATGGCGGCGGTGCCCGGGCGTTCGAAGTCCTTGGTGTCGACGTTCCAGCCCAGCGGGCGCATGCCGTGGGAGGCGGCGAGCTTGCGGCTGTACGGGGTGAACGCCCCGCCCGGCGCCCGGTAGTACATCGGCCGGACGCCCCCCGACGCCTTGATGATCATGCGTTCGGCGTCGAGGATCTGCTGCGACTGGTAGGCCTCGGACTTCTTGTCCATGGCGGTGTCGTGGGACACCGTGTGGTCGCACAGCCGGTGCCCCTCCGCGACCACCCGCTTCACGAGGTCCGGGTACGCCTGCGCCTGCGTCCCCACCATGCAGAACGTCGCCTTCACCCCGAACTCCCGCAGCAGGTCCAGCACTTGAGGCGTCCACTTGGGGTCGGGGCCGTCGTCGATGGTGAGGTTGACGCCGCGCGCCCCCTGGTCCGAGGCGTGCACGATGCTCACCGCGACCGGTTCGACGGCGGCGGACGACGCCGACGCGGACGCCTTCGGCGAGGAACCGTCCGTCGAACCGGCCTGCGCGGTCCACACCGACGCCCCGGCGGCGCACAGCGTCACCCCGAGCGCCGCGCCGAGCACCTTGCCGTACCAGCCCCGTCCGCCACCGTGCCGCGCCATGTCCGTCCCGCTTTCCCGCAGTTGATCGCCGATTCCGTGGTCGACCCACGACCACCTGGCAGGACGAGCGACGTCGACCGGGGGATGCGTCTGTTACGGACCGAGGACAAACCCGGGGGATTTCCGGCACGGCACTTTTCCGCCACGGCCTCCCGGGCGGCCCACCCCGCACCCCGCCAACGCCGGTCACGGCGCCGCGAGATGGGCACCCTGACCGGCGCCTACGAACCAGTCAGCCGGGGTTGGCGGTGCGGGCGGTGGTGGTGGCGGTGCCTGGGGTGGCTGGGGTGGCCGTGGTGCCTGGAGTGACCGGGGCGGCTGCGGGTCTGGTTCCGGCGTCCGCGCCCGCCCCTGCCCCCGTACTTGCCCCCCTGCCCGCCGCCGACGCCCCCACGGCTGCCCGTGCCATGGCGATGAACCGCGGTATCAACGGGTGTCCGCCGAGCCGGGGATAGACCAGGTTGAGCGGCACGCGCGGCGCGTCCGGAATAGCGATGAACGACACGAAGGAATGAATGTGCCGCCGCCCGATGAACTCGGGTGCCACGCCCACCCCTTTGTTGGAGGCGACGGCCTCCAGCCACTCGTCGAAATTGCGGCAGACGATGGCGACACCGGGCCGGCAGTCAGCGGGCCATTCGGTCAGATTCGTCGTGCCGCTCACTTCGTTGACGACGAGTTTCTGGTGGCCGATCTCCTGCCAGCGGATCTCTTCCCGCTCGGCGAGTTCGGAGAGCGTGGAGACGGCGGCGACCTGACGCTCGTGCAGCAGGGTGACGACCTCCATGCGGGGGGCGTCCGTTCGGCCGCGCAGGATGGCCAGGTCGGCGGCACCGCAGTCCACTCCCGCGAGCGTGGCGTCGTGCCGGTGCACATGGACCGCGAGGCCGGTCTCCTCCTCGAAACCCGCGATGACTTCCTGCGGCCACCCGGTGGGAAAGCCCCAGGCGAATGACAGCCGGAATGCGGCGCCGTCGGGTGCGGGATGCAGTGCTGACTCTAATTGGGGTATCAGAATGCGGAGTTGATCGTAAAGCCGACTACCCGTCGCGGTGAGGGCCACCTGGCGCGTGGTCCTTTCCAGCAGTCGTGTGCCGAGTAGCTCCTCCAGCCTTCGAATGTTGCGACTGAGTGTCGGCTGGGAGACGTTCATGCGTTTCGCCGCTCGGGTGAAGTGCTTCTCGTCTGCCAAAGCCAGGAATCCACGCAGATGGTGCAGTTTGATGTTCATGGACAGCAGGATAAGGAGTGCCGCGTAAACGCTCCTGGTGTCGTCGGATATCTCACCTTCCTGCGACGCGGGGGGCACCTGACCGCTCTCTCCTCGGTATCTCAGGGGGAGTATCCCGCAGACCCCGCGTCGATGACACAAGCGCTATCCGTGTCAGTCATCACAAGGGGAACTGGGGCTCGCGAATGTTTGCGCAGCGGCGCAGGCCGCATCTCGGCCAGGCCCGTGGGGAATTAGCCGCGCCCGGCCCTCCGCTATTCGGCCGGACCGGGCTGTCATCCGGCCGGGTCACCGCTATTCGGCCGGGCTGCCGATATCTGGCCGGGACATCGATATCTGGCCGGTCCCGCTGATATCCGGCCGGGTCGAGGCCATTTCGGCCGGGCCGTCGCCATCCGGCCGGGGCGCCCCCGACGCCCCGCCCGCAGAGGACGGGCCAACAGGCCCTCCGGAAAAGGCCTTTCAGCCCTTGTACTCGTCGTCCGTGACGCGTTCTTTCCATTCGGTCGGACCGTCGGTCACCGCGATGTGGGTCATGAAAGTGCCCGGCGCCGCACCGTGCCAGTGCTCCTCGCCGGGGTGGCAGATCACCGTGTCACCGGCCCTGATCTCCTGGCGTTCGCCGTCCCGGGACTGCACGACCCCCACGCCTTCCGTGATGTGCAGCACCTGCCCGGCGGGGTGCCGGTGCCAGGCGCTGCGGGCACCGGGAGTGAACAGCACATTGCGCACCTCGGCGTTGCTGGTCGCGCCGATCCGCGGCCACAGCCACACATCGCCGGAGAACCGGTCATCCGGTCCCTTGGTCGCGTCTCCGGGGTGACGATTCACGTCCATGACTCGAACTCCTTGGTGTCATTGATGACTTGGGGTGGTGATGCGCCGCCGGGGCGGGAAACGCGCGGTCGACGGCTGCACGGTTTCGTTCAACTACCGTGCTCTGTAAGGTCGTTGAGAAGACCTGAACTCCGTTTATCTGGCGAGCTGTTGCGGCGCCGCCAACGCCCGCCGCCGCAAGGCCCGTTACGGCAACGTCCGCCGCCGCAACGCCGGTTACCGCAACGCCCGCTCACTCGCAGCCCGTTCCGGATCAGCGCCGTTCACATTCCGAACCGGCCTTTCACGGAACGGTGTTCACAGCACGGCGTTTCACAACGCACCGTTCACACGGCACCGGTCTCCCGCCGTGCCGCTTCCGGCGTGGCCCGCTCGGCGTACAGGATCAGCGCGGCGGCGGCGGCCGACACGACGGCCAACGCGGCGCTGGTCATGCCGAACGCGTCCGCCGGGACCCTGCCCCGGGTGACGAGGTCCAGGTAGACGCTGCCGAAGACAGCGACCCCCAGCGTCCCGCCGACCTGCAACGTCGTGTTGAACAGACCGCTCACGTCCGGCGCGTACCGGGCGTCGACGGACTCCGTCAGATGGGCCAGCGTCCCGCTGAACGCCGCGCCGTAGCCGACGCCGCCGATGCCGAGGAGGACGATCAGCCAGCCGGTGCTGTGCGCCCCGGCCGCCATCGCGGCGAACGAGAGCGCCATCAACAGGCCGCCCACCGGGGCCGCGAGCATCCGGGCGCGCGCCCCGGCCCGCCCGAGCACCGGGCCGACCAGCGCGAACGTCGCCACCCACGCGATGGGCACCAGGCCGGAGTAGACCGCGCTTCGGCCGAGCCCCTGTTGCAGGAAGAGCGCGAGCACGAAGAGCAGCGCGAAGTAGCCCGCCCGGGTGGCCGCTTGGGAGACCAGCGCGAGGGCGACCTGCCTGCGGGCGAGCAGCGCGACGTTCATCAAGGGGTCGCCGGCCCGCCGCGCGACGGCACGTTCCACCCGGGCGAACAGCGCGAACACCGGCAGGGACAGCGCGAGACACAGCCACGTCCACACCGGCCAACCGGCGTCAGGCCCGAGCACCAGCGGCGTGACCAGCAGGAACAGCCCGAGCGACAGCAGCGCGACACCGGGCACGTCCAGCCTCTTGCGCTCCGGCGAGGCCTCGTCGTCCGGCAGGAACACATACGCGACGACCATCAGAACGACGCCGATCGGCACGTTGATCAGGAAGATGGGCCGCCATCCGGTCCCCATGATGTCGGCGGACACCAGCACCCCGCCGAGCGCCTGCCCGATCACCGAACTCGCCCCGAGGACACCGGTGTACGCGCCCAGCGCCCGGCGTCGCGCGGCGCCGTCGAAGTGCACCTGGATGCTGGTCAGGACCTGCGACACCATCAGCGCCGCACCGACGCCCTGCACCACCCGCGCGCCCACCAGGCAGGCGCTGTTGGGGGCCAGACCGCAGGCCAGCGAGGACACCGTGAAAACGGCGAGGCCGATCAGATACATCCCGCGCCGGCCGCGTATCTCGCCCAGCCGCGCGCCGGTGATCAGCAACATCGCGTACGCCAACGTGTATCCGGAGACGATCATCTCCAACTCGCCGCCGGACGCATGCAGTTGGTCGCGGATCGAGGGGATCGCGACGTTGACCACCGCGATGTCGACGTTGCCGAGGAACATGCCGCCGAGCAGGGCGGCCAGCATCATGCCCGGCCGCCGTCCGCGTAACCGGGACAGGCCGTGCCGCTCCCCGGCCGGGGCCGGATCGGTCACCACAGACATCTTCATGGAATCCACACCGTGACTGTAACTACTAGTATGTACACTCGCAACCAGGGCCGACGACAGGGGGGTTGGCCCCACAGGGTCGCCGGGGAGCGCCCGATCAGCCTCCCCGGCGACCTCCTGACCGGCGACCTTCTGTCCGGCGACTTTCTGACCGGCGCTAGACCGCGTCCCGTTGGACCAGCTGGAACTGGACGCCCCGGGACGTCTCCGGCCGGGTCCAGGCGTTGAGGTTCGGGCCGACGGGGACGGGCGCGTCGGTGGTGAGCGCGACGCCGAGCGCCTGGACGGCCCGCATGATCTCGGGGACGTCGTCGACCTCGACCCCGATGTGCTCGATCCGGGCCTGGTTGCCCTCGCCCAGCCGGGCCGCGCGGGCCTCCTCGGTGGTGGGCTCGATCAGCTCGATCCGCCCGTCCCCGCAGTGGTAGAAGGCGATGCGCACGTTCCGCTCGGGCACGTCCTGCGCCCGCTCAAGACGCATCCCCAGGCTCTCCAGGAACGCCCGCGCCTCGGTGATGTCGTCGACGATCACGCCGATGTGGTCGATCCGCTTGAACATTTAGGTCTCCCGCTCTGGGCCGATGTGGTTACGCGCGCTCTTCGGAGAAATTGATGTGCAGGCCCGCCAATTGCGGCAGATTCGACATGTTGAGCAGGAGCAGGTCCTTCTCACCGGCCTGATTCTCGAAGTGGTGCATGGCCCACGCCGGGATGAGCATGATGTCGCCCTCGCTCAGTTCGGCCGTTTCCAAGGTGTCGTCGAATATCACGGAGCCCGCTCCGGACCGCACGAAATACAGGTGCCACCAGGAGTGCGCGTGCGGGGTGGTCCGCTCACCAGGACGGACCGCCTGGAACGTCATGGACGTGCCCGGAACGATCTCGTGCCGCCCGTCGGGCGCGGCCAGGGTGAGCGTCCCGTACGGGGTGTGCTCGGCCGCCTCGATCTCCTTGGCGAGGTTTTTCCACTGCCACACGACGGGGTCCTGCTCTTCCCGCACATGGCGTTTTCGGAATTCAGGGTAGGGAAACTGACTTCCGGTCTGCACCGACATGTTCTTCCTCCCGAGGCAGGTCGTTCCGATCTCGGACATGCGCGAGCATGTCCCGCACCGAGACATCGGCATCCGTGATGAATTGCGACGGCATTCCGTGCCGGGGCAGGGCATGGGTGTAGAAGCGCGGCCCCTCGACCGGATAGCCCACCGCCCACGCGGTGCGCAGCGGCTCGCCGGTCACCGTGACGGGCCGGCCCCGCTCGTCGATGTCGATGCCGCCGGGCTTGAACGACCCGTTCGCGTACGGCCGGACCACACCGCGCGCCAGCAGGTTCGCGGTCAACGGCGACCGGTCGCGCTCCGGGTGGAAGGAGTCGAGCCG
This sequence comes from Streptomyces sp. NPDC091279, assembly GCF_044757465.1. Lineage (NCBI taxonomy): Bacteria > Bacillati > Actinomycetota > Actinomycetes > Kitasatosporales > Streptomycetaceae > Streptomyces > Streptomyces sp. NPDC091279. The sequence continues at coordinate 410,048 of NZ_JBIVVA010000003.1, read as the reverse complement.
GGCGACGACCAGGGCGTCGGCGTGCCGCGTCTGCGTGCCGTCCGGGTAGTCGGTCCGCACCGCGAACCGCGCCGCCGCCCGATCGAGGTCCACCCGGCATCCCGGCCCACCGGCCAGGTCCACGACCCCCGCCCGCAGCAGCGCGAGGAGTTGATGGTTGCGGTGGCGCGGCGGACCGAACGAGATCCGGTTCATCACCGCGACGTACCGGCCGTGGAACGTCCGGTGCGAGGCGGGCGTGAGCCCCGCGAACTCGACGGCCTCCCGCAGGCTCGCCCGGGTGTCGCGGATGACGTCGGTGGCGGCCTTGACGGGGCTGGTCAGATTGCCGCGTCCCGCCTGCTCCAGATCCCTCTCGACCTGGTCGACGAAGAACGCCGTGAACGCGTCCTGGTTCGCGAACTCCCGCCCGCGCAACGGGTCGAGGATCTCCTCGATCGCCCTCCGGTCCTCCGGGGCGAACAAGTACTCCTCGGCGGGGAGGGGGAGTCGACCGTCCGCCGCCCGCTCGGCATTGCGGTGGGCGTACCCCATCTCCTTCAGCAGGAGCGGCAACACCTCGTCCTCGAAGTCGAGTTGAGGAGTGCCGCGCTCGCGCACCGCCTGCTCCTTGAGGCCGCGCACGGCTTCCTTGGTGAAGAAGCGCGCCCGGTGCTGCCCGGTGAGCCCCTTCTCGTTCACGCCGCGCGCGGCGAACGGCAGACACTGACGGGAGAACAGCAGTATCCGCGGCTCCCGTCCGGAGGGCCGGTACGCCAACTCGGTGCCGTCGCCGTGGAATCGGCCCCCGCGGCCGACGGTGAGTTCCGAGATGACGTCGTGCGCGGTCAGCCCGAACCCCTGCACCGCGACCGAGGAACCGGGGGCGATCTCCTGGAGCCGTTCGACCGGATAGGGCCCGGGACAGTGGACGAGCCGGGGATTGCGGCGGGCGTTCTCCCGCACGAACTCCCCATAGGCACGGTCCTCTTGGGTGGGAACCCGTTCACAGTGCCCGGTCGCGAGGAACAGATAGTCGCCGTCGAGGACGAACCCCTTCGCCAGGTGAACGGCGAAGCCCGCACCCGGGCGCGTCTCGATGTCCACGGCCCGGTCGCGGTGGTGCACGACCCGGACCCGCGACGGCAACGACCGCACCGTCTCGTCGAACACCCAGCTCAGATAGGACCCGAGCAACTGCCGTGGCAGATAGGCGTGTTCCCCGACGGCGTCGCCCGCGTCGCTCCCGGTCGGGTAGTACGCGGCGGCGAACTCCCGGTAGCCCTCGCTCCGCGCCCACTCGGTGAACGACGGCCCCCGGCCCTCACTGAACAGGGTCACCTGCCCGGCCAGGGTGTTGGTCAGCAGATGCGCCGGCTGACGCACGGGATGCGCACCCTGACCGCCGTCACCGGGGTCGACGAGATGGACGTCCAGCGCACATCCGTCGGGCAGTTGGTCGGCCAGCTCGGACAGCCGCCGCAGAATGCTCAGGCCACGAGGACCCATGCCGACGATGACCACCCGACGAGCCTGACGGTCCGTCATAACAGGCTCCCGTGTCCGACCTTGGCGGCGCTTTCCCGTTCCGAGGCGTCGAGGGCGTCCTCATGGAGGCAGACCCAGTCGTCGGTCCCGGCGAGCCGGGGGAAGCGCCGGGCGACCTGCGGGTCGTGGCCGGGGATGATGTGGTCGTCGCCGTCGGCCAACGCCTCCAGCGTGTCGTAGCCGTTGAGCATCGGCGTGAGCTGGTCGAGGATGGGGAACGGGCTGCGCAGCCGGATGTTGGCCCACAGATGGGTGGTGTCACCGGCCAGCACGACCCAGCCGCGCGCGGTGGGCACCCGGACCACCTGGGTGCCGGGGGTGTGGCCCGGCACGGGGTGCACGGTCACGCCGGGCAGGATCTCGAACTCACCCTGGTGCAGCACGAGTTGGCCGTCGTACAGACTCTGCACGGCGGACCGCACGTTGACGGGTTCGAACGGCTTGCGCACCACGTGGTGACGCATCGACGGCCCCGTGCAGAACCGGAGTTCCTCCTCCTGCATATGAATCCGGGCCCGCGGGAAACGGTCCACGTTGCCCGCGTGGTCGTAGTGCATGTGCGTGATCACGACGTCCGCGACGTCCTCGGCGGCGATGCCGAGATCGGCCAACGCGTCGACGGGGTCCCGGAACAGGGTCCGGCCCCGGCGCACCGCCATCTCCTCGGGGAACCCGGTGTCCACCAGCAGGAAGTGCCGCTCGTTGCGGACCACCCAGAGGTAGAAGTCCATGGGCATCTCGCTGCCCGGCGTGAACTGCCCTTCGTCCACAAGGAAGTTGTCGCGCGCGGGCCGCCCGGCATGGGTGCCGAACCGGAGCGCCAGGACCTCGTACGTCGGCTGCGTGTCCTCGGCCATGCGCCTCACGCCCCCACGAGGTCGAGCGGCCTGCCGAGGAAGGAACCGCCGCCGTCCGCCTCGTCCTCGAAGAAGAACTTCGGCTCCCCGAACGCCGGCACCAACTGGTCGAACCAGGTCGCCTCCGGGTCGAACTTCGCGTAGAAGGGCCGCCGGACCAGATCACCCTGACGCGCCTGGAGGAACTGGAGGGCGAACACCTTCTCGCCCCGGATCGTCGGCACCCCGTCGATGAGCACCTTGCCAGGGAACGCGCTCATCGACGGCCCCCGCACGGTGCGCGAGAGCCCGGACACCGACCCGTAGGCGGTACGGAAGATCTCGTACGCCTCCGCCAACGGCAGCTCGAAGTAGGACCGGGCACCGGTGTCCCGTTCGACGAACATGTAGTACGGAACGGCGCCCAGCTTCACGCCCTGCGTCCACAACTCCCGCCACGCCTCGGGGTCGTCGTTGATGTGCCGCAGCACCGGGGACTGCATCCGAACGACGGCACCGGTCCCGGTGATCCGCCGCAACGCCTGCTGCGCGATGGCGGGGCGCAGCTCGGCCGGGTGGTTGTAGTGGCCCATCAGAGCCAGGTGCTTCCCGGCGCCGACGACGCGCTCGAAGAGGCGCAGCAGCTCATCGGCGTCCACGTCGCTGACGAAACGGCGCGGCCAGTACCCGACCGCCTTGGTGCCGATGCGGATGTTCTGGACGTGGGCGAGTTCGGGCGCCAGCAGCGGTTCGAGGTACCGCGCCAGGGTGGCCGTCCGCATGATCAGCGGGTCGCCGCCGGTGATCAGAACGTCGGTGACCTCGGGGTGCTGCTTCAGATAGGCGGTGAGCCCCTCGGCGTCCCGCGCCGCGAAGTGCAGATCGTCCTCGCCGACGAACTGCGGCCAGCGGAAGCAGAACGTGCAATAGGCGTGACAGGTCTGCCCGGCGCTGGGGAAGAAGAGCACGGTCTCCCCGTACTTGTGCTGAATACCGGGAACCACCTCCCCGTCCAGCTGCGGCACATTGTGCGTCAACTGCCCCGCCGGGTGCGGATTCATCCGCCCCCGCACCACCTGCACCTGCTTGGCCAGCAGCTTCTTGTCCCCGTCCCGCAGCAGATCCCGCAGCGTGACGTAATCCTCCGGGTCCAGCATGTCGCGGTGCGGGAAGTTGAGCCTGAATATCGGATCGTCGGGTATCCGATCCCAGTCGATCAGTTCATCGAGCACAAACTGATTGGTCCGGAACGGCAGAACGTGCGTCACCACGTCGACCGCCTCACGGAGGTCGGCCGGCATGAGTTCCCACTGCGGAGCCCGCTTGATCGACGAGCGGTTGTACGGCTTGTACGTGACAGGGCTGGATTCGCCCATATGAATTCTCCATCCAAACACCGAAAAGAAAAGGCAGGCACAAATCCCCTGCACCCCAGAAACCACAACCCAACGGCCACCCCCACCAGCCACTCCAAAACCTACCCACCCCAGTAAAGCCTTGGCAAATAGCTACACTGTCCAATTAATTCGACGCGCACATGAATGACGTTCATGCGTCGCATGCATTAATGGTGCGAGACCTGAATCAACGAATTCCGCGACACCGGGGACCGGCAAGGGTGCCCCACCCACGAGGGCACGCTCTCCTGCCGAAAGGCTCCACGGACCCGCCCCGGCACGAGGCTGCGTCAGGCGCGGCACCACCTGGTGCCGTCGGCGGGGCGCTCGGCTGCGGAGGCGCCGGGAGGGTGCGGATGCGGCGCGCCTCCACAATGCGCACGATCCCCAACCTTCTTCCACGCAACGGCCGTTGTCCCAGCAGAAGATGTCATGTTCACTAATCCTCCTGCGCTGTGCCGATCACCCGTTCCAGGGCGAGGAGTCACCCGTGAGTGAGGATCTGGGGTTCGAAAAGCTCCTTGACGAGGTCGGTTTCTTCGCGCGCCTGCTCGGGCGGTCACCCTCGGGTCACGGCCGCGAGGCGCTGTACGGCCCCGACCTTCCCGTGGTGCTGCTCACCGGCGGCCCGGGCATGGGCAAGGGCCGACTGCTGTGTGTGGTGCGGGACCGTTTCGCCCCCAAGGTGCCGGTGATCCTGCTGGACTGCGCCTCGCCGGTGTACGAGGGCCGGGTGGGGCCGCAGACCAGCGCACGTTCGGCCACGACCGAGGCACTGGTCGAGGTCGCCCGGCGGCTGCGCACCTGGCAGGGGACAGGAGGGTCGTTCGTCTTCCCCCGGCTCTTCACGGGCCTGGCGGTCCTCGCGACCGGCGTCAAGAGCCTCACTCCCGGCACTCCCGCCACGCCCGCCGACGTCACCACGGAGATCGACCGGTACGAGGAGCTGCCGCAGCGGCACGGAATCGCCGGTCTGGGAACGGGCGACTTCTGGAGAGGCGTACTGCTCGGAGCCGGCCGCAACCTGCTGGCGACCTTTGCCGGGCAGGTGCTCGACCCGTATGCGGCCACCGTGGCCAACGCGTTGCTCGACGACCTGTTCGCGCGTCTGGCGCCACGGGGCCGGACGGAACTCGCGCGGATCTACGGCGCCTATCCCCACGCGGCCGGTAACCCCCAGCATGGGCTCCTCAACCTCGCCGCCGACTTCCAGGCGGGCGGCGAGCGACGGAAGGAGGCGGAGAACTTCCTCTTCCGGGCGCTCCGGGAGGACCTTGAGGCGGGGTACGCGGGGACGGCGGCCTGGCTGCGCCGCGTCGGCCGCCCGGGACTGCTGCTGGACCGCGCCGAGTCACCGCTGGGGGAGCAACTGCTGCGTGCCGTGCTCGACGACCGCCGGGGCGGCCGGCGCGACCGCGTGGTGATCGTGGGCACGGCGCGCAGGGCGGACGGCGGAGCCTTCCTGTACGAGGGGCTGGCGCCGCAGGAGGTGGGGCTCCCGGCGGTGTTCCGGCCCGTCGGCGACGTACTGCCCGAGTGGTCCCGGAGACCGGCCCCGAGCAGGGGCCCGGCGCCGCTGACCGACGGGGTGCTCCTCCTGAGCATGCCCCTGCTCACCACCGACCAGATGCACGGGCAGACCGCGCACCGACAGCACCGCCCGGAACCGGAGGACAGCGCGAACCGTCGCCGTATCGACGTCGCCGTGGTGAGGCTGAGCGGCGGACGGCCGCACACGGTGACCCGGCTGGCCGCCGCCGCCACCTCGTTCCGGATGCCGACGGACGCCAACGACCGGGACATTCTGGACGCCACGCTGCCCGGCCCGGACGGCGACACCGGCCCGCGCACGGTGGGGGACGCCCTGCTGCGGGAACTGATCCTGGACCAAATGCCGGTGGAACTGGCGCCCCAGCACCACGGCCGCTGGCTCGACCTGCTCACCCATCTGTCGGTGGCCCACGACGAGGAGTGCGCGGACGTCCTGCTCCGTCATCATCAGGCGGGCCGTGTGCACCGCCTGGCGGCCCACGAGGTCTCCCAACTGCTCACCGACACCGGGTGGCCCGGCTGCGGACGGCACTTCATCGGGGACTTCGGGCTGCGCCAGCAACTCGTGCACCGGCTGTACGGACTGCTCCCCGACGGCGCCGCCTGGTACGCCGACCACCACCTGCTGCGGGACCACTACGCCGGGCGTCCGGCGGACGAGGACGGCCCGCACGACGGGGCGTTCCACTCGGTCCTGGCGCACCGGATGAACCACCACCTGGTCTCCGGGGGCGTGGACGACGTGGTGCGCCACCTGACCGCCACGCTGCCGGGACGCCCGCAGGAATGGTGCGCGGAACTGCTGGAGATCGCCCAGGCGCCGTATCCGGGCGGGGCGGACACCCGACGGGACCGTGCCACGGGCGAGGTGACGGTGGCAGGACCGGCGCTGCGCCGCACGGTCGACCAGCTGCTGCACGCGGTGTGGCTGTGCGAGGAACGGACCAGACCGACCGGGAAGGAGACGGCCGACACGCTGGCCGAGCTGCTCAAGGATCTGTCGCGGATGGACGTCGAAGGCGCCGGTCAACTCGGCAGGACGGCCACCCAATGGCGTGAACTGGCCGGGAACGAAAGGCCGTTGCTGCGCTGTGCCTGCACCGATCGATTCGGCCAAGGGAGCTGACGGGGATGCCCAGATGGAAGAAGATCCTCTACATCGTGCTGGGCGTGCTGGGGGTGATAGCCCTGGGCTTGGCCATCTGCTACTGGCTGAACCGGCCCGACACCTGCCACCAGGGGGTCGAGCGGATCGACGACGAGTGCGTCGGCGTCAGCGGTGACGGCTACGACTTCGACACCCCGGAGATCCGCGACGTGGCCCGGGCCATCGCGCGGGAGAACAAGGCGATCGCGGGGCAGCCCCAGGTGACGGTGGCGATGATGCTGCCGCTCCAGTCGGGCAGTCCGGCACTGCGCCGGCAGATGCGCAGCGACCTGCAAGGCGCGTATCTGGGGCAGTTGGAGGCCAACGAGGGTGAGGGGGAGCCGCCGAAGATCCGCCTGGTGCTGGCCAACCCCGGACGCGACTACGGCCACCAGTCCACGGTCGTGGACACCTTGCTGCGCATGGCCGACTCGTCCGAGGACCGCCTGCGCGCCGTCACCGGCTTCAACCTCAGCCTCGATGCCACGCGAGAGGCCGTCGAGCGCTTGACGGCGCACCAGGTCCCCGTCCTCGCCTCCCGGATCACCGGGGACCAGATCGCGAACGACGACGGGACGGACGGGCTGACGAAACTCCGCTACCCCGGCCTGGCCAGGATCATCCCCACCAACTACGAAGCGGCCCAAGCGCTGGCCGACTTCAACGGCGAACGGGGCCGGGAGAATCGCAGGACGGTCCTCGTCTACGACACGCGTCCGGACAGCTACGACGAGTCGCTGGCGAAGGCGTTCTCCGGGATCAAGGAGAAGGGTCCTGCCGGTCCCGCCGCGATGCCCTTCGCGTCCCCGGGGATCGACACGGCGGGTTCGACCGGCAACCAGTTCACCCAGATCGCCAACAACATCTGCGACTCCGAGGCCGACACCGTCTACTTCGCGGGCCGCACGCTGCACCTGCGGATCTTCGCGCTCAAGCTGGCCGAGATGGGCTGCGAGAACCGGCACTACACCATCATCAGCGGCTCCGACGCCGCCTCCCTGCTGGAGGACATGTCCGCGAAGGACTGGGCGCAACTGCGCGGCGGCGCGGGCGGGCAGCCGAAGGTGACGGTGCAGTACGCCGCTCCCGGGCACCCCGCCGCCTGGAGCACCGAACTCGCCACCTGGCGCGAGAAGTGGGACGCGACCCACGACCGCGCGCCCACCGAGGCCGAGCTTCCCCAGTACCTCACCGAGCCCAAGGCGGCCCTGGACAGCCTGAACAAACTGATCAAGGCCACGCACGACAAGGGGATCGACCTCGGCTCCACCCCGAACCTGCTGGACTCCCGGACGATGCTCGTGCACGACGGCCTGGTCACCATCGGCACCGCGCTGCACCAGGTGCAGAGCGGCGGCGCCGAGAAGGTGCCGAGCCTGGCGGACGTCGGCCGGGAATGGCCCCAACTCCAGTCCCGCCACCGGGTGCGGGGCACCAGCGGCCTGATCTGCCTGACCAGCGGCGGGAACCCGTACGACAAGCCGGTCGCAGTCGTCGAACTGGAGCCGGGCCAAAAGGGCCTGGGCAAGTTGAGGTTCGTCGGCCTCGGCTGGCCCACCGGCCACGAACAGCCGAAGAACTGCGTGATCCCGAGCCACACCTGACAGCCCCCGAAAGCGGAACACCCCCGCCACACGGCCGACGATCAACGTTCTCGCCCCGAATCCGGCACACGAAGCCCGAAGAAGCAGACACAACAAAAAAACCCAGGTCGACGACCTGGGCCTTTGCTGTGGAGCGGGTGACGAGAATCGAACTCGCACTCTCAGCTTGGGAAGCTGATGTTCTACCACTAAACTACACCCGCGCGGGACGCCGCCTGGGGCGAGCGTCGGAACGCGTCGTCACTCTACCCCATCGCGGAGTCCCGGCGCTGAAGCGCGGCCTCGCAGGGTGCGCGCAAGGCGTGGACGCGCGTGCGGGCGACCGGAGTTGGGGCGTAGCGTGAGGGGCGGGAGAGGGAGCCGGGCGAGGCCGGAGTGCCGCCTGGAGGGCGCTCCTTTGATCCCGTAATGTGGCATTTTCCGTCGGGGAACCGACACCCCGGCGTGGCTCTTGGGAAAGGGACTCTGGGACTTGATGGATCGCACCGTCGTCCGATGTGCCGATGGGCACGTGTTCAACACCGCTTCGTTCCCGTTGCAGCAGGCCGAGCGGCTCGGCCCCGGACGACTCGTCCGGTGTCCACGGTGTGCCCGGCTCCGCAGTGTGGTGCCGGTCAGTCTTGAGCGGCAGCAGTGCTGAGGCAGCAGTGCTGAGGCGGCAGTATTAAGTCAGCGGTACTAGGGGGCAGCCCTAGGTACCCGCTCCCCGGCGACAGGCAGGCGTCGGGCGGAGTCGTGGAGAGCGCGGGGTCCCCCTGGGGGCTCCGCGCCTCTTGCGTATTCTGGGCCCGTGAATGACGCACCTGTTCGAGAGAATCTGACCTACGAGCGGTTCGGGGACGCCGTGCGCGAGCTGGCGCAGGTCATCGCCGACGACGGATACGAGCCGGACGTCGTGCTCTCCATCGCCCGCGGTGGCGTCTTCGTGGCCGGCGGGCTCGCCTACGCCCTCGACTGCAAGAACATCCACCTGGTGAACGTGGAGTTCTACACCGGCGTCGGCACGACCCTGGAGATGCCGGTCATGCTCGCGCCCGTCCCGAACGTGATCGACTTCTCCGACAAGAAGGTCCTGATCACCGACGACGTCGCCGACACCGGCAAGACGCTCAAGCTGGTGCGGGACTTCTGCCTCGACACCGTCGCCGAGGTCCGTTCCGCCGTCGTCTACGAGAAGTCGCAGTCGCTCGTGAAGTGCGAGTACGTCTGGAAGCGCACCGACGACTGGATCAACTTCCCGTGGTCCGTGCTGCCGCCGGTCGTGCGCCGGGACGGCCAGGTTCTCGACGCCTGAACCGTCCCCTACTCCTCAAGAGCGAGCCCTCAAGAGCGAGCCCTCAAGAGCCAGCCCTCAAGAGCCAGTCCTCAAGGGTCGGTCCGCAGAGGGCGACCCCCTTAGAACGTGCCCAGCTTCACGATCGACAGCAGAGCGATCAGCTGGATCGCGGACGCGCCCAGGGCCTTCGGCCACGGGAGATCGTGGGAACGGCTGACCATCACCGTCAGCAACGCCCCCGCCGCCACCCAGGTCGCCCAGCCGAGCAGCTGCACGAAGCTCGCGTCTCCGCCGAAGAACATGGCGACGACCAGACGCGGCGCGTCCGTGAGGGACATGATCAGCATGGAGAGCCCGACCGTCGGCTGCCAGGCGCCGTCGCCGCCCAGTTGGCGGGCCAGGGTGTGGGTCACCACGCCCAGCACGAACGACGACAGCACCATCGCGACCGCCGTGATCAGCACGATCGGCACCGCGTTGGCGAGCGTCGCGTTGATGGCGTCGGCGCGGGCGCCGTCGAAGCCGAACACGGCGAGCAGACCGTAGAGGAACGTCACGATCAGGGCCGGGCCCCACATCGCGTAGTCCCGCATCCGCAGGAAGGTCGGCGCCGGGGCGGTGAAGATGCCCTTCAGCAGTTCCTTCCAGTGCAGGCGCGGGCCGGTCGGGCCCGCCGGAGCCGCGCCGCCCGCCTGGTACGTACCGCTCTGGCGGTAGTCCTGCTGGTAGGCGGCCTCGTCCACGGAGAAGGCCTGGGTGCTGCCCGGGTTGTTCGCCGCGTACGGGTCCTGGCCGCGCTGCGGCGGGTAGCCGCCGTCGCCGAAGTACTCGGGTTCGCCGCCGCCCTGGCCGGCGTGACCGCCGTTGCCGAACTGCTGCTGCCCCTGGTACTGCTGCTGTCCCTGGTATTGCTGAGGTCCGGGGTACGGCTGTGGCGCCGGGGGATAGCCGTATGACGGTCCCTGCGGCGCCTGTTGTCCGTACGGAGGGTTCTGCGGTCGCGTATGCGGAGTGCCGTTGTCCCGGCCGCCCCGTCCGATCCTGAATCCAGCCACCCGTCGAACGTACCTGCTCCCGCCCCGTCCCGTGCCGGGCCCGCCCTTCCGGGCCCGCCTTTGCTGCCGACCTGTGACATCCCCTAGGGGTCCGATCAGGGTGTTTTAGGGGTTCTACGGGTATCACGGGGACCACTGGTGCCAGAGGTTCTACGGAGGCCACAGGTATTACGGGTATTACGGGTACTGCGGAGTCCACAGGTGTTACGGGTGCTCCGGGCTACCGGGCTACCGGGCCAGGAACTGGGACGTCGAGAAGGTGAGCGTGGGCTTGCTCGCCACCAAGCCCCTCCTCCTCCCCGGCTCGACGGTGACCGCGCCCGCGGTGGACAGCCCGCCGATCCGGCCCGGGAAGATCCGCAGCCCGGAGCCGCCGGGGACCGGCAGGGTGGCGCGGGCCGGGGCGGACAGCTCGTAGCGCAGGGCGACGGAGCCCACCGCGCCGACGATGGCGGCGGCGCTGAGCAACGTCCCGGCGGTGACCGGGCTCCCCACGGACCCGCCCCGCCCGCGCGCCGTTCACCTTGCCCGCACCCTCGGCAACGACCTCGCCCTGATGTACGTGGCCTCAACTCGCCGAATTTCAGGTCGAATTGATGGCACCCCCAGCTCCTCTCGCCCGCCCGCCCCAACTCCCGCTCCCGTAAGCTACATTCTGGACACTCTGTGTAAGTGCCGTTGAAATGAGGCGTCTTGGAGCTGGGCTCACGTGAACTGCCGGAGTTCTACCTGCCGTTTCCCGAGCAGGCCGGGCATCCCGAGGCCGCCGAGATCGAGGCGGCGGCCTGCGCGTGGGCACGGGAGCGCGGGCTCGTGGACGAGGCGGGATGGCGGCGGGTGACCGCGTCGCGGGTCGTGTCGGCGGGCACCGGCTGCTACGACCGTGCGGGGCGGGCGGAGATGGACATCCTGGCCCGCTGGTACGTGTGGTCCCTGGTGGTGGCCGACGACCTCGACGGCGGGCCGCGCGGGGAGAGCGCGCCGGAGTGGTCGCGCCGGAGCGCGGCGCTGGTGGCGGACCTGACGGCGGTGTTCCAGGGGCGCGCGGTGCCGGACGGCGCGCGGCACGGGCCGCTGTTCAGCGCGGTGGCCGACGACCTGTGGCCGCGCACGGCCGAGCGGATGTCCGCCGACTGGCAGCACCGGTTCGCGGACCACCACCACGCGTGTCTCGCCGCCTACCGCTGGCAGGCGGCCGTCCGCAACGGCATCCTCCCGGCGCCCACGCTGGCCGACTACATCACCCGGCGCCGCTTCTCCTACGGCGGCTACGTCTTCTTCGACCTGATCGACCTGGTGGAGGGCGTGCGGCTGACCGAGCGGTTCTACGCCGAGCGCACCTGGCACGACCTGACGGCCGCCGCCTCCGACGCCATGGCCTGGACGAACGACATCATCTCGCTGCCGAAGGACCTCCGCGACGGCGAACGCACCAACCTCCTCGTCCTCGCCCGCGGCCAACTCGGCGGCACCTGGCGGGAATGCGCGGACCAGGCCAACGCGATGGTCAGCGAACGGCTGCGGCAGTTCCTGTACGCCTACGCCGATCTCCCGTACACCGTCAGCAGGTTGGGCCTCGACGCGGAGGCCCTCACCCAGGCCCAGCAACTCGCCGCCAGGCTGGGCGCAAAAGTCCGCGCCTCCTTGAACTGGCATCTGCGCAGCGCCCGTTACACAGCGGAGAACGGCACCGCACCGGCGCCGACCGACGCGCCGCCGTCGCCCTGAGTCGCTCCGTCGGCCCCCGAGAACCCCAACGCCCCCTGCCCCGACCGGAGTCGGGGCAGGGGGCGTTCGGTTCGCTCGGGGAGCCGGGGCGGTGTTACTTCGCCGGCTCTGGTTCCGGGGCCGTTTCCTCGTCGTGTTCGTCCGTCGGGTCCAGGGGGGTTTTGACGGATTCCAGGAGGAGTTGGGAGACGTCGACGACCTGGATGGACTCCTTGGCCTTGCCGTCGTTCTTCTTGCCGTTGACCGAGTCGGTCAGCATGACCAGGCAGAACGGGCAGGCCGTGGAGACGATGTCCGGGTTCAGGGAGAGGGCCTCGTCGACGCGCTCGTTGTTGATGCGCTTGCCGATCCGCTCCTCCATCCACATCCGCGCGCCGCCCGCGCCGCAGCAGAAGCCGCGTTCCTTGTGGCGGTGCATCTCCTCGTTGCGCAGCCCGGGGACGCTGGCGATGATCTCGCGCGGCGGCGTGTAGATCTTGTTGTGGCGGCCCAGGTAGCACGGGTCGTGGTAGGTGATCAGACCCTCGACCGGCGTCACCGGGATCAACTTGCCCTCGTCGACGAGGTGTTGGAGCAGCTGCGTGTGGTGGATGACCTCGTAGTCGCCGCCGAGCTGCGGATACTCGTTGCCGATCGTGTTCAGGCAGTGCGGGCAGGTCGCGACGATTTTCTTCGCCGACCGGGGCTTCGCGGACTCGGGGACGACCTTGCCGTCGTCGTCCAACTCTTCGCCGAACGCCGTGTTCAGGGCCATGACGTTCTCCATGCCCAGTTCCTGGAACAGGGGTTCGTTGCCCAGGCGGCGGGCGGAGTCGCCCGTGCACTTCTCGTCGCCGCCCATGATCGCGAACTTCACGCCCGCGATGTGCAGCAGCTCGGCGAAGGCCTTCGTGGTCTTCTTCGCGCGGTCCTCCAGGGCGCCCGCGCAGCCGACCCAGTACAGGTACTCGACCTCGGTGAGGTCCTCGATGTCCTGGCCGACGACCGGGATCTCGAAGTCGACCTCCTTGGTCCACGCCAGCCGCTGCTTCTTGGCGAGACCCCAGGGGTTGCCCTTCTTCTCCAGGTTCTTGAGCATGGTCCCGGCCTCGGAGGGGAACGCGCTCTCGATCATCACCTGGTAGCGGCGCATGTCGACGATGTGGTCGATGTGCTCGATGTCCACCGGGCACTGCTCGACGCAGGCACCGCAGGTGGTGCAGGACCACAGGACGTCCGGGTCGATGACGCCGTTCTCCTCGGCGGTGCCGATCAGCGGGCGTTCGGCCTCGGCGAGCGCCGCCGCCGGAACGTCCTTCAGCTGCTCCTCGGACGCCTTCTCCTCGCCCTCCATCGTCTTGCCGCCACCCGCGAGCAGGTACGGCGCCTTCGCGTGCGCGTGGTCGCGCAGCGACATGATGAGGAGCTTCGGGGAGAGCGGCTTGCCGGTGTTCCAGGCCGGGCACTGCGACTGGCAGCGACCGCACTCGGTGCAGGTCGAGAAGTCCAGCAGGCCCTTCCAGGAGAACTGTTCGACCTGCGAGACGCCGAAGACGTCGTCGTCGCCCGGGTCGGTGAAGTCGATGGGCTGGCCGCCCGAGGTCATCGGCTGGAGCGCGCCCAGGGCCGTGCCGCCGTCCGCCTCGCGCTTGAACCAGATGTTCGGGAAGCCGAGGAAACGGTGCCAGGCGACACCCATGTTGGTGTTCAGCGAGACCACGATCATCCACACGAACGACGTGCCGATCTTGATCATCGCGGTGAGGTAGATCAGGTTCTGCAACGTGCCGGTGCCGAGCCCCTTGAACGCCAGGACCAGCGGGTACGACGCGAAGTACGACGCCTCGTAGCCGTCGACGTGGTGGATCGCGCCCTCCAGGCCGCGCAGCACGTAGATGGCGAGGCCGATGGTGAGGATGACGTACTCGACGAAGTACGCCTGGCCCGACTTCGAGCCCGCGAAACGGGACTTGCGGCCGGGCCGCGACGGCAGGCTCAGCAGCCGGATCACGATGAGAACGGCGATGCCGAGCACCGTCATCACGCCGATGAACTCGGTGTACATCTCGAACGGCGGGAAGTCGCCGATGACCGGCAGCACCCAGTCGGCCCGGAAGAGCTGCCCGAACGCCTGCGCGAGGGTCGGCGGCAGCGTGAGGAAACCGACCGCGACGAACCAGTGGGCGAATCCCACGATCCCCCAGCGGTTCATCCGGGTGTGGCCGAGGAACTCCTTCACCAGCGTCACACTGCGCTGGTAGGGGTTGTCGGTCCGGCTGCCGGCGGGGACCGGCTGGCCGAGTTTGAAGTACCGGACGAACTGGCCGATGGCGCGTGCGAGCAGCGCGACGCCGACCACGGTCAGAACCAGCGACACGATGATCGCGGCGAGTTGCATGGGGGCTCCTCGGGCCTGCGAGGGGGTCGTTACTAAGCGGTAACTTATGCGGTCGATCCGAGAGTACCCCCATACCGGGTCGCACTGTAGCGGGGTGCGGGGTGATCTGAGTCGCTGAGGGTTGCCTTAAGTGACGGATCAGGGGCAAGTCCGGGGGAGGGGTGAGGGAGCAGTCGGGGGCGGCTCGGGGACGGGTCGGGGTTTGTTCCGGAAGTCGGCCTTAACGGCGTCCGGAGCTGTCGAAGATCCGAAAAGATCTGAACGTGTTAAACGTGTTATTCACCCCCAATTACCCCAATCGCGCCTAATTTAGATCCGTGCTCTACGGGATCGTCGCCGCCACCACCGCCCTGTTCCTCGCCGCCGTCCTCACCGCTCTGCTCCGGCTGCCCGCCCGTCGGCTGGGCCTGCTCGACCGCAGGCGACAGCGCCCGGTGCCGCTGGCCGGCGGGACCGCCGTCGTGCTCGCCGCCTGCCTCGTGGCGGGCGCCGGGGAGTGGACCGGGACGGCGCCCCTCGGCGACGGGATCGCCCGGCTGCTGGTCGCGGGCGCCGCCGTCGCCGCGCTGGGGCTCATCGCCGACCTCCGCCGCGTCAAGGCCCGGCTGCTGATCGCCGGAACGGCGGTGGCGGCGGCCTGTGTGGTGCCGTACGCGGAGACCGGGTGGGCCGGCGGGGCGCTGGCCGTCGGGTGGATCGTCTTCGTGACCGTCTCCTTCCGGGCGCTCGACCACGCCGACGGACTCGCCGGGACCGTCGGGGTGCTCACCGCCTTCGCGATCGGCGCCTGTGCCGCCGCCGAGGTGATGGACGGGCTCGCCGTCCTGCTGAGCGTGCTGGCCGCCGCGCTGACCGGCTTCCTGATGCACAACTGGCATCCCGCGCGCGTGGCGCTCGGCGCGAGCGGCTCGCTGTTCACCGGGTTCGTGCTGGCGGCGGCCGCCGTGCACACCCGCGCGGGGCACTCGCTCGCCTCCAGCGCGGCCGTGCTGTTCTCGCTCACCGCGCTCGGCAGCGCCGACGTCCTGCTCGTGCTGGTCTCACGGCGGCTGGCCGGCCGGCCCCTGCTGCGCGGCGGCCCCGACCATCTCGCGCACCGGCTGCGCAGGCTCGGGCTGACCCCGCAGGGCGTCACCGTGCTGCTCGGGCTCGGCGGGTTCGCGGCGGTGCTCGTCGGGGTACTGGCGCACCTCGGGTGGGTGCCCGGGTCCGGTGGGCTCTGGGTGGCGGGGGTGGTCGTCGTCGCCGTTGGAGGGCTGCTTCGCGTTCCTGTTTACGGGGCGCGGCGGGCCGCGTCGCCGCAGGTCACAGGGCAGTTGCGTGTAAGGAACGGATAAGAGTTGAGCGGGGTTGACTCACCTCTGTTGACCGAGCGACGGACGTCGTGCACACTTGAGTCCGTTCCACTCAAGTCAGCTGGAGGAATTCACCATGGCACGTGCGGTCGGCATCGACCTGGGCACGACTAACTCCGTCGTCAGCGTTCTCGAAGGCGGCGAGCCCACCGTCATCACCAACGCCGAGGGCGCCAGGACCACGCCGTCCGTCGTCGCCTTCGCCAAGAACGGCGAGGTGCTCGTCGGCGAGGTCGCCAAGCGCCAGGCGGTCACGAACGTGGACCGGACCATCCGTTCCGTGAAGCGCCACATGGGCACGGACTGGAAGATCGAGCTGGACGGGAAGCACTTCAACCCGCAGCAGATGAGCGCGTTCATCCTTCAGAAGCTGAAGCGCGACGCGGAGGCGTACCTCGGCGAGAAGGTGGCCGACGCGGTCATCACCGTCCCGGCGTACTTCAACGACTCCGAGCGCCAGGCGACCAAGGAAGCCGGTGAGATCGCCGGCCTCAACGTCCTGCGCATCGTCAACGAACCGACGGCGGCGGCGCTCGCCTACGGCCTCGACAAGGACGACCAGACGATCCTCGTCTTCGACCTCGGTGGCGGCACCTTCGACGTGTCCCTCCTGGAGATCGGCGACGGCGTCGTCGAGGTGAAGGCCACCAACGGCGACAACCACCTCGGTGGTGACGACTGGGACCAGCGCGTCGTCGACTACCTGGTGCAGCAGTTCAAGGCCGGCCACGGTGTGGACCTCGCCAAGGACAAGATGGCGCTCCAGCGTCTGCGCGAGGCCGCCGAGAAGGCGAAGATCGAGCTGTCCTCGTCCACCGAGACCTCGATCAACCTCCCCTACATCACCGCCTCCGCCGAGGGCCCCCTGCACCTCGACGAGAAGCTCAGCCGCGCCCAGTTCCAGCAGCTGACCGCGGACCTCCTGGAGCGCTGCAAGACGCCGTTCCACAACGTCATCAAGGACGCGGGCATCGCGCTCAGCGAGATCGACCACGTCGTTCTCGTCGGTGGCTCCACCCGTATGCCGGCCGTCGCCGAGCTGGTCAAGGAACTGACCGGCGGCCGCGAGGCCAACAAGGGCGTCAACCCGGACGAGGTCGTCGCCATCGGCGCCTCGCTCCAGGCCGGTGTCCTCAAGGGCGAGGTCAAGGACGTCCTGCTCCTCGACGTCACCCCGCTGTCCCTCGGTATCGAGACCAAGGGCGGCATCATGACCAAGCTGATCGAGCGCAACACGACGATCCCGACGAAGCGTTCGGAGATCTTCACGACGGCCGAGGACAACCAGCCGTCGGTGCAGATCCAGGTCTACCAGGGCGAGCGCGAGATCGCGGCGTACAACAAGAAGCTCGGGATGTTCGAGCTGACCGGTCTGCCCCCGGCGCCGCGCGGCGTCCCGCAGATCGAGGTGTCCTTCGACATCGACGCCAACGGCATCATGCACGTGACCGCGAAGGACCTCGGCACGGGCAAGGAGCAGAAGATGACCGTCACCGGCGGCTCCTCGCTGCCGAAGGACGAGGTCGACCGGATGCGCCAGGAGGCCGAGCAGTACGCGGACGAGGACCACCGTCGCCGCGAGGCCGCCGAGACCCGCAACCAGGGCGAGCAGCTCGTCTACCAGACGGAGAAGTTCCTCAAGGACAACGAGGACAAGGTCCCCGGCGAGATCAAGACCGAGGTCGAGGCCTCGATCGTCGAGCTGAAGGACGCTCTCAAGGGCGAGGACACCGCTGAGATCCGTACGGCCACCGAGAAGGTGTCCGCGGTCTCGCAGAAGCTCGGCCAGGCCATGTACGCGGACGCCCAGGCGGCCCAGGGCGCGGCCGGTGCGGCCGGCGGCGCCGAGCAGCCCAAGGCCGACGACGACGTCGTGGACGCCGAGATCGTCGACGACGAGAAGCCCAAGGGTGGTGCCGCGTGACGGAGGAGACCCCGGGTTTCGAGGAGAAGCCTGACGTCCCCTCCGGCGCCACCCCTGACGACGCCGAGCCGGCCGCCGCCCCCACGGAGGGGGCGGCCCCGGCCGGGGACGCGAACGCTGAGCTGACCGGTATGACGGCCCAGCTGGACCAGGTACGCACGGCGCTCGGTGAGCGCACGGCGGACCTCCAGCGCCTCCAGGCCGAGTACCAGAACTACCGCCGCCGGGTCGAGCGGGACCGTGTCACGGTCAAGGAGATCGCCGTCGCGAGCCTCCTGACCGAGCTGCTTCCGGTTCTGGACGACATCGGCCGCGCCCGGGAACACGGCGAGCTGGTCGGCGGGTTCAAGTCCGTCGCCGAGTCGCTGGAGACCGTCGCGGCGAAGCTGGGACTCCAGCAGTTCGGCAAGGAGGGCGAGCCCTTCGACCCGACGATCCACGAGGCGCTGATGCACAGCTACGCGCCGGACGTCACCGAGACGACCTGCGTGGCGATCCTCCAGCCGGGGTATCGCCACGGCGAGCGCACCATCCGCCCCGCGCGGGTGGCGGTCGCCGAACCCCAGCCGGGGGCGCAGGCGGGCAAGGCCGAGGACGGTTCCGAGGCCGGGGACGACAAGGACGACAGCCCTGAGAAGGGCTGACGTCGACATCGAGCGGAAGAAGGAGGGGCGTCGAGGATGAGCACCAAGGACTTCATCGAGAAGGACTACTACAAGGTCCTCGGCGTCCCCAAGGACGCCACCGAGGCGGAGATCAAGAAGGCGTACCGGAAGCTCGCCCGCGAGTTCCACCCGGACGCCAACAAGGGAAACGCCCGGGCCGAGGAGCGCTTCAAGGAGATCTCCGAGGCGAACGACATCCTCGGCGACCCCAAGAAGCGCAAGGAGTACGACGAGGCCCGCACCCTCTTCGGCAACGGCGGCTACCGCGCGGGTCCCGGCGGCGCGAACGGCGGCAACTTCAACTTCGACCTGGGTGACCTCTTCGGAGGCGGCCCCCAGGGCGGCAGTGCGGGGGCCGGCGGTTTCGGCGGCGGGCTCGGGGACGTCTTCGGCGGCCTGTTCGGCGGCCGGGGCGGCACGGGTCAGCGCACCCAGCCCCGGCGCGGTCAGGACATCGAGTCCGAGGTCACCCTCAGCTTCACCGAGGCGATCGAGGGCGCGACGGTCCCGCTGCGGATGTCCTCCCAGGCGGCCTGCAAGGCCTGTTCGGGCACCGGCGACAAGAACGGCAACCCGCGGGTCTGCCCGACGTGTGTCGGCACCGGACAGGTGGCGCGCGGCTCGGGCGGCGGGTTCTCGCTCACCGACCCGTGCCCGGACTGCAAGGGCCGTGGCCTGATCGCCGAGGAACCCTGCGAGGTCTGCAAGGGCAGCGGCCGGGCCAAGTCCTCGCGCACCATGCAGGTCCGCATCCCGGCCGGGGTCTCCGACGGGCAGCGCATCCGGCTGCGCGGCAAGGGCGCGCCGGGTGAACGGGGCGGTCCCGGCGGCGACCTGTACGTCACCGTGCACGTCGGCGCGCACCCGGTGTTCGGCCGCAGGGACGACCACCTCACGGTGACCGTCCCGGTGACGTTCGCGGAAGCGGCGCTCGGCGGCGAGGTCAGGGTGCCCACCCTGGGCGGGCCGCCGGTGACGCTGAAGCTGCCGCCGGGCACGCCCAACGGCCGCACCATGCGGGCCCGTGGCAAGGGCGCGGTCCGCAAGGACGGCACCCGGGGCGACCTCCTGGTCACCGTCGAGGTGAGTGTTCCGACCGGCCTGACGGGGAAGGCTCGTGACGCGCTGGAGGCGTATCGCGAGGCGACCGAGGGTGAGGACCCGCGGGCCGAGCTGTTCCAGGCCGCGAAGGGAGCTTGATGAGATGGACGGGCGTCGACGCAATCCGTACGAACTGACGGAGGAGACACCGGTCTACGTCATCTCGGTGGCGGCCCAGCTCTCCGGACTGCATCCGCAGACCTTGCGTCAGTACGACCGTCTGGGCCTGGTGTCTCCCGACCGGACGCCGGGGCGTGGGCGGCGGTACTCCGCCCGGGACATCGAACTGCTGCGGCAGGTGCAGCAGTTGTCGCAGGACGACGGGGTGAATCTCGCCGGGATCAAGCGGATCATCGAGCTGGAGAATCAGGTCATAGCTCTTCAGCAGCGGGTTGCTGAGCTTGAGTCGACGGTGGATGGGGCGGCTGCGGCGATGCGGCAGCGGGAAGCGGCGGTGCACGCGTCGTACCGGCGGGACCTTGTCCCGTACCAGGAGGTTCATCAGTCCAGCGCGCTGGTGGTGTGGCGGCCCAAGCGGCAACAGTCCTCCGACTGAGGGTTGTTCGGCTCGGGCCGTTGCGCCTGCGGCGGGCTGGGTTGTTCGTCGGGTGCGGCGCCGTCGTGGCTTGTCGCGCTCGCGCGGCGGAGCCGCATATTGAATACAGCCCCGCGCCCCTTTAGGGCGTTGCTGGGCCGTCGGCTGCATGCTGGCGTTGGGTCCGGAGGTTCTTTTGAGCCTTCGGGCCCTTTTGTGTTGTTCGGGGGGGTTTCTTGGGTGGCTGGGATTGGTTGTTTTCTGGGTGAGGGGGTTGGCGTTGGTTTTGGTGATCTTGGCCGTTTGATGGGGCGTTGTTGTGTGGGGAAGAAGTAAGGGACTTTGGGAGGGGGTTACTTGGGGGCTTCATAAGTTCGCTGTGGGTGGTGTTGTGGACTCGTTAAGTCAGTTTGCTTGACGGGTGGGGCGGGGGCGCGTTGTCTTTTCAGACATCTGGGTCGCAGAGTCGCGACCGCGTCGAAGGCACCAGAAGTGAGCTCCCGCATGCGTCGTACCGTCATGGCCGTGGCCGCGTCCACGCTGACCCTCTCGCTGTCCGCCTGCGGGGCGCTCAACGTGTCGGGGAGCAGCGCCAGTTCGGCGAGCCCGAGCAAGGGGAACGACGTCACGGTCGGGCTGCTGCTGCCGGAGAAGGCCAACACCCGTTACGAGCAGTTCGACTACCCCATCATCAAGAAGAAGGTCGCCTCGCTCACCGACGGCCAGGGCCGGGTCGACTACGCCAACGCCGACCAGGACGCGGACCGGCAGGCGAGCCAGATGCAGCGGATGATCGACGACAAGGTCGACATCATCCTGCTGGACGCCGTCGACGCGCAGGCGATCGCCGCCCAGGTCACCAAGGCCAAGGCGGCCGGTATCCCGGTCATCGCCTACGACCGGCTCGCCGAGGGCCCCATCGACGCGTACGTCTCCTTCGACAACGAACTCGTCGGCGAGGTGCAGGGCCGTTCCCTCCTCGACGCGCTGGGCCAGGGCTCGCACACCTCCGCCAAGATCGTCATGATGAACGGCTCGCCGACCGACCCCAACGCCAAGCAGTTCAAGGCCGGTGCGCTGTCCGAGCTGTCCGGCAAGGTGACCATCGCCCGCTCCTACGACACCGCGGACTGGAAGCCGGGCAACGCCGAGGCCAACATGACGACCGCGATCGAGGCCCTCGGCAAGGACGGCATCGCCGGTGTCTACTCCGCCAACGACGGCATGGCCGGAGGCATCGTCAAGGCCCTGGAGAAGGCCGGCGTCACCGAACTCCCGCCGATCACCGGGCAGGACGCGGAACTGCCCGCCGTCCGCCGGATCGTCACCGGCGAGCAGTACATGAGCGTCTACAAGTCCTACCCGCAGGAGGCCGAGGCCGCCGCGCAGATGGCCGTCGCCAAGGTGCAGGGGCACGACATCCAGTTCGACGCCCTCACCCAGGACAGCGTCGACAGCCCCACCGCCAAGGACATCCCGGCCCAGCTGCTCACCGTCACCGCGCTGACGAAGAAGAACATCAAGTCCACGGTCGTCGCCGACGGCATCTACACGGTGTCCCAGATCTGCTCCGGCGCCTACAAGACGGACTGCGCGGCCATCGGTCTCGACTGACCCCGGGCAACGGCGAGTTCACGCCACGTCGGGCCACCTCCCGGGAGCCCTCGGCCGCCCGGCGCCGGATGCCGTCGTCGCCGTTCACGCCGTTGTCCGAACCGGGCGGCGGGGTGCCCGCGGCCGGGCGCCAACCACCGTCAGGTTGTTGCAAGTCGGCCGAGGGAGGCCCGTACAAACCCCTGCACAATGGCTGATTGTGCTGCCCGCCTCGGGCGGAGCCGTGTTGCGGAGCGGGGTGTGTCCGCGCATAGTTGCGCTGCGGAACACGCGGAAGCCGGGGGTGAAATGGGCGATGGCCGGGCACGGGACGGAGAAGCATCCGCACGGTGCCGACCGACTCTGCGCGGCCGGCGATCGCGTGTACTCCCGGGCCGTACGGCGGGGCCGGGTGCCGCGCCGGGACGCCGAGCCGGTGCCGTGTCTGCTCGATCTGGCGCTGCTGCATCCTGACCCCGACGACATGGACTGGCTGGTGCCGACCTCCCCGCAGGAGGTCATGACCCGGCTGCTGCGCGGGGTGCACGACGAGTTCAGCGCCAGTCAGCGGCGGATGGGCTCCGCGGTGGCCGCGTTCGAACGCTACGCGGGGCTCGGCCCCTCGGTGCCGCCCGCGGGCGGTGAGGGCGCCGCGATCCGGGTCCTGGACGGGCTCGCCCGCATCCAGGCCGCGATGGACGCGGCGACCGAGGCGTGCACCCGCGAGGTGCTCACCGTGCAGCCCGGCGGCATCCGCCCCGAGCACGAACTCACCGAGGGCCTGCACCGGGCGCTCGCGCTGCGCGCGCGGGGCGTGCGGATGCGCGACCTGTACACCCACGTCGCCCGGCACGGACAGGGCCTGCTCACCTACCTGGAGCTGATGGGGGACGCGGTGCAGGCCAGGAGCCTCGACGAGGTGAGCGACCGGCTCATCCTGTTCGACCGCACGGTGGCCTTCATCCCGGCCAACGCCGACCGCACGCTCGCCCTTGAGCTGCGGCACCCGGCGCTGGTGGGCTATCTGGCGACCACGTTCGACCGGCTGTGGCGGCTGGCGACGCCGTTGACCGTGCCGTTGCCCGACACCGGCATCGAGGGCATCTCGCACCGGGAGCAGTCCATCGCCGCGCTCCTCGCGGAGGGGCATCAGGACGCGGTCATCGCGGAACGGCTGGGGATCAGCGTGCGGACCTGCCGGGCGCACATCGCGCGGCTGTCGGAGACGCTCGGCGCGGCCAGCCGCACGCAGCTCGGGGTGCGCATCGCGCAGGCGGGGCTCGACGGCCCGCGCGCCCCGGCGGACTGCGTCAGTCTTCCTGGTCGAGAATCCCCGACCGCCCGATGAGATAACCGAGCTGCGCCCGGCTCTCGCTGCCCAGCGTCGCGGCGAGCTTGGCGATGTGGACGCGGACGGTACGGACGTTCATACCGAGGCGTTCGGCGATGACGGCGTCGGTGTGGCCCTCGATGAGGAGTGCCGCTATGGCGTGCTGGCGGTGTGTGACGCCGTTCTGCGACGGGTGGTGGGCGGCCACCGGGTGCATCGGCAGGGCGAGGCGCCAGAGGCGGTCGAAGGTGGTGGCGAAGTGGGACACCAGGGCCGGGTGGCGGATCTCCAGGGCGAGGGAGTAGTCGCTGTTCTCCGGATTCGCGGGCACGAAGGCGACGGCCCGGTCGACGATCAGCAGCCGTTCGGTCACCTCGTCCAGCGTGCGGGCCTCGACATCGCCGTTCAACTGCTCGTAGCGGGCCAGGATCGCCGGTGAGTGGCGCAGCGTGTGCTGGTAGAGGGTGCGGATTCGGCCGCCGCGTTCCAGCAGCGCCCGGTCGCGGTCGAGGGCCGACGCGAGGCGCTCGGCGGGGATACGGGTACCGGAGCGGGGCTGGACGGCGAGGAGTTCGCCGGAGGCCTCGGCCAGGGTCTGGCTGATGACCGCGTTGATCCGCTCGACCCCGCTGAGGACCCGCAGCGCGGGGGTGTCCGTCACGCCCGCACGGTGCTCGCCGAGCCGCAGCAGCGGTTCGAACGTCTCGGCCAGCAGCTCACCGCGGCGCCGTTCCGCCACGACCCGCTCCTCGGAGACCCGCAGCAGCCGGTGCAGGGCGATGGCGGGGCTGACCGGCTCCAGCCAGTCGAGATCCTCCACCACCGGGTGCAGCAGCCCGAACTCCACCAGGCAGGGGGTGGGTGCCGCGTCCGCGACCGGGACCCGGCCGTCCCGCACCGCGCGCTCGTAGAGCAGCACGCCGGGGGCGCACAGATCCTCGGCGCCGTGGGCGCGATGCTCGGCGCTCACCGGCTCCGCCCGCTCCGCTCCCGCGTACTCGGCCCGGGCAGCTCGTTCGTCATCAGCATGTTCTCTTCGCATCGTCGGCGTCTCAGTGCTCGCGCTCAAGGATGCCCGACTGGGCTATGAGAAAGCCCAGTTGTGCGCGACTGCCACTGCCCAGGGCCGTCGCCAGCTTGGCGATGTGAGCCCGGCAAGTGCGGACGTTCATGCCGAGCCGGCGGGCGATCGCCTCGTCCACGTGGCCCTCGATGAGCAGCTTGGCGATGGATCGCTGGACGCCGGTGATGCCCTCGGGGGTGGATTCGTAGGGCACTTCGTCCAGCAACGGCGTGGCCCGCTGCCAGAGTTGCTCGAAGACCTTGGTCAAGTACTGGACGAGGCCGGGGTGGCGCAGCTCCAGGGCGATGGTGCGGTCGTCCTGGGCCGGGATGAACGCCACCGACGAGTCGCAGATGATGAGCCGCTCGATGAGTTCTTCCAGGGTGCGGATCTCAACCTTCGCGCCCGCCATCTGGTCCATGTAGGCATAGGTGCTCTGGCTGTGCCGGACGGTGTGCTGGTAGAGGGTGCGCATGGAGATGCCGCGCTCGATCAGTGGTTTGCTGCGTTTGAGCGCCTGACTGAGGATGTGCTCCGGTCTGCTCCCCCCGGGCTGGACGGTCAGCACTTCCGTACGGGCCTCGGCGATCGCCCCGTCGAGCGCGGCGTGGATGCGGTCGATACCCTCCAGCACGGTGATCGCATGTGTGGCCGCCGGTTTCCGGGCACTGATGTCCAGGAACGGCTGGAAGGCGTCCGCCAGATCCAGGGTGTCCCGGCGTCGGTCCTGGATCTCGCGCTCCAGCGGCTGTAGTTGCTGCGCGAGCACGACCGACGGTGGAACGGGACGCAGCCAGCCGGCGTCGTCCGGATCGGGGTGGAGCAGCGCGAACTCCAGCAGGCAGGGAGCGTTCCCGATCTCCGTGCGGGACACCCGGCCCGAACGGAGAGCGCTCGCGTAGAGACGTGCCCCGTCGGCGCATAGGGCTGTGATGTCATGAGGATGTGTCGGTTTTGTGCTCTTAGATGGCAAATCTCCACCCCCCAGGGTCCTGAACGTGCAGGAACATGATGCATCTCTTCTGTGGCATTGACGTGCCTGAATGAGCCATCGTCTTGTTCCACGGGGGAGAGGAAGCCATCAAGTGAGGACGAAGCCGACCATGAAAAAGAGAATGCTTCGCTCGGTGCTTGCCACTGCCTTCGTAGTCGCGCTGGCCGGCGGTGCGGCTGGTCCTCTCGACGTCGGCTGGGTGAGCCCGACCGCGAACAACGAGCACGTCGCCGCCAGCGACGTCGGCTGGGACGTCACCGCTGCTGGATCGGGAGATGTCGGCTGGGTCGTCGTCGCCGCCGAGCGACCTTCGGACGTCGGGTGGTCGACCACGGCGGGCGCGGACGCATGACCACGCCCCCCGACGACCGGTCCTTCCGTCGCGAGATGGCCACGGCCTACCGCTCGGGATGGCACTTCATCGACCTGGTCACCGCGATCCCCCACTCCGGTGACTCGTTGATGGTGACCGTCTTCGGCGAGCCGGTGGTCGTGACGCGCGACGACGACGAGGACGTACGGGCCTACCGGTGCCTGCGACGGCCCCGGGGGGCGCCGCAGCCGGTGCGGTGTGCCGTCCGGTACGGAATGATTTTTGTGAACCTGGATCAACGAGACCACAGGCTGGTGGAGTCGGAGGCCCCCACCCCGCGAACCATCTCAGCCACCCCCCGCAGTGCCTGACGCGATTCCCCCGTCGTAACAGATCGCTCAGGCGCTTCCCCCCGCAGCGGCGTCACCGTGACCTGAACACGGTGACGCCGCTGTGTTTTGGGGCGGATTTCCGACCGTATCGGACGGATCATTCCCGGCCTGTGAGTGGCCGAAAACGATTCACAGCTCCCCTCTCCGTGGGCCTCAGCCGTGGCCCATCGCCCGGGTGAGGCGGATCTCGATGACCACCCGGGACGGGTTCGGCGACGGCGTCCGGTGATAGCGCTCGGCGTAACGCCGCTCGGCCTCCGCGACCGCCTCCGCTTCCTCCCGCACCACGGCCAGCCCCTCCAGCGTCGCCCACCGCCGCCCGTCCACCTGGCACACGGCCACCCGTGCCCCGCCCGGCCCTGCCGCGAGGACGTTGCGCACCTTGGTGCTCGTGCGGCTCGCGATGACCCGGGCCAGCCGCGCCTCCGGTTCGTAGGTGACCCCGACCGGGACGACGTGCGGGCTGCCGTCGCGGCGCGGGGTGGTCAGGGTGCACAGGTGCCGTTCGCGCCAGAAGTCGAGGTACGCGGGGTCGGGAGCGCCGGGGTCCAGCGCGGAGATCGCCATGGCCGGAACCTAGCCGAATCGCCCCCCTCCCTCGGCCCGCCGCCCTTCGCCCCCCCTCCCCCCCCTGCACCCCCCTTCACCCCCCTTCACCCCCCTTCACTCCCCTCGCCCCCTCGCTTCCCCTCGCGCTCCCCCGTTCGCACCCTTCTGGGAATCGGCCTCCGCATCCTTGAGTGGAATAGACTCAACTTTGTGTACGCTGACTGAGTCAGCAATGGGAGCAAGAGCCGGAGGAGAACGCGAACGTGGACGCCGAGCTGACCAACCGGAGCCGGGACGCGATCAACGCGGCCGGCAGCCGTGCCGTGACCGGGGGCAACCCCGACCTCACCCCCGCCCACCTGCTCCTGGCCCTGCTTCAGGGCCAGGACAACGAGAACGTCACCGACCTCCTCGCCGCCGTCGACGCCGACCAGGCGGCCGTGCGGGCGGGCGCGGAGCAGATCCTCGCCGGGCTGCCCAGCGTGACCGGGTCCACCGTCGCGCCCCCGCAGCCCAACCGGGAGCTGCTCGCCGTGCTCGCGGACGCGGGCGAGCGGGCCAGGGAGCTGGGCGACGAGTTCCTCTCCACCGAGCACCTCCTGATCGGCATCGCCGCGAAGGGCGGCGCCGCCGGGGACGTACTCTCCGCACAGGGGGCCGGGGCGAAGAAGCTGCTGGAGGCCTTCCAGAAGGCAAGGGGAGGGCGCCGGGTGACCACACCCGATCCGGAGGGTCAGTACAAGGCCCTGGAGAAGTTCGGCACCGACTTCACGGCCGCCGCGCGCGAGGGCCGGCTCGACCCGGTCATCGGCCGGGACCAGGAGATCCGCCGGGTCGTGCAGGTGCTGTCGCGCCGCACGAAGAACAACCCGGTGCTGATCGGTGAGCCCGGCGTCGGCAAGACCGCCGTCGTCGAGGGGCTCGCCCAGCGCATCGTCAAGGGGGACGTGCCCGAGTCCCTCAAGAACAAGCGGCTGGTCTCCCTCGACCTCGGGGCGATGGTCGCGGGCGCCAAGTACCGCGGCGAGTTCGAGGAACGGCTCAAGACCGTGCTGGCCGAGATCAAGGGCTCCGACGGCCAGATCATCACCTTCATCGACGAACTCCACACCGTCGTCGGCGCGGGCGCGGGCGGCGACTCCGCGATGGACGCCGGCAACATGCTCAAGCCGATGCTGGCCCGCGGTGAGCTGCGCATGGTCGGCGCGACGACCCTCGACGAGTACCGCGAGCGCATCGAGAAGGACCCGGCCCTGGAACGGCGTTTCCAGCAGGTGCTGGTGGCCGAGCCGACCGTCGAGGACACCATCGCGATCCTGCGCGGGCTCAAGGGACGGTACGAGGCCCACCACAAGGTCCAGATCGCCGACAGCGCGCTGGTCGCCGCGGCCACCCTCTCGGACCGTTACATCACCTCCCGCTTCCTGCCCGACAAGGCCATCGACCTGGTCGACGAGGCGGCCTCCCGGCTCCGCATGGAGATCGACTCCTCGCCGGTCGAGATCGACGAACTCCAGCGCTCCGTCGACCGGTTGAAGATGGAGGAGCTGGCCATCGGCAAGGAGACCGACCCGGCCTCCCGGGACCGTCTGGAGCGGCTGCGCCGTGATCTCGCCGACCGCGAGGAGGAGTTGCGGGGCCTGACCGCCCGCTGGGAGAAGGAGAAGGAGTCCCTCAACCGCGTCGGCGCGCTGAAGGAACGCCTCGACGACGTGCGCGGCCAGGCCGAACGGGCCCAGCGCGACGGCGACTTCGACACCGCCTCCAAGCTGCTCTACGGCGAGATCCCCACCCTGGAAAGGGAGTTGGCCGAGGCCAGCGAGGCCGAGCAGGAGGTCTCGCGGGACACCATGGTCAAGGACCAGGTCGGGCCCGACGACATCGCGGACGTCGTCGGCTCCTGGACCGGCATCCCGGCAGGGCGCCTCCTGGAGGGCGAGACGCACAAACTCCTGCGCATGGAGGAGGAGTTGGGGCGCCGTCTGATCGGCCAGCGCGAGGCCGTGCAGGCCGTCGCGGACGCCGTGCGGCGCACCCGGGCCGGTATCGCCGACCCGGACCGGCCCACCGGCTCGTTCCTCTTCCTCGGCCCGACCGGCGTCGGCAAGACCGAACTGGCCAAGGCGCTCGCCGACTTCCTCTTCGACGACGAGCGGGCCATGGTCCGCATCGACATGTCCGAGTACGGCGAGAAGCACAGCGTGGCCCGGCTGGTCGGCGCCCCGCCCGGCTACGTCGGCTACGAGGAGGGCGGCCAGCTCACGGAGGCGGTGCGCAGGCGCCCGTACTCGGTGGTGCTCCTCGACGAGGTGGAGAAGGCGCACCCCGAGGTCTTCGACGTGCTCCTCCAGGTCCTCGACGACGGCCGCCTCACCGACGGCCAGGGCCGCACCGTCGACTTCCGCAACACCATCCTGATCCTCACGTCCAACCTGGGCAGCCAGTTCCTGGTCGACCCGCTCACCGACGCGGAGGAGAAGAAGGCCCAGGTCATGAGCGTCGTCCGGGCGTCCTTCAAGCCGGAGTTCCTGAACCGGCTCGACGACCTGGTCGTCTTCTCCGCGCTGTCCACGGACGAGCTGGCCCGCATCGCCCGCCTCCAGATCGACCGGCTCGCCAAGCGCCTCGCGGAACGCCGCCTCACCCTGGACATCACCGACGAGGCCCTGGCCTGGCTGGCCCGCGAGGGCAACGACCCGGCCTACGGCGCCCGCCCCCTGCGCCGCCTGGTCCAGACCGCCATCGGCGACCGCCTGGCCAAGGAGATCCTCTCCGGCGAGGTGAAGGACGGCGACACGGTCCGGGTGGATACGGCGGGGGAGGGGCTGTCGGTGGGGAAGGCGGCCGGAAAGACGTTGTAGTCGAAGGTGGGATGGGCTCGTCACTCCGGTGGGTGGCGGGCCTGTTCTTTGTCGACGGACGTTACTAGCATGGAACCCAAGCTTGAATCCGTTGTTCACTTGTTCACAAAGCCTGGAAGCGGGGTGTAAGAGGTGCTGCTGAGCTTCCGAGTGGCCAACCACGGCTCACTGCGCGAACCGCAGGAGCTGAACCTCGTTCCGGTCTACGAGGACAACCGACCGGCCCTGACCGTCGCGGCGATCTACGGGGCGAACGCGTCCGGGAAGTCGACCGTGCTGGACGCGTACGATTTCTTTTGTCGTGCGGTCGAGGGGTCGCAGGCCCGCTGGCTGCCGGGCGCGCCCATCGAGCGCCGGCCGTTCCTGCTGGACCACGGGAGCAGGAACGAACCGTCGACATATGCCGCGGACGTGCTGATCGACGGGGTCCGCCATGTGTACGGCTTCGCGCTCTCCGACACGGAGATCGAGGAGGAGTGGCTGTACGTCTATCCCAAGGGCCGCAAGCGCATCCTCTTCGAGCGCCGGGGCATGGACGTGACGTTCGGGAACTCGCTCACCGGCGAACGGGCTGCGGCGGAGCGCGTGATGCGACCGAACAGCCTGTATCTGTCCGCTGCCGCACAGACGGCGCATGCGCAGTTGGGTGCGGTCTGGGAGACGCTAGGGATGGGCGCGGTCATCGACGACCGCACGCGGCATGGGCTGACCAACGACGGTGCGGTTCTCACCAGCCTGTATGAGACCTTCGAGCAGGTCGGGATCGCGCGTGGCGACAAGGTTCTGGCAGCGGCGGACCTCGGAGTGCATGGCGTTCGTCGAGGTGCCGAGGATGACCTGTTGGTCAAGAAGCTGGGGCTCGCGGAGAGGTGGCGGGAAGCGCCAGCCGACGTGAAAGCGGCCGCGTCGAAGTCCCTGTACTTCGCACATCAGGTGGGCGACGAGGAGTTTCTGCTGCCGGTCAAGGACGAGTCCGCCGGTACCAAGACCTGGCTCAACCTGGTCTCCTGGGCGCTGTTGGCCCTATGGTCGAAGAGGCAGCTCTGGATCGACGAGGTCGACGTCAGCCTTCACCCGCTCCTCACCGCCAAGCTGGTCAAGCTGTTCCAGAATCCGGAGCTGAACCCGCGCGGCGCCCAGCTGGTCTTCACCACGCACAGTGCCTCGCTGCTCGGCACGATGCTGGGGGAGGAAGTGCTGCGTCGCGATCAGATCTGGTTCGTGGAGAAGAAGCCGGAGACCGGGGCCTCCGAGCTGTTCCCGCTCAGCGACTTCAAGCCGCGCAAGGGGGAGAATTTCGAACGGCGGTACCTCGCGGGCAGCTACGGCGCGGTGCCGGTGCTGCCGGACACGACGCTTGAGGACGTGGTCAGGGAGTACTGGGGGGCGCATGCCAAGGCCGTTTCCGCGTGAGGGGTCGGGTCGGCGCCCGGCACCGACCCGCCGGTCCGCGCGGACCGTTCTCGTCGTCTGCGGCAGCAAGGAGACGGAGCGCCAGTACCTCCAGGGCCTGCGTGAGCACCTCCGCAACCCCGCCGTCTCCGTCGTCGTACGTGGCAAGGCCTGTTCACCGACCCAGCTCGTCGCCTATGCCAAGAAGCAGCGGAACGTCAGCAGGGGCAGCTTCGACGAGGTGTGGTGCGTCTTCGACGTCGACCAGTTCGTCGATGTCGACCAGGCCGTGATCGACGCGGGCCGGGCGGGCATCAAGGTGGCGATCTCCAACCCCTGCTTCGAACTGTGGCTGCTGCTCCACTTCACGCCGCAGACGGGACACGTTCCGACGTACAAGAAGCTGCTGCCGTTGCTGCGTAAGCACGTCCCTGGCTACGACAAGACGCGGGTCGACTTCGCCGTCTACCGTGACGGGCGGGCCGAGGCCGTGGTGCGCGCCCGGCAGCTCGACCCGACGGGTGAGGGCCATGCCCGCAATCCGTCCACCGGTGTGTGGCAGCTCGTGGAGCGGATGGAGGAGGGCTGAGCGGGCGATTCTGCCGCCGCAAGGGGCGAACGCCGCTGACGGGGTACCCGGCACCACGCCCGCCTGTCTCCCTCCGCTCCCGGGGCGACCCGGGGACCCAATGTCGGGGGCTTCCGCTCAGGGCTGACAGGGTTGGTGGGGCTTGCCACGGACCTCCCCGGATGGGGGAGGATGACGGCATCCGTATGAAGGGAAAAACACGGTGACCATCGACCCGTCCTCGATTCCTAATTTCGGGGGCCAGCCTGAGCCGCCCCAGGGGCCGGCGGGCCCCGTAGTCCCGGATCAGGACCTCGTGAAGCAGCTCCTCGACCAGATGGAGCTGAAGTACGTCGTCGACGACGAGGGCGACCTCGCGGCGCCGTGGGAACAGTTCCGCACGTACTTCATGTTCCGCGGCGAGGGCGAGCAGCAGGTCTTCTCGGTGCGGACGTTCTACGACCGGCCCCACCAGATCGACGAGAAGCCCGCGCTCCTTGAGGCCATCGACGACTGGAACCGGCGCACCCTGTGGCCGAAGGTCTACAGCCACACCCACGACGACGGCACCGTCCGCCTCATCGGTGAGGCGCAGATGCTGATCGGCACCGGCGTCAGCCTGGAGCACTTCGTGTCCTCCACGGTCAGCTGGGTGCGCGCGGCCATCGAGTTCGACAAGTGGCTCGTCGAGCAGCTCGGCCTGGAGCAGGAGGTCGACGAGACCGACGGGACCGACGGGACCGACGAGAAGCCCGACGGGGAGTAGTTCTCCCCGCGCGCCGCTACACGGGCTTGTGGGCCAGCACCACGAGGTACGCCCCGTAGCAGAACGAGAGCCCGGCCAGGGCGCCGACCACCACGGTCGCGTGCCAGGGCCGGGCTCTGGCCGTTCGCACCAGGGCCCGCGCCAGCGGCAGCAGCAGCGGGAACGCCGGCAGCAGAAACCGCGGCTTGCACTGGAAGAACCCCGAGCCGCCCAGCGCGATGAGCAGCAGAACGGCGCTGTAGACGACCAGCGGGAGCGGCGCGCGGTCGGCGATCAGCAGCGCGAACAGCAGCACCGCCGCCGCCACGATCACCATCGTCATCGCGAACACGAAACGGTCGCCGCGCAGCAGCAGATGGCGCACGACGTGCAGGGAGCCGCGGCCGAAGTCGAAGCGGGAGCCCCACAGGCGCTGCACCGCGAAGTAGCCGCCCAGCAGATCGCCCTCGCGTCGGCCCACCCAGAGCACGTACGCGGCCCAGCCGGTCGGTGCGAGCGCCGCACCCGTCCACAGCCTGTGGGTAACTTTTCCGCGCGCCCGCCACGCCTCCCACGCCGCCGCCGCGAGCACCGCCGCCGCGACGGCGAACCCGTTGGGCCGGGACAGCCCCGCGAGCGCGGCCAGCGACCCCGCCCACACCCACCGCCCGGTGAGCACGGCGTACAGCGACCAGGCGGCGAACGCCGTCAGCACCGGCTCCGTGTACGCCATCGACAGCACGATCGAGTGCGGCAGCAGCCCCCACACCAGCACCAGCGCCGTCGCCACCGCCCGCCCGTACAGCCGGTCGCCCAGCGCGAACAGCCCGCAGGCGGCGACGGCGGCGGCCAGCCAGGACACCAGCAGCCCCGCCGGTCCCTCCCCCACCAGGCCCGCCTCCGTCACCGTGCGCACCAGGGCCGGATAGAGCGGGAAGAACGCGAGGTCGCTGTGGACGGCGCCGGAGGGGTACTCCAGGGTGCGGACGTAGCCGTGCGCGGCGATGCCCAGGTACCACTGGGAGTCCCAGGAACGGCCGAGCAGCGCGAGCGGGCGCTGACCGGTCGCCCGGGCCGCGGCGGCCAGCGCGAGGACGCCGAGCAGCCGGGCGGCGGCGAACAGTCCGAGGGCCCGGACCGCGTCCGCCGCCAGGGGCAGCCGCGCCCGTCCGGCGGCGCCCGGCTGCTCCGCGCGGGACGGGGGAACGAGGGTGCTGGCATGGGTCACACCGGCACATTGCCGGTCGAACATGATCGGAACGGGTATTGACCGGCCCGGCGGGGGCGGATTCACCCCGCCCGGTGCGACCGCGCGCCGCAACGCTGTTCCCGACGGCCCCGCGCGGGCCGGTTCAGCGCGCCGCCGCCTTGAGCCGTGCCACCGCCTCCTCCAGAACGGAGACCTTCTTGCAGAAGGCGAAGCGGACGAACGGCGCGCCCTGTTCGCGGTGGTCGTAGAAGACGGCGTTCGGGATGGCGACCACGCCCGCGCGCTCCGGCAGGGCGCGGCAGAAGGCGAAGCCGTCGCTCTCGCCGAGGGGGCGGATGTCGGTGGTGACGAAGTAGGTGCCGGCCGGCACGAAGACCTCGAACCCCGCGTCCGCGAGACCGGCCGCGAGCAGATCACGCTTGGCCCGCATCTCGGCACGGAAGGTGTCGAAGTACGCGTCGGGCAGCGCGAGCGCCTCGGCCACCGCGTACTGGAACGGCCCCGACGCCACGTACGTCAGGAACTGCTTGGCCGACCGCACCGCCGTCACCAGCGCGGGCGGAGCCGTCACCCAGCCCACCTTCCAGCCGGTGAATGAAAATGTCTTCCCGCTCGACCCGATCGTCACCGTCCGCTCCCGCATCCCCGGGAACCCCGCCAGCGGCAGATGTTCGGCGCCGTCGAACACCAGGTGCTCGTACACCTCGTCCGTGACCACCAACAGGTCGCGTTCGACGGCGAGTTCGGCGATGGCGGTCAGTTCCGCGCGGGTGAGGACGGTGCCGGTCGGGTTGTGCGGGGTGTTGATCAGCAGCAGCCGCGTCCGGTCGGTGACGGCGGCCCGCAGCTCGTCCAGATCCAGCCGGAACGCCCCCTCGTGCGGGCGCAGCGTGACCGGCACGCGCGTGCCGCCCGCCATCGCCACGCACGCCGCGTAGGAGTCGTAGTACGGCTCGAACGCGATCACCTCGTCGCCCGGTTCCACCAGCGCGAGCAGCGCCGCCGCGATCGCCTCGGTGGCCCCCGCCGTCACCAGGACCTCGGTGTCGGGGTCGTAGGGGAGGCCGTAACGGCGCTGCTGGTGCGCGGCGATCGCGGTGCGCAGCTCGGGGACACCGGGACCTGGGGGGTACTGGTTGCCCCGGCCCTCGCGCAGCGCCCGTACGGCCGCCTCCCGGATCTCCTCGGGGCCGTCGGTGTCGGGGAAGCCCTGGCCCAGGTTGATCGCGCCGGTGCGGACGGCCAGCGCGGACATCTCCGCGAAGATCGTGGTCCCGAACTCGGCGAGGCGGCGGTTGAGCAGGGGGCGGGTGCTGGAGGTCATGCCGGTCATCCTGTGCCGAAGCTCTGGAGTTCCTCAACTCTGCTTTTGGCCGCCGAAGGACCGGGCATCTGCTGGGCACGCAAGGAACGAGGCACCCACGGGGGGCGCTTCGGGGGCTCGGAAGGACGTGGACGCCATGGGACCTTTTCTGTTGATCGGGGCCATCTGCATCGTGTTCGTGCTGGCGATCGTCAGGGCGGTCACCGGCGCGGCCCGCAGGAGCCGTCACCGTCACGGGTACGGGGGCGCCGGTGCCGTGGGCGGGGGCAGCGGGGCCAGCTGGTGGGCCGGGGACTCGGGCGGCTCGTCCCTGGACGGCGGCTCGTCCTCGGGCGGCGGCCACCACTCGGGCGGGCACTCCTGCGGGGGCGGCGGTCACTCGTCGTGCGGCGGCGGCTCGTCCTGCGGCGGTGGCGGCGGGTGCGGCGGCGGGGGCAACTGACGCCACGCGCAGTCGACTTGGCGCCCGCTCGGCAGCCCGCTCGGCAGTCCGGGGCGCATATGCCGGAGGCTCGTGTGAATCCCGTTGGGGCGCAAGGAAGTTGCGCTTACCGGCGGGATTTCGCACGCGCGCCCCGGCGTACGCCGCTACCGTCAAGGCGCACGCCTGGTTGAACAGTTGAGCTGTGCAGCCCTCTGGGGGATGGAAACCCCACGAAGTTGGGTAAAAACGCTGTGGCGGCGCCACAGTTCATGATTCCCTCTAAATCACCAAAGCGGCCGGATCGGACGTCTTGCGGACTCCCTCTCCGACGTACTCCGGCGTACTCCCACGTACCGACCGAGGGCGACCGGGCCGATCTCCCGGCGCCGATCCGGGTGCCGCCGGACCCCACCTCCCCCTTCTTTGCGTGCTAGCGGAGCCGATCCATGCTCACGACCCTGAACACCGCCTACACCGACACGCGCGCGGCCGACCTCGCCTGGGCCCTGGGGGGCGAGCCGCTCCCCGCGCTGGCCACGCTCGACCTCGAACTGTCCGGTGCCAAGCTTCAGTTGAGACTTCTCGGCGCGTCCCACCAGGTGCTCCTGGAGGAGGACCGGGGCAGCTGTTCGGAGACGGTGGCGTGCATCCCGGGCAGCAGCACCCCGCTGCCGCTGGGCGTCGCCAAGCGCGTCGGCGACTGGGAATACGAGTTCGCGGCGCGCGTCGAGGTGCTCACGCCGGGCGCGTTCGCGGGGCGCGCGCAGGAGCTGCTCGCGCTGGTCGCCGACCATCCGAACGGACTTGCGGGCGTCTTCCCCGGCAGCCCGCACGCCTTCACCGCCCTGCTGGCCCAGCGTCGTGAGGGTCAGGTGCACTGGCGGACCTGGCACGCCTACCCGCAGGACGGCCAACTCGTCGCCACCCGCACCCGGGTCGGCGTCCGCGTCCCGGCAACCATCCTCGGCCCGGCGAGCGCCCTCAGCCCGTCGGGCGTAGGTGCGAGATAAGTACCGGACGCCTCGTCAAACGTTCTACGGCCGCCTGGCCGATATTTCCACACGTGTGGGTGACGAAGCGTGACAACGTCGTGACGTAACGTCGCAGTCGTGATCGAACCGCACGCGCCGGCCCCGCCCGGCCCCTCACCCTTCTGGCCCGCACCGGCGCGGCTGCCGGTGCGGCCGGGCACGGGCCGGTTCCTGGTCCTCGCGTGCGTCTTCGTCTGCGCTGCCTGCGGACTCGTGTACGAACTGGAGCTGGTCGCCCTCGCCTCCTATCTGATCGGCGACTCCGTCACCCAGGCCTCGGTCGTCCTGTCCGTCATGGTCTTCGCCATGGGCATCGGCTCCCTCGCCGCGAAACGGCTGCGCTGGCGGGCCGCCGTCGCGTTCGGCGCCCTGGAGGCGGCCCTCGCCCTGGTCGGCGGGTGCAGCGCGATGGCCCTGTACGCCGTCTTCGCGTGGACCGGCGGCTGGGGCGGCCTGTGGGCGAGCGGCCCGCGCTGGCTGCTGGTGGCGTTCTCGCTGGCCATCGGGTTGCTGATCGGCGCCGAGGTGCCGTTGCTGATGGAGCTGATCCAGCGCATCCGGCGCCAGGACGCGGGCGGCGCGGTCGCCGACCTGTTCGCCGCGGACTACGTCGGCGCCCTGGTCGGCGGCCTCGCCTTCCCCTTCCTGCTGCTGCCGTTGCTCGGCCAGCTCACCGGCGCCCTCATCACCGGCACCGTCAACGCGGTGGCCGGCGGCGCCCTCGTCCTCGGCCTCTTCCACCGCGACCTCAGCCGCCGTTCCCGCTGGCTGCTGCTGCTCACCAACGTCACCGTCCTCGGCCTCCTCGCCTCCGCCGCCGTCCTCGTCGACGACTTCGAGCGCGCCGCCCGCCACGCCGTGTACGGCAACGACGTCCGGGTCGCCCTCCAGACCGGCGTCCAGGAGGTCGTCCTCACCGGCGGCACCCACGGCCGCCCCCTCGACCTCTTCCTCGACGGCCGCCTCCGGGTCGGCGGCCGGGACGAACTGCGCTACCACGAGGCCCTCGTCCACCCCGCGATGAACGGCCCCCACGCGCGCGTGCTCGTCCTCGGCGGCGGCGACGGGCTCGCCGTCCGCGAGGTGCTGCGCCACCCGGGCGTGCGGCGGATCGACGTCGTCGACGTGGACGCGGGCCTGGTCCGGCTGGCCCGCGAGGACCCGGCCCTGGCCCGGCTGAACGGCCACGCGTACGCCGACCCGCGCGTCGAGGTCAGCGCCGAGGACGCGTTCAGCTGGCTGCGCCAGGCGCCGCCGGCCTCGTTCGACGTGCTGGTCTGCGACCTGCCCGACCCGGGGATCACGGCCAGCACGAAGCTGTACTCCCAGGAGTTCTACGGCCTCGCCCGCCGCGCCCTCGCCCCCGGCGGCCGACTGGTGGTGCACGCGGGCCCGCTCGCCAGCCGGCCGCGCGTCTTCTGGACGGTCGACGCGACCCTGAAGGCCGCGGGGCTGCACACCGTTGCCTACCGGGTCGCCGGTCACGCCTCCGGGTTCGCGGGCGGCCCCGACCGCAGCACGGAAGCGACCCGCGCCCCTCGGGACTGGGGGTTCGTGCTCGCCGCGACGACGCCCCCGACGCTGGGTCTCGACCCGCACGCCCCGCGCCCGCGCACCCTGACCCCGGGCGCCCTGACGGCGGACGCCCGCGCGGCGGCCCACGCGCGCGTGCCCCGCCTGCCCCCTTCGACCCTGGTCCACCCGCGCTACACCGACTGACCCACTTTCGGCCAACGGGGGTGCAGTCCCCGGTGACCTGGGTAGGCTCGCCCGACATGGAGCATGAGGTGTTCGTCCCGGTGGTGGCCGCGCGACTGCGGGACGCGCTCGCCGACCCCGCGCGGGTGGCCCGGGCGATTCCCGGACTCCAGCAGGACGTGGGCGCCGAACCCGTCACCGGCCGACTGAAGATCCGCGTCGGCGGCCACTCCGTCACCTATCGCGGGACGGTGCGCGTCGGCGCCCGCCTGGACGGGGCGTACCTCCTGGAGGGCGACGCCGTGGAGGCCCGGGGCACCGGCGCCGTGCGGATCGCCCTCACGGTCCACCTCCGGGACGCCGAGGGCGGGGCGACGGTCACCTTCGAAGGAACGGCGACGGCGGACGGCCGCGTCACGGAACTCCCGGCGGATGCGGTGCGATCAGCGGCCACCCGCCTGCTGACCCGCTTCGCGGAGGGGCTGGCGGAACCTGCGGAACCGGAGAGCCCCGTAGACCCCGTAGACCCCGTAGGCCCCGTGGTGTCCGAGGGGGACGGTGAAGTGGGGGCGCCTGAAGGGGACGTCGGGCCGGACGTTGAACCCGGCGCGCCTGAAGGAGACGTTGAACCCGTAGTACCCGTAGCCCCAGACGAACCCGTGCCCCCCGTACCCCCCGTACCCCCCGTGCCGCCCGTGCTCCCCGGGGCCTCTCCGGCCGGGCCGCCCGCTGAGGCCGCGCATGCTCGGCGGACCATGATCGGGCGGAGTGCCGAGGAGGTCGATCACGCGCCGCCGCGCGGGCGTTACGCGCCGGTGCCCGCGCCGCAGACCATCGCGCCGGGCTCGTCGTTGAGGTGGGCGGCGCCCGCTGCCGCGTTCGCGCTGGCGTCGGCCATCGTCGTCACCCGGGCGCTGCGCAAACGCCGTTGACGATTCCCGTCCGCACGCGCGCGTGGTGGAGGCGGGCGCACCAGTAGGGTCGGGGCGTGAGTGACGAAGAGATCACGCTGACCGCGGGTGACGCGGAGGTGACCGTCCAGCCGGGCAACGGAGGACGGATCGGTGGACTGCGGGTCGCGGGAACGGAGTTGCTGCGGCAGGGGGAGCGGTTCGGCTGCTTCCCGATGGTGCCGTGGTGCGGACGGGTCAGGGACGGCCGTTTCCTGGACGGCGCGACCGTCCACCAACTGCCGCTCAACGCCCCGCCGCACGCCATCCACGGCACCGCCAGGGACGGGAAGTGGACCACCGCGCGCGTGAGTGCCGACGAGGCGGTCCTCACCTACGACCTCGTCGACCCGTGGCCCTACAGCGGCCGCGTCACCCAGCAGATCGCGCTGACCCCGGACGCGTTGACGCTGACGATGTCCGTGGAGACGTGGGAGTCGTCGTTCCCGGCGCAGATCGGGTGGCACCCGTGGTTCCACCGCAACCTCGGCGGCGAGGACGTGCGCGTGGACTTCACGCCGGCCTGGCAGGAGGAGCGCGGCGCCGACCATCTGCCGACCGGCGAGCGCATCGACCCGCTCCCCGGCCCCTGGGACGACTGCTTCGGGATGCCGGGCGGCGTCGACGTCACCCTCACCTGGCCCGGGCAGCTGGAACTGAACGTGGCCAGCCGGGAGGAGTGGGTGGTGGTCTACGACGAACAGGAGGCCGCCGTCTGCGTGGAACCGCAGACCGGGCCGCCCAATGGCCTGAACACCCTGCCTCGCCAGGTGACCCTGCTGGAGCCGCTGGAAGCCGCCACCACCTGGAGTTGGCGCCGCCTCTAAGCTGGCCGCATGAGTGACGTGCGCGCAGCGCTGCTTCAGCAGATCAAGGACAAGGCCGTGGTCCACGGCAAGGTGACCCTCTCCTCGGGCCTGGAGGCCGACTACTACGTCGACCTGCGCCGCGTCACCCTCGACGGCGAGGCGGCGCCGCTGGTCGGACAGGTGCTGCTGGACCTGGCGGCCGACCTGGAGTTCGACGCGGTGGGCGGTCTGACCATGGGCGCCGACCCCGTCGCGGGCGCGATCCTGCACGCCGCCCACGCGCGCGGGCAGCGCGTCGACGCCTTCGTCGTCCGCAAGACGGCCAAGGCGCACGGCATGCAGCGCCGGGTCGAGGGTCCGGACATCGCCGGGCGCCGGGTGCTGGTCGTCGAGGACACCTCCACCACCGGCGGTTCCCCGCTGGAGGCCGTCGCGGCGGTGCGCGAGGCGGGCGCCGAGGTGGTCGCCGTCGTCACGATCGTGGACCGGGCGACCGGGGCCGCCGAGAAGATCGAGGCGAGCGCCCAGGTGCCGTACCGGTACGCCTACTCCAAGGACGAACTCGGCCTCGACTGAGGCATCCGCCCAGCTCACAGCCGGTTCACCAGGCGCCGTCCGCCGAGTTATCCACAGGCTGGACGGGGGGAGACACAGAGCGGACCATGTCTGGAAAGATGGGGAAGACGACGATGTCGCCGCCGAGGTCCAGGTCGTCGCCCCCCAGGTCTAGGTCAGGGCCGTAGGACGCAGAACCCAACCCGCATACCAAGGAGCGGACAGATGCCCATCGCAACCCCCGAGGTCTACAACGAGATGCTCGACCGGGCGAAGGCAGGCAAGTTCGCCTACCCGGCCATCAACGTCACCTCGACGCAGACCCTGCACGCGGCGCTGCGCGGCTTCGCGGAGGCGGAGAGCGACGGCATCATCCAGATCTCCACGGGCGGCGCCGAGTTCCTGGGCGGCCAGTACCAGAAGGAGATGGTGACGGGCGCGGTCGCGCTGGCCGAGTTCGCGCACATCGTCGCCGAGAAGTACCCGGTCACCGTCGCGCTGCACACCGACCACTGCCCCAAGGACAAGCTCGACGGGTACGTGCGCCCGCTGCTGGCGATCTCCGAGGAGCGCGTCAAGGCCGGCGGCAACCCGCTGTTCCAGTCGCACATGTGGGACGGTTCGGCGGAGACCCTCGCCGACAACCTCTCCATCGCGCAGGAGCTGCTGGAGCGCGCCCGCGCCGCGAAGATCATCCTTGAGGTCGAGATCACCCCGACCGGCGGCGAGGAGGACGGCGTCTCGCACGAGATCAACGACTCGCTGTACACCACCGTCGACGACGCGATCCGCACCGTCGAGGCGCTCGGCCTGGGCGAGAAGGGCCGCTACCTGCTGGCCGCGTCCTTCGGCAACGTCCACGGCGTGTACAAGCCGGGCAACGTCGTCCTCCGCCCCGAGCTGCTCAAGGAGCTGAGCGACGGCGTGGCCGCGAAGTACGGCAAGGCGTCGCCGTTCGACTTCGTCTTCCACGGCGGCTCCGGCTCCACCGCCGAGGAGATCGCCACCGCGCTGGAGAACGGCGTCGTGAAGATGAACCTCGACACCGACACCCAGTACGCGTTCACCCGCCCGGTCGCGGACCACATGTTCCGCAACTACGACGGTGTCCTCAAGGTCGACGGCGAGGTCGGCTCCAAGA
Organism: Streptomyces sp. NPDC091279; assembly: GCF_044757465.1. Taxonomy (NCBI): domain Bacteria; kingdom Bacillati; phylum Actinomycetota; class Actinomycetes; order Kitasatosporales; family Streptomycetaceae; genus Streptomyces; species Streptomyces sp. NPDC091279. The sequence goes on along the minus strand of NZ_JBIVVA010000003.1, from coordinate 369,028 downwards.
AGACCTACGACCCGCGCACCTGGGGCAAGCTGGCCGAGGGCGGCATGGCCCAGCGTGTGACCGAGGCCTGCGGCAACCTGCGCTCCACCGGCACGAAGATCAAGTAACGCCGTTCGCGGTGCGCCCGGCGCCTGTCAGCACTGTCTGCGGCGCCGGGTTCGCTGTATATGTGGGGCATGCCCGACGTCCGGTTGGCCTCGCCCCAGGGCAGATGGATCGTGCTCACGACCGTGCTCGGCTCCAGCATGGCGATGCTGGACTCGACGGTCGTCAACGTCGCCCTGCCCCGCATCGGCCGCGACCTCGACGCCGGCCTCGCCGCGCTCCAGTGGACCGTCAACGCGTACATGGTGACGCTGGCCGGTCTGATCCTCCTCGGCGGCTCCCTCGGTGACCGTTACGGGCGCCGGAAGGTCTTCGTCGTCGGCGTGATCTGGTTCGCGTCCGCGTCCCTGCTGTGCGGGATCGCCCCGAACGCCGGTGTCCTCGTCGCCTCCCGCGCCCTCCAGGGCATCGGCGGCGCCCTGCTCACCCCGGGCTCGCTCGCCCTCATCCAGGCGTCCTTCCATCCCGACGACCGGGCCAGGGCGGTCGGCCTGTGGTCGGGGTTCGGCGGGATCGGCGCGGCGGTCGGGCCGTTCCTGGGCGGCTGGCTGGTGGACGGGCCCGGCTGGCGGTGGGTGTTCCTGCTGAACGTCCCCCTCGCGCTGCTCTGTGTGCCGGTCGCCGTGCGCCATGTCCCCGAGTCGGCCGGGGGCGCCCGCACGTCCGGCCGGTTCGACGTCACCGGCGCCGCCCTCGGCGCCCTCGCGCTGGCCCTGGTGACCTACGCGCTGATCGAGGCCCGTCAGGGGTCGCTGGTCGTGGTGGTGACGGCGGTCGCGGGGGTGGCGGCGGGCGTCGCGTTCGTGGCGGTGGAGCGGCGCGGCGCCGAGCCGATGATGCCGCTGGACATCTTCAGGTCACGCCAGTTCACGGCCGTCAACCTGGTCACGCTGTGCGTGTACGCGGCGTTCGGCGGTTTCTTCTTCCTCACCGCGCTCCAACTCCAGGTCGCCGTCGGCTGGTCGCCGCTCGCCGCCGGAACGGCACTGCTGCCGACGACGGTCCTGATGCTGCTGTTCTCGGCCCGCTCGGGTGCCCTCGCCGCCCGGATCGGGCCGCGCGTCCCGCTCACCGTGGGCCCGCTGCTGTGCGCGGCGGGCATGCTGCTGATGCTGCGGGTCGGCCCCGGCGCCTCCTACGCCGCCGATGTGCTGCCCGCGCTGCTGGTGCTGGGCTGCGGCATGGTCACCCTGGTCGCGCCGCTCACCGCGACCGTCCTGGCCGCCGTCGACACCGCCCGGGCGGGCCTCGCCAGCGGCGTCAACAACGCGGCCGCCCGCGCCGCCGGCCTCATCGCGGTCGCCGCCCTGCCCCTGCTCGCCGGCATGGGCCCGGACGCCTATCGCACCCCGGACGCCTTCGACGGCGCCTTCCACCGGGCGATGCTGATGTGTGCCGGGGTGCTGGTGGTGGGCGCGGGGATCGCCTGCGCGACGGTCCGCTCCCCGGCGCCGGGCTGCGCCTGCCCCGAGTGCCACACCCACGGCTCGATCACGACGCCCCCGCTGGAGGGGCGGCTGGAGCAGGGGGACCCGTAGCCCTGGGGAGGGACTCGGGAGGGACTCGGGAGGGCGCTCGGGAGGGAGGGGCCGAGGGGCTTTCGGGGTCGGGCCGGTCGGCCCCGTCCGGGGCGCGGCGGCGATGGCGCAGACTTGGGGCATGACGATTCACGAGAACCTCCTCGGGGGGCCTGCCCCGACCCACCTGCCCGACGACCCGGAACCCCGCGAACTGCTCGCCGGGGGCGCCGACCCCGCCGATGTCGCCGCGAAGTACCCGAAGTCCTCGCTAGCCTGGGCCCGGCTGGCCGACGAGGCGTACGAGCGGGGCAGCGTCGTGGAGTCGTACGCCTATGCCCGCACCGGCTACCACCGAGGTCTCGACGCGCTGCGCCGCAGCGGCTGGAAGGGCCACGGCCCGGTGCCGTGGGAGCACGAGCCGAACCGCGGCTTCCTGCGCGCCCTGCACGGGCTGGCGCGGGCCGCCCAGTCGATCGGCGAGCAGGAGGAGTACCAGCGCTGCGCCCAGTTCCTCAAGGACTCGTCGCCGGTGGCGGCACAGACGCTGGGCTGACCGAACGACGGGGGCGACGGGGGCGCTGAGACGCGGGCCAGGGTGAGCGGTGGCGCGGGGTGCCGTACCTCCGCGCGCCGGCCGCCCGTCGGCGGCGTTCCTCCGTGTGGCCCGTCTGGCAGCAGGCGGGCCTTGCCGGAATCTGAGCGGTATTGAAGGATGCTGGTGGGGACCGGGGCCCCCGTGCCGGGATCGGCAGGGGCGGACCGCTACCCTGAGTTACACAGGAGACAGCGATGTCCCAGCAGGCTCGCCCCCTTCCGGAGGCCGAAGAGCCGTCGACTCCGCATCTCGACTTCGCCGGCACCACCCCGTACGAGGACTACGTCCGTGCGGATGTGCTCACCCACCTCCAGCACACCCTCTCCGACGACCCCGGAGAGATGGTCTTCCTGGTCACGACCCAGGTCATGGAGTTGTGGTTCACGGTGATCGTGCACGAGTGGGAGACCGCCGCACGCGCCCTGCGCGAGGACCGGCTGCCGGTCGCGGTCGACGCGTTGAAGCGCTCGGTGCGCGAACTGGACGCGTTGAACGCGTCCTGGAGGCCGCTCGCGCAGCTCACCCCGGCGCAGTTCAACGCGTACCGTTCCGCGCTCGGTGAGGGCTCCGGGTTCCAGTCGGCGATGTACCGGCGGATGGAGTTCCTGCTCGGCGAGAAGTCCGCGTCCATGCTCGTGCCGCACCGCGGAGCGCCGCGTGTGCACGCCGAGTTGGAGAAGGCACTGCACGAACCCAGCCTGTACGACGAGGTGGTGAGGGTGCTCGCCCGGCGCGGCCACCCGGTCCCCGACTCCGTGCTGCGCCGTGATGTCACCCGGCGCTACGAACCGTCGGACGCCGTCGAGCAGGCCTGGACGGCCATCTACTCGGGCGCCGGGAACGCCGAACTCGCCCGGCTGGGCGAGGCGTTGACCGATGTCGCCGAGTTGGTCTGGCGCTGGCGCAACGACCACCTGGTCGCCACCCGCCGCGCGATGGGCGCCAAGACGGGCACCGGCGGCTCCGCCGGGGTGGCCTGGCTGGAGAAACGCGCGCAGAAGAACGTCTTCCCCGAGCTGTGGACGGCACGGTCCCATGTCTGAACCCACCTCGACCGGCGAACTCGCCCTCCGCGCACAGGAGTTGGACGCCGCCGACGAACTGGCCGCGCTGCGCGACCGGTTCGTGCTCGACGACGTCGTCTACCTCGACGGCAACTCCCTCGGCGCGCTGCCCGACACCGTCCCCGGCCGACTGGACGACGTCGTACGCCGCCAGTGGGGCCAACTCCGCATCCGTTCCTGGGAGGAGAGCGGCTGGTGGACCGCGCCCGAGCGGATCGGCGACCGGATCGCACCGCTGCTCGGCGCGGCGGCCGGCCAGATCGTCGTCGGCGACTCGACAAGTGTCAACGTTTTCAAGGCACTTGTCGCGGCCGTGCGGATGGCGCGCGCCGCTGACGGCGGCGGGCAGGCGCGGGACGAGATCGTCGTCGACGCCACCACCTTCCCCACCGACGGCTATATCGCCGAGTCCGCGGCCCGGTTGACGGGGTGCCGCCTGCGCCCGGTCACCCCGGCCGAGGTGCCGGGGGTGCTCGGCGCCCGCACGGCGGCCGTGCTCCTCAACCACGTCGACTACCGCAGCGGACGCCTGCACGACCTGCCCGCGCTGACGGCCGCCGTGCACGCGGTGGGCGCGGTGGTGGTCTGGGACCTGTGCCACAGCGGGGGCGCCCTGCCGGTCGGCCTCGACGCGCACGGCGTGGACCTCGCCGTCGGCTGCACCTACAAGTACCTGAACGGCGGCCCCGGTTCACCCGCCTACCTGTACGTGCGCGCCGACCTCCAGGGCCGTTTCGACTCGCCGTTGCCCGGCTGGAACTCGCACGCCGAGCCGTTCGGGATGCGCGCCGGGTACGAACCGGCCGCCGGTGCGGTGCGCGGTCGCGTCGGCACCCCGGACATCCTCTCGATGCTCGCCCTGGAGGCGGCCCTCGACGTCTGGGACGGCGTCGGCATCGACGCCGTACGCGCCAAGTCCCTTGCCCTGACCGACTTTTTCCTGGCGTGCGTCGAGGCGTACACCGAGCCAGGCCGGGTCGCGTGCGTGACGCCCCGGCGGCCCGAGGAGCGCGGCAGCCAGATCGCGCTGCGCTGCGCGGACGCCGAGGACGTCATGAAACACCTGATCAGCCGAGGCGTGGTCGGGGACTTCCGGCATCCCGACATACTCCGGTTCGGTTTCACGCCGTTGTACGTCGGGTTCGCGGACACGGAACGGGCGGCACGGCTCCTGGCCGACGTGCTCGACGAGGTGTCGACGGAGCAACGGCCCTTGTAGACAAGGGAGTTGAGAGGCCGGGGCGCGACGGAGCCCCGGCCCGGTCGGCGGGGTGTCCGGTACGGGTGGCGGCGGCGTCGGCGGTGCGCCGTTTCCCCCCTTCTCGGCGATGCGATGACGGCATCGGTGCCCGGAGAGAACCGTTTATCCCTCACCGAGCGTGACATCCGCGTGTCGGCGCACGTCATGGGCCTGATACGGTCCCCGCCAACGATCGATTTCTCACCTGGTCCGTCAAACCCGTTTCATAGCTGAGAGGTTGGAGCATGCCGGACGACGCCGCAGCATCCCGCGCCGCCGCCGAAGAAGAGTCTGCCTTCTCGCATCCGGCGGTCGACGCCGACGTCACCGTCGCTTACGGCGACCACCCGGACCAGGTGATCGACCTCTACGCCCCGCACGGCGAGCACGTCCCCGGCATGCCCGTGCCGCTGGTCGTCGTCCTGCACGGCGGAGCCTGGCGCGCCCCCTACGACCGCCGCCATCTCTCGCCGTTCGCGGACTACTTGGCGCGCCGCGGCTTCGCGGTGGCGAACGTCGAGTACCGGCGCGGGGCGCTGCTCCCCGGGCAGACGGGCGACGCCGACGGCGACGCCGGGCCGGTCGCCGGACGCTGGCCGGACACCTTCGACGACGTCGCCGCCGCCCTCGACGCGCTGCCGGAGCTGGTGCGCGAGGCGCTGCCCGGGGCCGACGCCCGGCGCATGGTGATCACCGGGCACTCGGCCGGCGGCCACCTCGCCCTGTGGGCGGCGGCCCGCCATGTGCTGCCCGCCGGCTCGGCCTGGCGCACCCCCGCTCCGGTACCGCTGCGGGGCGTGGTCGCGCTGGCCCCGATCGCGGACTTCACGGTCGCCGAGAAGCTCGACGTCTGCGGCGGCGCCGCGCGCCAACTCCTGGGCGGGCAAGAGAAGTTCGAGGAACGACGGCCGTACGCCGACCCCGCGTTGCTGCTCCCGACCGGGATCGCGACGACCCTGGTGCAGGGCCGGTCGGACATCGAGGTCCCGCAGCAGGTCGCCGAGTCCTACGCGGACGCGGCGGCGAAGGCGGGCGAGGTCGTGGGACTGACCTTGCTGGAGGACGTCGGCCACTTCCCGCTCATCGACCCGGCGGCGGACGCGTGCGCGGTGGTCGCGGAGGAGATCGCCCAACTGGCTTGGTGAGGGGGCGGGGCGGGGGTGGCTGGGGCTCCCGGAGGGCCGAGGGGCGCCCGCCTCGTCGTCGCCGAGTCCACGATCAAGACCCATGTGAGCAGGGTGCTGGTGAAGCTGGGGCTCAGGGACCGGACGCAGGCGGCGGTGTTCGCCTACGAGGCACGGTTGGTCACCCCCGGGTGAGCGGGGTGTGGGGCGCCCGGCGGTACGACACCCCTGGTCAGACCGGGGGGTGCCGGGCTAGCGTCCGGGCATGGGAGCCTTCGATCCGTGGGACCCGGCGTTCGTCGCCGACCCGTACCCCGCCTATGCCGAGCTGCGCGCCCGAGGCCGGGTGGAGTACTACGAGCCGAGTGACCAGTGGCTGGTCCCGCACCACGCGGACGTCTCGGCGCTGCTGCGGGACCGGCGGCTGGGGCGGACGTACCAGCACCGCTATACGTACGAGGAGTTCGGGCGGACGGCGCCACCGGCGGAGCACGAGCCGTTCCATGTGCTCAACGACCACGGGATGCTCGACCTGGAGCCACCGGACCACACCCGGATACGGCGGCTGGTGTCGAAGGCGTTCACGCCCCGCACGGTGGAGCGGCTGCGACCGTATGTGCGGGAGCTGGCCGGGAAGCTGGTGGGCGACCTGGTCGAGGCGGGCGGCGGGGATCTGCTGACGGACGTGGCGGAGCCGTTGCCGGTCGCGGTGATCGCCGAGATGCTGGGGGTCCCGGAGGCGGACCGGGCGCCCCTGCGGCCCTGGTCGGCGGAGATCTGCGGGATGTACGAGCTGAACCCGCCGCAGGAGACGGCGCGGCGGGCGGTGCGGGCGTCGGTGGAGTTCTCGGAGTATCTGCGGGGGCTGATCGCCGAACGGCGCGAGAAACCCGGCGACGACCTGATCTCCGGGCTGATCGCGGCGTACGACGAGGGCGACCGGCTGACCGAGCAGGAGATGATCTCGACCTGCGTCCTGCTGCTGAACGCCGGCCACGAGGCCACGGTGAACGCGACGGTCAACGGCTGGTGGGCGCTGTTCCGCAACCCCGGCCAGCTGGCGGCGCTGCGGGCGGACCCCACGCTGGTGCCGGCGGCGGTGGAGGAGCTGATGCGGTACGACACCCCGTTGCAGATGTTCGAGCGCTGGGTCCTGGAGGACATCGAGATCGACGGCACGACGATCCCCCGGGGCGCGGAGGTCGCCCTCCTCTTCGGCTCCGCCAACCACGACCCGGCGGTCTTCGCGGCCCCCGACCGGCTGGACCTGACCAGGAAGGAGAACCCGCACATCAGTTTCTCGGCCGGCATCCACTACTGCATCGGCGCCCCGCTGGCCCGCATCGAACTGGCCGCCTCCATGCGGGCCCTCCTGGAGCGGGCCCCGGCCCTGACCCTGGCGGCGGAGCCCAAGCAGAAGCAGAACTTCGTGATCAGGGGGTTGCAGGGGCTCGACGTGCGAGTGGGGTGATCACCCGTTCGGATGGTCGTACGACGATTCCAGTCCGATGGCCACCGGTGGTTCGGCACACTGGCCCCGACCTGAAAGGGGGTGCACCATGACGGTCATGACAGAGCGTATGCCGCAGACGTCCCAGATGTCGGTGGAGGAATTCGAGAGGATCGCCGAGTTCGCGGCTCAGGAGACCGACGACGCCGTCAGGTTCGAGTTCATCGACGGACGGATCGGGGTCAAGAAGGTGCCGGACGGGGACCACGACACGATTGTCGTGTGGCTGACGAGGCTCTGTATGCGCGTGCGGCCAGACCTCGACATCTACCAGGGGCGAGGGTTGCGCGTCGAGAAGTACCGGGACGGCAGGGCCCGCCCCGACGCCGTTCTCGTACCGGAGGAACACTTCGCCGGGCACGGCGAATGGGCGGAGCCGAGCGGTGTGCTCCTCGCGGTCGAGGTCACGTCGCACGACTCCGACACCGACCGGCGTGACCGGCACGAGAAGCCGGTCGCGTACGGGGCGGCGGGCATCCCGCTCTATCTGCTGATCGACCGTGACGCGGGCACGGTGAAGCTGTACAGCGACCCGGACGAGGGGGTCGGATACCGCGACAGCCGCACGGTGCCCTTCGGAGCCGAACTGCTGCTCCCCGACCCGGTGGGCATCCTCCTCGACACCGAGAGGCTCAAGCAGTACGTCGACTGACACCCGCCGTCGTCTCGCTCACACCCCCACATCCCGGCGTCGCATCCCCGCCAGTCCCGCCGCTGTCAGGAGGGTGGCGAGGGCGAGGAGGGTGAGGACCGGGGGCCAGTCCATCGGGGCGCCGGGGAGCTTGGGGAGGTGGGCGAAGGGGGAGAGGCCGAGGACCGCGCGGGGCGCGTTCAGGGCCGGGCCGACCCAGCCGATGAGCAGCACCGCGACCGCCACCGCCCAGGCCGCGGGGGCGAGGCGGGGCAGCAGCCCGTGGAGCAGGACCGTCAGCCCGGCGACGACCCAGATCGCGGGGAGCTGGACGAGACAGGCGGCCAGGACCGCCAGGGGCCGGTGCCCGTAGCCGACGGCGATGCCCAGCCCGGCGAGGAGCATCAGCAGCGCCGACCCGGCGCACGCGATCGTCAGATGACCGGCGGCCCAGCGCAGACGGCCGACCGGGGCGGCGAGCAGCGGTTCGGCCCGCCCGGACGTCTCCTCACCGTGCAGCCGCAGCACCGACGCGACGACGTAGAGGGCGGCGACCATGCCGAGCATGCCGGTCATCGAGGCGAGGAACGCGTCGGTCAGCCCGCTGCGGCCGCCCATGCGCCGGAAGATCGCGCGGGCGCCCGCGTTGTCACCGACGAGCCCGGCCACGCCGCCCGTGAGTCCGCCGTAGACGACGCCGGCCACGAAGAAGCCGAGCGACCAGCCGAGGACACCGCCGCGTTGGAGGCGCCAGGCCAGCGCGCCCGCCGTGCCGAGGCGTCCGGTGGCGGGCCCCGGCCGGGTGGGCAGGAAGCTCATGCCGACGTCCCTCCGCCCGGCCAACTCGTAGGCCAGGAAGGCCTGGAGGGCGATGGCGGCGGCGAACACCCCGAGCATCCACCAGCGTTCGTGGGCGAAGGGGCGCAGGTTCTCCAGCCAGCCGAGCGGGGAGAGCCAGGTCAGCACCGAGGAACCGTCGGCCCGCGCCGAGTCGCCCGCCGCCCGCAGCACGAACGCGGCACCGAGCACCGCCGCCGTCAGCCCCCGCACCACCCGTGCGCTCTCGGTCAGTTGGGCGACGATCGCCGCCATCGTCGCGAAGACCAGGCCGACGGCGCCGAGGCCGACGCCGAACGCGAGCGCGCCGACCGCACCCTGGGCGGCGAGGCCCGCCGTGACGAGGAGCGCGAGGGCCGCGTCGGCGACAACGGCCGCCAGCAGCGCGGCCGTCAGCGCCGCCCGGCGACCCACCGCGCCGGACGCGATCAGCTCCTGCCGACCGCTCTCCTCCTCGTCCCTGGTGTGCCGCACGACGACGACAAGGCTGGTCACGGCGGCGACGGCACCCGCGTAGACGCCGACCCGCCAGGCGGTCAGCGCGCCGGTCGAGGTGTCGAAGAGGGGGCCGATCAGGGAGCGGAACGAGGCGTTGACGGCGACCTGGTGGCGGAGGTCGGTGCGGGCGGCGGCGGTGCCGTAGAGCTGGTCCAGCGTGCTCGGCATGGAGAGGATCATCAACGTGTTCACCGCGACCCAGGCCGGGATCAGCAGCCGGTCGCGCCGCAGGGCGAAACGCAACAGGGTTGCGGTGCCGGTGAGTTGGCCGGAGCGGGCGGGTGCGGGAACGGCGAGGGCGGTCACCGGGCGCCCCTCTCGGCCGAGTTGGCGACGCCGGTGCCGACGGGGCCCGTGCCGACGGGGTCCGTGCCGACGGGGCCCGTGCCGGACTCGCCCGCGCCGGGCGCCCCACTCCCGTGGGCTCCCTCTTCCCGGTAGTGGCGCAGGAAGAGTTCCTCCAGGGTCGGCGGTGTCGTCGTCAGCGAGCGGACGCCGATGGTGGCCAACGACCTGAGAACGGCGTCGAGTTCACCCGTGTCCGCCTGGAACCGCACCCGGCCGCCCCGGACGTCGAGATCGTGGACGCCGGGAAGAGCGGCCAACTCCCCGGGTGGACCGGCAAGTTCGGCGGTGACGCTGGTGCGGGTGAGGTGCCGCAGTTCGGCGAGCGAGCCGCTCTCGACGGTACGGCCGGCCCGGATGATGCTGACCCGGTCGCACAGCGACTCGACCTCGCTGAGAATGTGCGACGACAGCAACACCGTTCGCCCGCGCGCGCGTTCGTCCTCCACGCAGCGCCGGAAGACCTCCTCCATCAGGGGGTCGAGGCCCGAGGTCGGCTCGTCGAGGATGAGCAGGTCGACGTCGGAGGCGAAGGCGGCGACCAGGGCGACCTTCTGCCGGTTGCCCTTGGAGTAGGTGCGGCCCTTCTTGGTGAGGTCGAGTTCGAAGGCGGCGACGAGTTCGGCGCGGCGACGGGCGTCGAGGCCACCGCGCAGGCGGCCGTAGAGGTCGATGACCTCGCCGCCGGAGAGGTTGCGCCAGAGGGTGACGTCGCCGGGGACGTAGGCGATCCGGCGGTGCAGGGCGACCGCGTCGTGCCACGGGTCGCCGCCCAGCACCCGCGCGGCGCCGGAGTCGGCGCGCAGCAGGCCGAGCAGGACGCGGAGGGTGGTGGACTTGCCGGCGCCGTTGGGGCCGAGGAAGCCGTGCACCTCGCCGGTGCGGACGTCCAGGTCGAGGCCGTCCAGGGCGTGGGTGGGGCCGAAGGACTTGTGCAGTCCGGAGACGGTGATGGCCTTCGTCATGGCTCAGAACGTACGCTTGATTCAGAAATTTGTGAAGTTAAGGAACCGTATGAAGCCTGGATAGGATGAGGGCATGAGCGAATCAGCCGAGACCCCACCTGGAGTCGCCGGGGCTACGGGGGCCACAGGGGCTACGGGTGCCGCCGGGGGTGGGCGGGACGCGGAGGCGGTCTCGAAGTTCGTCGAGTCGTTCGCGGCGCAGTTGGTGGAGGCCGGGATGCAGCGGATGCCGTCGCGGGTCTTCGCCGCGCTGCTCTCCTCCGACGAGGGCGCGCTGACCTCGGCCGAACTGGGGGAGCGGCTGCGGATCAGCCCCGCCGCCGTCTCCGGCGCGGTGCGCTACCTGGCCCAGACGCACATGGTGGCGCGGGAGCGGGAGCCCGGTTCGCGCCGGGAGCGGTACCGGGTGCGCGGCGACCAGTGGTACGAGGCCCTCACCAGCCGCGAGGCCCTCATCAAGCGGTGGGAGGGCGCCCTGCGCGAGGGCGTCACCAGCCTCGGCCCCGAGACCCCGGCGGGCCGGAGGATGGCGGAGACGCTGGCGTTCTTCGAGTTCGTGGAGGGCGAGATCGCCGAGATGATGGAACGGTGGCGGGTGCACAGGGAGCGGACGTTCGGAACCCCGTAGCCCTCCGGGGCCGTTCCCACCCGAAGCCCTCCGGGGCCGGCCCCTAGGGGATGCCCCGGCAGGGTCTGCCCCGGAAGGGCTTACCCCTCCGGGGCCGTTCCTGCTCGTAGCTCTCCGGAGCGGGCCCCTAGGGGATGCCCCGGAAGGGTCTGCCCCGGAAGGGCTTACCCCTCCGGGGCCGTTCCCCTGCTCGTAGCTCTCCGGAGCCGCCCCCTAGGGGATGCCCCGGAAGGGCCGCCGTTCCTGTTCGTAGCCCTCCGGAGCCGCCCCTAGGGGATGCCCCGGCAGGGTCTGCCCCGGAAGGGTTTACCCCTCCGGGTGTCGTCAGGGTGACCTGGGAGGTACCCCTCCGTGTGTACCTCCCAGGTCACCGAACCCCGCCCCCGGTTTCAGCGCCGGCGTGCCCTACCGCTCCCGTGTCTCCTCCAGCACCGTGCGCCCCAGCAGGGCGTAGCGCTCGGGGGCGCGGCGCTTGAGGTACTGGGCGTAGCCGATGCCGAGGGCGGCGATCGCGGCGACCAGCCAGGGGGTGGCCCGCAGGACCAGGGAGCCGGACTCCGGGCCCGCCGCCGCCCCCATGTTGGAGACGAGCAGCACGACCACGCCGAGCATCGCGACGCCGCCGGTCAGCGGGGCGACGAAGGTGCGGAACCAGTGGCGGCTCTCCGGGTGGTGGTTGCGGAAATAGGCCAGCACCGCGAACGAGCACACCGCCTGCACGATCAGGATCGCCATCGTGCCGAGGATGGCGAGCAGTACGTAGGTACCGCTGTACGGGTCCTTCCCGGCGGCCCAGAACGCGAGCAGCAGCACCGCGGAGACGGCCGTCTGGACCAGGCCCGCGATGTGCGGGGAGCCGTGCCGGTCGTGGGTGCGGCCGACCGTGCGGCGCAGCGACGGCAGCACGCCCTCGCGGCCCAGCGCGTACATGTAACGGGCGGCGCAGTTGTGGAAGGCCATGCCGCAGGCGAGCGAGCCGGTGATCATCAGCCACTGCATGACGACGACCGCCCAGTGGCCGACGTAGTGCTCGGTGGGGTTGAAGAAGAGCGCGAGGGGGTTCGCGGACGAGGCCGCCTTCACGGCCTCCGCCTCGCCGTTGCCCGTAATGGCCATCCAGGAGACGAACACGTAGAAGACCCCGACGCCCAGGACGCTGATCAGGGTCGCCTTGGGGATGATCTTCTTGGGGTCGCGGGACTCCTCGCCGTACATCGCCGTCGACTCGAAGCCGACCCAGGACCAGAACGCGAAGAACAGGCCGAGGCCCGCGCTGGTGCCCTTGAAGGCGTTGACCGGGTTGACGGGGGCGAAGGTGAAGCCGTGCGGGCCGCCGCCGTGCGCGGCGACGGAGATGGCCATCGCCGCGAGCACGGTCACCTCGGTCGCGAGCAGCACGACCAGCAGTTTCTCGGCCACGCTCACGCCGAACCAGGTGCCGGTCGCGTTGATCGCCAGCATCAGGATCGCGAACGTCCACCACGGGATGTTCAACCCCGTCTGGTCCTTCAGGGTGGTGGTCGCGAACGTCGAGAAGATGCCGATCAACGCCGGTTCGAAGACGACGTACGCGAACGTCGCGAGGAGCCCGGAGGCGAGCCCCACCGTGCGGCCGAGGCCGTAGGAGATGAAGCCGTAGAAGGCGCCGGTGGACGTGATGTGCTTCGCCATCGAGGTGAACCCGACGGAAAAGATCGCCAGGACGACCATTGCGACGAGATAGCTCGCGGGCGCGCCGATGCCGTTGCCCGAGGAGACGATGAAGGGCACGTTGCCGGTCATCGCGGTGATCGGGGCGGCGGTGGCGACGGCCATGAAGACCACGCCGAGCAGGCCGATGGCGTTGGGCTTCAGCCGGTGGACGACCCCGTCGCCCCCGGTCTCGCCACTCTCGCCCGACTTCGCCGCCGGGGCGACTCCCTCATCCAGTGCCATCGGGGTGGTCCCTCTCGTGCCGGTTCGCTCGCGTACTGAACCGGGACTCTGTCGTCCGAATGAGTCGGGAGAGGCGTTCGCAACGTTAAATATGTGTCACCAGACCTTTAGGAACCCTGTCCGCCCCCACCCCCTACCGCCCCAGCCCCCTTCTCAGGAACCCTTTCTCTGCGAGGTTCCGCCTGCCGGGACGGTCAGCCCCCACGCCCCCTCCCACACCGTCCAGGTACGGGTGCGCACCGGGCCCGAGACCGTCGCGTCGGCCCGGTAGCGGAAGTCGGTGCCGGAGACGGAGACCGTACGACCCGTCGTACGCAAGGGGGACGCCGCCGCACCCACCGACGCCGGGTGGACCTCGATGTCGGCCCGACCCGTACGACCCGGAGTCACTCTCAGGGTCTCCACCGGCTGGTCGAGCCCGATGAGGGTCACGCCGTCGACCTCCACCCGCAGCCGGGCGGGACCGGCGACGGCCGGGGGTCTGGGCCGGGACGGCGTCAGGGTCCGCACCAGGGTCTGGCAGGTGCGCAGCCAGGGCCGGGCGACGCCGTCGAGCGCGTTCTCGTCCGTGTCCTCCGGTTCCTCCGGCTCCAACGGTGGTATCCGCAGCGCGCCCAGAACGACGCCGTCGCTGTCGTCGACGAGCAGGTCCAGGCGCCGTTCGACGCCGTCGAGGACCGCCCGGGCCGCCGCCACCGTGCCCGTCGGCACGCCCAGTGAGCCGGACACCGACAACAGGGCGCCCACCGGGACGACGGACAGTACACATTGAGCCAGTTCGCGCTGCCGGTGCAGCAGGGACACCGTGCGGGCCAGAGCCCGGTCGTCGCCGATCACGACGGGTCGCCGGGAGCCGCGCCGGGCCAGCGCCCGAGCGAATTCCTCGGGGTCGTCAGGGAGGCACACTTTTGTGGTCGCACCCGCGCTGAGCACGTCTTTCGCGATCCGTACGGACTCGCCGTCGGTCCTCCGGGCGACCGGGTCGATGACCACCAGCAGCTGGTCGGAAGTCGCCACCTCGGTCCTGCCTCGCTTCCTCGGGTAGCATCTTTGTGCAAGAGCCCCTTGCGCTATTGCGCCAGGGGCTTCGTCTATTCCGGGGCATCCGGTCCGAAGGTGTGCGGCCAACGACGGCCGCGGTGCACGCGGTGGCAGATCCTCCGCGTACGCCCCTGACCTTGGACATGCCCCGCCCGGAAGGGGTGTACGCGCGTGCCCGCACTTGTGCTGCTCGGTGCTCAGTGGGGTGACGAAGGCAAGGGGAAGGCGACGGACCTGCTCGGCGGCTCCGTCGACTATGTGGTCCGTTACCAGGGCGGTAACAACGCCGGCCACACGGTGGTGGTGGGCGATCAGAAGTACGCCCTGCACCTGCTCCCCTCCGGAATCCTCTCGCCCGGTTGTACTCCTGTCATCGGCAACGGCGTCGTCGTCGACCCGTCGGTCCTGCTCTCCGAGCTGAGCGGTCTGAACGAGCGCGGCGTCGACACGTCCAAGCTCCTGCTCAGCGGCAACGCCCACATCATCACGCCGTACAACGTCACGGTCGACAAGGTGACCGAGCGCTTCCTCGGCAAGCGGAAGATCGGCACGACCGGGCGCGGCATCGGACCGACCTACGCGGACAAGATCAACCGCGTGGGCATCCGGGTGCAGGACCTCTACGACGAGTCGATCCTGACGCAGAAGGTCGAAGCGGCCCTGGACGTCAAGAACCAGGTCCTCACCAAGTTGTACAACCGGCGGGCGATCGCCGTGGACCAGGTCGTCGAGGAGCTGCTCGGCTACGCCGACAAGCTCGCGCCGTTCGTCTCGGACACGGTCCTGGTGCTGAACCAGGCGCTGGAGGACGACAAGGTCGTGCTGTTCGAGGGCGGCCAGGGCACGCTGCTCGACATCGACCACGGCACGTACCCCTTCGTCACGTCGTCGAACCCCACCGCGGGCGGCGCGTGCACGGGCGCCGGCGTGGGCCCGACGAAGATCAGCCGGGTCATCGGCATCCTCAAGGCGTACACGACGCGCGTCGGCGCGGGACCGTTCCCGACGGAACTGTTCGACGCGGACGGCGAGGCGCTGCGGCGGATCGGCGGCGAACGGGGTGTCACGACCGGACGTGACCGGCGGTGCGGCTGGTTCGACGCGGTCATCGCCCGCTACGCGACCCGGGTCAACGGCCTGACCGACTTCTTCCTCACCAAGCTCGACGTCCTCACCGGCTGGGAGGAGATCCCGGTCTGCGTGGCGTACGAGATCGACGGCAAGCGCGTCGAGGAACTCCCGTACTCCCAGAGCGACTTCCACCACGCGAAGCCGATCTACGAGAACCTCCCGGGCTGGAGCGAGGACATCACGAAGGCCAAGACCTTCGCCGACCTCCCCAAGAACGCCCAGGCCTACGTGAAGGCCCTTGAGGACATGTCCGGCGCCCCGATCTCCGCGATCGGCGTGGGCCCGGGCCGCACGGAGACGATCGAAATCAACTCGTTCCTGTAGGGGGCGGGTTGGCGGAGCGCGGGACGAACGCCGTTCCACGGAACGCCAGTTGAAGATCATGTTGCACTGAGGCCGCTGGGGCCACCGAGGGCCGGGCAAGGACGAACACGAACATCCTTGCCCGGCCCTCGGAGTGAGGCGCAGTTGACACCCTGCGGCTCCTGAACGTGCCGAGCGGCATCGCCCGTTGAGTTCCGTCCGCCCTCCAACTCGCCCACTCCCTGGACCGGTTGACGCCGGTCGGCGTACGAGTCCAACCCCGCGCGCGCGGGGATCACCCGGGGAACGGCCGTCCCTCGGCAATCGCCTGGGGACCAACCCCGCGTGCGCGGGGATCACTCAACGGTTGCGTCCGGCACGGTCGCACACCAGGGACCAACCCCGCGTGCGCGGGGATCACTCGCTCACCTCCCCTTCGGGCACGTCGACCTCGGGACCAACCCCGCGTGCGCGGGGATC
This sequence comes from Streptomyces sp. NPDC091279, assembly GCF_044757465.1. Classification (NCBI taxonomy): domain Bacteria; kingdom Bacillati; phylum Actinomycetota; class Actinomycetes; order Kitasatosporales; family Streptomycetaceae; genus Streptomyces; species Streptomyces sp. NPDC091279. Next base: position 353,076 of record NZ_JBIVVA010000003.1, on the reverse strand, counting down.
ACGGCCCGCAGTTGCTCGAGTTCGTGGGTGCTGAGGGACCAACCCCGCGTGCGCGGGGATCACGCCCGGTGCAGTGCATAGGCGAGGAGTCCCGTGGGACCAACCCCGCGTGCGCGGGGATCACCGGTCTTGATCGCCGTCCAGGCGGCCGCCAGAGGGACCAACCCCGCGTGCGCGGGGATCACCCCTTGATCAGCTCGGTGACCTCGGCAGTGATGGGACCAACCCCGCGTGCGCGGGGATCACAGGCGCTGACCTTGGGGTCTATCCGGGCAGGGGCCTGTTTTTGCTTACTTCCTTAAATTCCGACATAAAGGACCTTGCTTCCTTCGAGGTCTCAGCACGCCGGCACACATCGTCGTCGTACGACTATGTGGCCAGACCTACCCCTCTGTGTCGTAGTAATGAACCACCACGGCGCGCCGGTCATCTCCATTCTCCCCCGGTCGACCGCCGGATGAGGCGTAGTAGAAGAAGAGCCCGCAGAAACGGGGGCCTAGAAGCGGGGCCCCGGAGCCTTGGCGCGATTGCGGCAGGAACATGCCCTGGACCTCGTCGGAGATGGTGAGTTGCGTGCCGTCAGTCTGAAGTGAGGCGAGGCAGGGGGGAGACCTCGACCCGTTGCCGCCGCTGTCAGATGCGTTTCGGGTGGTGAACGTCGATGAGCGTCGACGGCGCTGGTTCGCCGCCGACGGCCGCTACCCTTGCCGACCTCAACTCCCTATTCTCGACGTAAGACACTTGAGGAGTGAGTGCCCGTGGAGCCGATCGCCCCCGCCCTGCTGATGGCCCTCGCCGGAGGAACGCTGGGAGCGGCCGGCCAGCAGGCCTGGGCGTCCCTGTGGAGTCTTGTCCGGCGCCGCCCGACGGCCGGGGAGCCCTGCGGCGAGGACGAGTTGACGGCACTGGACTCGGCCCAGGATGAGGAGACCCGAGCCCGGGAACTTGCCGACGTGCTGGCCCTACGCGCCCGCCAAGACCCCGCTTTCGCAAGGGCGTTGAACGCATGGCACCGAGAGGCGGAAGCGGCACGCGCCAGCGCCGGAACCGGCTCGGGAGACGTCCACAACGAGATCTCCGGCGGCACGTTCCACGGCGTGGTGGTGCAGGGGCGGGATTTCAACGGGCCGTTGAACTTCGGAGGGTAGGGGACGGTTCCTGAACGGGTGTGCGTTGAGGGGCGGTTGGCTCGAACGCCGGGCGGGTGGCCTGGGGGGGGGTGACGTCTCGGTTCTGCTGAACGGGGCTAGGGGCGGCGCTGGTTGAGATGCTGGGAACGTCTAACCCGCGTGGCCCTTGGCCTGGTCGGTGCAGGTCGGCGGGGGAGGCGGCGGGTGTAGGGCTCCGGGGCTGTACTGGGGTGCGGGGAGTTGGGGCCACTGGGCGAGAGGGGTGCTGCTTGCTCTCCCGCTGGTGGGTTGCCCCGCGTGCGGGGACCACAACCTGTTCCTGTCCGCCATCGGCGTGAGCCTGGGACCAACCCCGCGTGCGCGGGGACCACCGTTCCTTGGCCTTCTCCGTCTTCGGACACCGGGGACCAACCCCGCGTGCGCGGGGACCACCGCGCCGCGGACGTACACCACGAGGTTGGCCCGGGACCAACCCCGCGTGCGCGGGGACCACGTGAAGACAGAACTCACCCGGCTGGAGGGCATGGGACCAACCCCGCGTGCGCGGGGACCACCGCATCGAGCAGGCGCCCGACGGCAGTGGCCTGACGATCGTGGAGCGGGGACCAACCCCGCGTGCGCGGGGACCACGGGCGTCAGGGACGATGCGTCGTCCTCACACTGGGACCAACCCCGCGTGCGCGGGGACCACGTCGAGATCATCGAGTGCACCGATCCTCTTAAGGGACCAACCCCGCGTGCGCGGGGACCACTGTCTGCGCCATGGCGACAAGCCGCCGTGCCCGGGACCAACCCCGCGTGCGCGGGGACCACCATTCTTTCGGGTGTTGTCCGGCGGTCCGGGAGGGACCAACCCCGCGTGCGCGGGGACCACAGGCGCTGACCTCGGGTTCTATCCGGGCAGGGGTCTGTTTTTGCTTACTTCCTCAAATTCCGACATAAAGGGCCTTGTTTCTTTCGAGGCCTCAGCGTATCCACCCCACCGTCGTTGCCGCACGGCCACGCGCTCCAGGGGTAAGTGGCCTCGCCGTAGTCGCCGTTCGCCTGGATCACCGCAGTACGCCAGACATTTCCAACCTCTCCCCGCTGGATGTCAGGTCGGGTAGGCGCAAGTGGGGGTGGCTGGCGGCCCGTTCGGCGGCGGTGCGTAGGGGGATCGGGCAGGTGCCCAGGGTGAGTCGGCGGGCGCTGTCCCGGACTGCGAGGCCGGACAGGCGGCTGCGGCTGGTGACGACGACGAGTGAACTCGCGCCGCCGGGCAGCAGCGGGCGGACCTGGGCCACGGTGGCCGCGTTGTCGAGGACGACCAGGGTCCGGCGGTCGGCGAGCAGCGAACGGTAGAGCGCCGAGGCGGCGTCGAGATCGCGCGGTACGGCGGACGCCGGGATGCCCAGGGAGGTCAGCAGGCGGTGCAGCGCCTCCTCGGCGGTGACCGGCCGACCCGGGTCGTACCCACGGAGATTGACGTACAACTGCCCGTCGGGGAAGCGGTCGCGGACCTGGTGGGCCCAGTGCAGGGCGAGTGAGGTCTTGCCGGCGCCGGCGGTTCCGGCGATCACGTACAAGGAGACGAGGAGCGGGTCGCCGTTGCCGTCCGTGAGGACCGCGTCGAGCTGGCCGAGTTCGTCGGTCCGGTTGACGAAACCCCTTACGTCGGCGGGTAGTTGGCGTGGTGTGAGGGCGCCGGGCGCGCTGTGGTCCGTTCCCGCCGGCCGCTCGTGGAAGTGGATGCCCCCGGTGATGTCCCTGGCTTGAACGACGTCGTGCGAGGTCGTCCCCGACAGTTCGGAGTGGGTGTTGCCCGGGTGCTTGTCGTCGGCGTCGGTCACGGGGTGGCCGGGGGTGGCAGGTGCGCGACCTCGCGCTCGAAGTAGGCCTGGATATCGTCCCCCTCAAGGGAGAGCCTTCTGATGTAGCTCTCCCAACTACCCACAAAATCAAGGTCGGTGTAACGGATCGCCCCCAACGAGGCGCCGGTGTCGGAATAGAGGACCTGGAACAGGGTCCGGCCACCGAGCACGACGAGTTCCGGCAGCCGACCGGCTCGCTCGGCCGGCGCGACCTGTCCGGCGTCGACGACGTGAACACGTTCTCCGTACTCCGCGCGCTGCCGTAGGGAGTGCAGTTCCCACTGCACATACGGGGTCAACGGCCGCTGCACGACCCGCACTCGATGGAAGCGGTACCCCTGGCGCGCGTCCTCCTCGGCACCGGCGCGCAGATCCTCCCGCCGGTCCTCCAGCAACCGCAACGCCGACTCCCAGTCACCCCGACGCAACGCGTCCCGGCTGGGGCTGCCCTGTTCCTCGAAGTGCTGAAGACGCTCCAACTTCCAGGAATCGACGTTGCGAAGCGCGGCACTCCGGGCCCGGAAGTCCTGTCGGTAGACGGCCCGGGTGAGCCGTTCTCCCTTTTCGGGGAGGAGAGTTGGGGGAAGCAGGTCACGCATCGGCGATGTCTCCCTTCGCCGCGCTGAGCATGTTGCCGGGGAGGACGACCAGCCGCTCGTCCGGGGCGAGACGCACGCCGTCGGGAAGGCGGGAGCGGTAGGCGTCGGTGAGATCCCGGCCGATGACGGCGATGTCGCCGTTGTCCAGCTGCCAGATGTCCGGACAGTCGTCCCGACCGTCCGAATTCCCCAACTCCGCCGCCGACTTCCCCAACCGTCGCTCGAACGACGCGGACGGGTCGGCTTCCCACGCACGGTTCATCTCCGCCTCCGATCGACGCGGCGCGGCGACCGCGCACGACGGTCACTGATTGTATCGACGCCGATACGGGAGCGAGGTGCACTTTGAGCCACCGTCGGATGCGTTCTGGTCGCGCCTGGCGAGGAGGGAGTCGACACCGGTGTGCCGACGGCCACGGCTGTGGCCGACATCAAACTCCCTGCCCTCGACGTACGGACACATGGGAGGTGGGTGCCTGTGGCCCCGATCGCCCCTCCGCTGTTGATGGCCTCGCCGGAGGACGTCGGGCGCGGGGCCGGCTAGCAGGTCTCGGGGTCCCTGCGGAGCCTGGTCCGGTGCGACCTGACGGCTGGGAGGCTTGCCACGAGGGCGACTTGGCAGCATGGGACGCGTCCCGCGCTGAGGAGACGCGGTCTCGGGAGCTTGCCGGGGTACTGGCTTTGTGTGCCGGTCAAGGCTCGGTGTTTACAAGGGTGTTGGGGGCACGGGCGCCGGGAGGGGGGAGGCGGTGCGTGCCGATGCCGGGACAGGGGCGGGGCGTGCACAACGAGGTCTCCGGCGGTGGCTTCCACGGTGCGGTGGTGCGGGCGCGGGGCGTGAACGGGGCGATGGTCTTCGGGAGTTAATCGACGGGCGGCTAGTGGGTGGGCGTTGTTGGGTAGTTGGCGAGGATGTCGGTCATGGGGCCGGGGGAGGAGTTGGTGGTTTGGGGTTGCTGAAAGGGGTTGGCGGCAGCGGCCGTTGAGAACCCTGCTAGTTCCAAGTCGCGTGGCTTCAGATCTGGTTGACGCCGATCTGCGTGGTGGGCGGCGGGCGTGCGACGCCGGTGTACGCGGGCGGGCGGGGTGTTGCCGGGAGCTTGCTTCCGGGAGGGGGCCGGGAGGTCTGCCGGGGTGGCTTGGTTCGGGGAGTTGGGCCAACCTCCTGCGCGGGGACCAGGTGCTGTACCCGGCCCCCGCTGCATTGCCCGAGGGGCCAAACCCGCATGCGCGGGGTCACGCGGCGTCCGGTGCCGGACACGCCGGTGACGGGGCCACCCTCGCGTGCGCGGGGACCACAATGCGCGACCGCTCAACGAGGTCGGGCCTCTGGGACCAACCCCGCGTCCGCGGGGACCACGACGCCGGCCGCCCCGCCTGCTGTTGCATGTGGGGACCAACCCCGCGTGCGCGGGGACCACTCACCTCACAGTGTGTCGCCGTCGCCCGCCAGGGGGCCAACCCCGCGTGCGCGGGGACCACCCAGACACGGTCAGGGGCTCCGCACCGGTCGAGGGGCCAACCCCGCGTGCGCGGGGACCACCGGCCCGCCGACTACTCCGGCCCGATCGTGCGGGGGCCAACCCCGCGTGCGCGGGGACCACACCGTGTTCGCGCCGATCAGGCGGTACGCCAGGGGGCCAACCCCGCGTGCGCGGGGACCACGACCACCACGTCGGCGGTGTAGCGGCTGGTGGGGGGCCAACCCCGCGTGCGCGGGGACCACGCCGCGAACATGTTGCCGAAGATCCGGCCCACGGGACCAACCCCGCGTGCGCGGGGACCACTGTCAACGCCTTCGCCTCCTTCGGGATTTCTGGGGGACCAACCCCGCGTGCGCGGGGACCACTTCTGGTGGCGCCACCGGTAGCAGGTGCGGGGGGGACCAACCCCGCGTGCGCGGGGACCACAGGCAGAAGGACGGGTCCGCGGCAACCGCGTCGGGACCAACCCCGCGTGCGCGGGGACCACACGAGGACCGACCTTCCAGACCAGGCCCCACGGGGACCAACCCCGCGTGCGCGGGGACCACAGGCGCTGACCTTGGGTTCTATCCGGGCAGGGGTCTGTTTTTGCTTACTTCCTCAAATTCCGACATAAAGGGCCTTGCTTCCTCCGGGGTCTCAGCGTACCCACCCCCACAGTCGTCGCCGCACGACCACGTGCCCCAGACGCAAGCCGCCGTGCCGAGTCGCCGTTCGCTTGAGTGACCGCAGCACGCCGGTCAAGCCCTCCTCACCCAACGGCCGCTGGCCGAGGCGCAGTAGAAGGTGATCTTCAGGACCGGGACCTCAGCTCGACCTGGCAGGAACGTGGCCCAAGCCGAGCCGGAGATGGTGAGTTGGGGGACATCGGTCCGCTTGGAGTCGTGGACGCGTACTGAGGTGGAGCAGGAGGCAACGCCGACGCACTCGTCGCCGCTGCCCTCGCTGTAGGGCGACTTGTGCCAGGTGCAGGCGGCTGCGATGCAGTTGCCGTCGCTGTTGTTAGGGAGACGGGTGCCGCTTTGAGTCGCCGTCGGAGGCGTCTCGGTTGTGGTGAACGTTGACGAGGGCGCCGGTGGTGGTGTGGCGGCTGTCGTTACCGTGCCCGACTCCAACTCCCTGATCTGCGTACGACGCTTGAGGATGTGAGCGCCTGTGTGGGGTCGATCGCCCTGCACTGTTGATGGCCCTCGCGGGAAGAACTCTGGGAGCGGTCGGCCTGTAGGCCTGGGCGTCCCTGTGTGACCTGGCCTGACGCCGCCCGACGCCTGGGGAGCCTTGTGGCGAGGGCGAGTTAGCGGGCACGGGACGCGTCCCGCGACAGGGAGGTGCGGCCCCGGAACTTGCCGAGGTGCTGGCCTTACGTGCCGGTGAAGACCCGCTTCGCGAGGGCGTTGGGCGCGTGGCGCCGGGAGGGTGAGGCGGTGCGTGCGGATGCTTGGAGGGGTTGGGGGAGGTGTGCAACGGGGTCTCCGGCAGTGGCTTCCATGGTGCCGTGGCGTAGGTGCGGGATATCAATGGGCCTACGAACTTCGGGAGTTAGGTGCTGGTCGCTGAACAGGCGAGCTTTGTAGGGTGGTTGAGGGAGCGTCGGTCAGGGGTCAGGTGTCCCAAGGGAGTTGGCGTTTTGGTGCTGCCGAACGAGGTTAGGCGTCGCCCGTTGAGGGCCTGGCGATCTCCAGGTCACGTGATGAGGCTGGTCAATGTGCGGGTCGGTAGGCGTACGGAGACGTTTGGCTCGGGTGGTTGCAGGAGACGTTGGTGAGGGAGCCGGGTCCACTGGGCCGAGTTCCCTTGGGGGAAGGGTTCTGCTTGCTCTTCCGCTGGTGGGTTGCCCTGCGGGCGTGGGGACAACAGTGGCCGGACGGGCCGCATGCGATGCCGATGGGACCAACCCCGCACGCGTGGGGACCACGACACTCCGCCGAGCCGGGCGGCGATCGTCTGGGGACCAACCCCGCACGCGCGGGGACCACCCACCACCAGCGGTGATGGCACCTCACGACGAGGGACCAACCCCGCACGCGCGGGGACCACGAGCAGCTGCACGAGCCGTGCGACGGAGCCGGGGGACCAACCCCGCACGCGCGGGGACCACCACAGGCGGAACCCGTGCTCTCGGGCATGCCTGGGACCAACCCCGCACGCGCGGGGACCACCCCGAGACCGGCAAGCCCAAGGGCGGCGGATCGGGACCAACCCTGCACGCGCGGGGACCACGTCAGACGGTTCTGCGCGGAAAGTATCCACAGGGGACCAACCCCGCACGCGCGGGGACCACCAGCGTGGTGTCGGTGACCGCTTGGAGGGTGCGGGACCAACCCCGCACGCGCGGGGACCACGGGAGAGGAAGAAGGCGTGAAATGCCTGGTCAGGGACCAACCCCGCACGCGCGGGGACCACACCAAGCCTCTTGGGGCTCAGGCTGGCTGGCCGGGACCAACCCCGCACGCGCGGGGACCACAGTCGCTGACCTCGGGTTCTATCCGAGCAGAGGCCTGTTTTTGCTCACTTCCTTAAATCCCGGCATAAAGGGCATCGCCTCCTTTAGGATCTCAACGCACCCACCCCCACCGCCGTCACCCCACGCCCACGCCCCCAACCCGAACCAGCAGCGCCGCAGTCACCCTTCAACCTGAACCACCCAGTACGCCGATCACGCCCATCCTCCCCAACCGCCCGCCGATCAAGGCGCAGCAGGAGAAGCCCCGCAGAACCGGAGCCCCAGCCCCGGAACCCGGGAGCCCCCACCGCGCCCCCGGAGCCCCAGACCCGGAACCCGGAACCCGCGAGCCCCCACCGCGACCCCCGGAGCCCCAGAACCGGAACCCGAGAGCCCCACCGGCACCCCAGACCCGGCAACCCCAGACCCGGCACCCCAGACCCGGCCCCCAGACCTCAACCCGCCCCCAGCAGTAACGCCCCCAAGCCCCTCCCAGAGATAGCGAGTTGGAGACCGTAGGTCTACTTGGAGTCGCGGGCGTCCACCGAGGTGGGACAGGAGGCAACCGCGACGCAGTCGCCGCTGCCACCGTCACTGTAGGCCGACTTGCCCCAAGCCCAGGCGGCCTCGACGCAATCGCCGCCACAGGTCGTTGCCATAGCTCGCTTGGACCCAGACGCAGGCGGCCTCGACGCACTGGCCCGCCACTCTCATTGCTGCAACTCGACGTGAACCACCGCAGGGTGCTGGTCGCATCCGCTCTTCCCCCGCCAACTTCCGGATGACACCCAGCGGCTCGTCCGAGTTGGCAGCCCACGTCCGGATCTCCCCATACCGGTGCATGAGGTGAGCCACCTTTGCCGGAGTGCACGGACCAGCATGCTCCCGCCCCGCGATTTCCAGGCAGACCACGCGGTAGTGCTCCTTGGCCACGACGAGCACCATGCCGCCCCGGACCTCGGTGGCCACGCCCCCAAACCACCTTCCACCGGCCCGACTTGGAAGCTGACGTTGCCCCGCTCGACGTCCCGGGCGGCAGAGCACAGTTGCCCATGGACAACCACCCAGGAGCCGAACGCCCTTCCCAGCAAGCCCCCTTCGAGGACCGGCCCGCTCATCGGAACCGGCGTCCCGTTCGAAGAGTGCCCGGTGCCCGAGCCGAACCCCGACCAGTTCGTCACGCCTCTGCGTGCGGACCGGAGTCAGCTCCCGTTGATCAACGCCCCCGCGTACTCCCAGCTCTGGAGCAGGCCGTCCGCCACCAGCCTCTCCTGCGAGGAAGTCGTGACCGCCCCGGCCTCCACCTCGGAGAGGCCCCGGAACCGTGCCCGGTACTTATCCAGCAGGACGTACCTCTTCGCCGCCGCGAAGCCCCCGAGCCCGAGCGAGCCCGCACCCAATCGCCGCCTCCAGCCTGCCCAGCCCGCCCAACCTCTCCTCACCCACAATCCGTACGCACGTCTCCACCCCCCCCTGATCGCCAACCCCGCGTAACCCAACCCGTCAGCCTGCCCACCCGAACCCGCACCCGGCCCTGTTACTCGCGCAACCCTCACGCCGGCGCGGCCACCAGACGGACCGTTTCGCTTGCCACCACCTCGTTCTCAGCCCAGAGCGCCGCGCCCACCCCGTGACTCAACCGAATCCTGACTCACCCGAACGCACCCGAACGCACCCGGCCCCAGCCCCCCCCGCATCGGTGCCCAACCGAAGCCGAGAGCCGACGCAGAGTTACGGAAAAGCCATCCGGAGCTGCCGAACTGCCCCTATAACCACGAAGCCACAAGGTGAACCTCGACCAGATTCCGGTATCCGGCGCCCAACTGCCCAAGCCAGGCGCTCTGTTCGACGCAGTTCGGCTCGATGGTGACTCGGGGCGCCAGTTGGCCGACCGCCTCGCGAGGCTCACCGGCGAGGAACCGACCCGGTCTTCGAGTTCCCCGACAGGAGCCGCTACGCCGACTTCCTGGTCGTCGCCACCACAACCGCACCGCACATCCGGCCCACCCGGTGACACGGCAGACGTCGGGCCCCGACCGTCAGCCGTTCCTCGTCGCTCCCGCGCTGAACGACAACACCTGTCCGCTGTACCGGCGTTACCCGCCAACCGCCCGGACACCTTGGCCCACGCGATGCTGTCGTGCGCGACGTTGGAGGCGCCGATGCCCCGACAGGGCGTCCCGCATGCGACCGGTCACCGGCGCCACCGGGGGCGTCTGTTGCGGCCCGCCGACCCCTTTCTCGCCGACCACCCCGGCCCTCCGTCTACGCGATGCCGCTGCGCGCGACGCTGGAGGCGGCGATGTCCTGAGAGGGCGCCCTGCATGTAGTCGGTCACCGGCGCCACCGGGGGGCGTCTGCTGCGGCCCGCCGGCCCCCTCCTCTCGCCGACCACCCCGACGCCCTCCTCCCGACCACCCCGCCCCCCTCCGCCCACGCAATACCGCTGCGCACAGCGCTGGTGACGCCGATGCCCCGAGAGAGCGCCCTGCACGAAACCGATCACCGGCGCCATAACCGGCGTCACCCGGGTCGCCTAGCCCAACTCCCCGCCCCCATTTCCCCGCCAACCGGCCAGGACAGCTCCGTCCACACCAAGCTGCTACGCGCCCGACCAGCACCACCCGACCACCGGGCTGACCCGGGTCACCGGGGGGCTCACCGGACCATCGGGCTGACCGGGACCACCCGGACCACCGGGCTCACCGGAACCACGGGGCTGACCCGGACCACCCGGATCACTGGGCTCACCGGAGGGGGCACCGGGTCCACCGGGGAGGGCTCACCGGGACCATCGTGCTCACCGGGCTCACCGGGGAGGGGCCACCGGGATCACCCGAACCACCGGGCTCACCGGGGAGGGGCCACCGGGATCACCCGACCCCTCCGCCCCCTCCAGTACTCCCGTCCCGCCCCCACCCGGGATCAGAATCACGAGGGTCCTGCGGGCGTCCCGGCGCCGGGTCTGGCCGCGTGCGAAGGTCGCCGTGAGGGCGAGGAGTGAGACCGTGCCTGCGTAGAACACGGAGATGATCGTGGAGACAAGCCCGACCGTCATCGGGCACGCACCCTTCTTCCCCCGTCCGGCCCGCCCGGTGCGTTACGCGCAACTCAGGGCAGGCGAAGATGCGTTACCTCTCCACCATACGGTTCTCGTCAACTCCCCCTGGCTGGACTCCCGTTCCCAGTCCCGCCCGGCGGGCATGAGAGCGGTCACCTCCTCAACCAGGCTCCAGAGAAGGCCCATTGAGTCATCGCCCGCACCCCTTCCCGCCCCGCCCGGCGCACATGCCAACGGGCGGCTCCCCAACCAGCCCTCGGGAAAGGGCCCTTGAGTCGCCGCCCGTTACGGTCGGAATCGTCAGGAGAAGATCACCGAGCGGAAGTGCAGCCGCGGGCCAAGCTTCTTACCCGGCTCCAGCGAGCGGAACGTCTCGCCGTCGCAGTGGCTGTCGAGGAAGAGCGTGACGGTGGAGCGGGTTTCGTTCTCCGGCGAGTGGGCCGGGTCGGAGCGCGTCGCCCCCGGGATCTCAAGGCAGTGGCGGCTCGCCGGGTGGTCGAGCACCCGGTGTTCGCCGCTCGCGGTCCTGTACTCGAACTTGCCGCTGGCCGCGCTCGCGGGGGTCGCCGTGGGGAGCACGAGCAGCAGGGTGCCGGCCACTGCGGTGACGGCGTGACGGAGACGCATGAAGAGCCCTCTCTCGAATGGGGACGAAGCACCCCCAAACTAGCTAGGGCAAATCGGGAGAAATGATTCTTCTCGACGCATGACACACAAGCGTGTCGCCCACCACGCCCCCGTGCCTCACGCCCCGTGCCCGCCCCCGGCACGAGGTCTCCGCCCCCGGCACGAGGTCTCCGCCCCCGCCCCGCGCGCCCGCGCCTGCCCCCCGTTCCACAGTCGCCGTGGCGATACCCGTCACGCCCCTGTACCCGGGCCGCGCCCCGTGCCCGCCACCGGCACGAGGTCCCCGCCCCGCGCGCCCGCGCTAGACCCTCGTTCCACAGTCGCCGTGGCGATACCCCCCCGCCCCTGTGCCCGGGCCCCGCCCCCGTACCCGCCCCCGGCATGGGACTCCCGCCCCGCCCCCGGCACGAGGTTCCCGCCCCCGCCCCCGGCACGAGACTCCCGCCCCCGCCCCCACTCCCCCTCCTGCTCTGGACGCCCCCCGCTAGCTGAAGACGATCATTGAGCCCTGGGCCAGGCTCCTCGTGGCCGCCGCGTGGAGGCCCAGCCAGACGTGGCGTTCTCGGGCGAAGGGGCTCGGGTCGTACGGTGGCGGAACTGCCGGTTCCTCCAGGCCCGTTGGGGAGGTGGGGGCCTGCGGGGGCGCCGGGGGGTTGGCCGGGTCGATGCCGATCGACGGGGCCACGTACTCCAGTTCCCGCAGGAGTGTCTGCGAGGAGCCCAACGGGCCGCCCCCGGCGAGGAGTTCGTCGTTGGCCAGCGGGTGCGGGAAGTCGACCGGGACGTATGCACCGGCGTGGTCGTAGTGCCAGACCAAGTGCGACTGTTGGGCCGTCGCCTCGAACATCTCCAGGAGCTGTTCGTAGTCGCCGCCGAGGTCGTCCACCGGCGTCACCGGCAGCCCGCACACCTGCAACAGGTAGGTCCGGCGCAGGAAATGCAGCGCGTCGTAGTCGAAACCGGCGACCGGCGCCACATCACCGGACAGGCCCGGCATGTACTGGTACACCGGAACCGGTGGCAGCCCGGCCTCGGCCAACGCCTTGTTGTATTGCGCGAGTTCCTCGGCGAACGGGTTGTCCGGGGTGTGGCACAACACGTCGACGAGCGGGACCAGCCACAGGTCACAGGCCAAAGGTCAACTCCTAGCGTGGGTCGAACGCCGGCCGCCCGGGTGAGGCGGTCAGGGAAGGTTAGTCCGTGAACGGGCACGGGCAGACCCCCCGTACCCGTTCTTCCCTTCCCCGTGACCGAAACGCCTTCTCCGCCCAGGGAAGCCACCGCAGGTAGTACGGGCACCTCCACGGGTTGGGGTTGTACCCGCACCTCCCCCCACCCCGCGTCAGCGGCCCCACCGGGGCCAGGCCCCGCCTCCGCCCTCCGCCCCCGCCCCGCGTCAGCGGCCCCACCGGGCCCAGGCCCCGCCACCGCCTCCGCCCCCACCCCGCGTCAGCGGGCCCCCGGGCCGGGCAGGGCCACCCCCTCCCGCCCCCAGTCCCCGCCTCAGCGGTCGGTGCGGCCCTCGATGAGGGTCAGGGAGTGGACGTTGTACTTCTCGACGAGCGCCCGGGCCGCCGGGGTGTCGTGCACGGCCAGCGCGTCGACCAGTTCGGTGTGGCCGGACCACAGCAGGCCGCGCAGGTCGCTGAGGTGGCGCAGGAGCTGCACCGCGCACACCCAGGACTGCACCCGCAGCCGGTTGAGGAAGTCAGCCAGATACCGGTTGCCGAACAGATGGCTCAACTCCCGCCAGAAGCGCAGGTCGTAGCCGATCAGCACGGTGAGATCCCCGGCGGCCGCCGCCCGTTGGGCCTCCTCGCCGCGTCGTCGCACCCCGGCGAGCACCGTCTTCCCGCACGCCCCCTCCGGCACCAGCGAACGCCCGGTCGCCTCCAGCAACTCGAACATCCCGTTGGTCACCAGACAGCGCGCCTCCACGATCCCCCGGTAGTCGGTGACCGAGTACTGGTGCACATGGAAACCGCGGTGGTGATCGGCGTCGAGCAGCCCCTGCGCGGCGAGGTCGACCAGCGCCTCGCGCACCGGCGTCGCGGAGACCCCGTACTGCTCGGCGATCTCCTTCACCGTGAACTCCTGGCCCGGTTGCAGCCGTCCCCCCAGCACTTCGTCACGGAGCGCGTCCGCGATCTGCTGTCGCAGGGTACTGCGGGTCACAGCGCCTCTGCCGGGCATCGTAGGGGCCCCCTCGTCGCGTAGGTTGGCGTGCTCGTACATGTCGGGTCGAGTCTGTGCGGCTCCCGAGCCGGTCAACGTCCTCGTACACATGTCTACGAACAGGTCACCTTACGCGTTCGAATTTTCACCGAAGTGGCTGAGGCTGTGGACGGCCGGTGTCGCCCCTGAGCGGCCGCCCACGCCTCCGACGTCACCCGGTGTGTTCGTCCGCGACGGTGAGTGCCGCGTCGAGGGCCGCGAGGCCTTCCTTCAGTTCGGCCTCCGTGACGTTGCACGGCGGCACCACATGGGTGCGGTTCATGTTCACGAACGGCCACAGCCCGTGCTTCTTCGCCTCGGCCGCGAACGCCGCCATCGGCGCGTTCGCCGCGCCGGCCGCGTTGTACGGCACCAGCGGCTCGCGCGTCTCCTGGTTCTTCACCAGTTCCAGCGCCCAGAACATGCCCGTCCCGCGCACCTCGCCGACGCTCGGGTGCCGCTCGGCCAACGTCCGCAGCGCGGGCCCGACGACCTCGGCACCGAGCCGCTTCGCGTTCTCGACGACGCCCTCCTCCGCCATGACGTTCAACGTCGCGACGGCGGCCGCGCAGGCCAGCGGGTGCCCCGAGTACGTCAGCCCGCCCGGGTAGGGCCGCTTCCCGAACGTCTCCGCGATCTTCCCCGAGATCGCGACACCCCCGAGCGGCACGTACCCCGAGTTCACGCCCTTCGCGAACGTCATGAGGTCCGGAACGACGTCGAAGAGATCCGCCGCGAACCACTCACCGGTCCGCCCGAACCCCGCCATCACCTCGTCCAGGATGAAGACGATCCCGTGCCGGTCGCAGATCTCGCGCACGCCCGCCAGATAGCCCGGCGGCGGCACCATGATCCCGGCCGTCCCCGGCACCGTCTCCAGGATGATCGCGGCGATCGTCGCGGGGCCCTCGAAGGCGATCGTCGTCTCCAGGTGCTCCAGCGCCCGCGCGCACTCCTGCTCCTGAGTCTCCGCGTAGAACCGCGAGCGGTACAGGAACGGCGCCCAGAAGTGCACGACCCCGGCCGCCGCCCCGTCGGAGGCCCAGCGGCGCGGGTCACCGGTCAGGTTGATCGCCTGCTGGGTGCCGCCGTGGTACGAGCGGTACGCGGCCAGCACCTTGGGCCGCCCGGTATGCAGCCGCGCCATCCGCGTCGCGTGCTCGACGGCGTCGGCGCCCGCGTTGGTGAAGAAGATCTTGTCCAGGTCACCGGGCGTCCGCTCGGCGATCAGCCGCGCCGCCTCCGAACGGGCCTCGACCGCGAACGCCGGCGCGAACGTCGTCATCCGCCCCGCCTGCTCCTGGATCGCGGCGACGACCTTGGGGTGCTGGTAGCCGATGTTGGTGAAGACGAGGCCACTGGTGAAGTCCAGGTACCGCTTGCCGTCGTAGTCCCAGAAGTAGGACCCCTCGGCGCCGGCGACGGCGAGCGGGTCGATGAGCTCCTGCGCGGACCAGGAGTGGAACACATGCGCGCGGTCCGCGGCCTTCACAGCGGCGCCGACCTCGGGAAGTGGCTGAGGAGTCATGTACCGAGAGTAGATGTCCGCATGCCGGAAACGGTATCGGCGTCCTGTCTGCACCTGGCACGCGAACGCGACAGGTTGTCTGGCATGAGTCGCCGCACCACCCCGCACCACCCTCGCCACCCGCCGTTACCCAACCGTAGACACGGGCCGGGCCGCCGCCCCGCGGGCCGCACTATCGTGGATCTGTTGTACGGGGCTGTGCGGGGGAGGGTGTGCGATGGACCAGCTGGGGGCCGGGGACGCATCCCGGATCGGCGGGTACCGGCTGCTGGCGCGGCTCGGTGCCGGTGGCATGGGGCGGGTCTACCTGGCCCGCAACGACCGCGGCCGCACGGTCGCCGTGAAACTGGTGCGGCCCGAACTCGCCGCCCAGGAGGAGTTCCGCGCCCGCTTCCGGCAGGAGGTGCGGGCCGCCCGGCAGGTCGGCGGCGACTGGACGGCGCCCGTCCTGGACGCCGACACGGAGGCGCCGGTGCCGTGGGTGGCCACCGGGTACGTCCCGGGACCGAGCCTCCAGCAGGTCGTCGGCCACGACCACGGGCCCCTCCCGGAGCACTCGGTGCGCGTCCTCGCCGCCGGGCTCGCCCGCGCCCTCCAGGACATCCACGCGGCCGGGATCGTCCACCGCGACCTCAAGCCGTCCAACGTCCTGGTCACCCTCGACGGCCCCCGCGTCATCGACTTCGGCCTCGCCCGCGCCCTGGAGACGGTGGCCGACAGCGGCCTCACCCGCACCGGCGCCCTCGTCGGCTCGCCCGGCTTCATGGCGCCGGAACAGGTGCGCGGCGACCGGATCACCCCCGCGTGCGACATCTTCTGCCTCGGCTCGGTGCTGGTCTACGCGGCGACCGGGCGGCTGCCGTTCGGCACGGTCAGCAGCGGCGTGCACGCCGTGATGTTCCGCATCGCCCAGGAGGAACCCGACCTCACCGGCGTCCCCGACGGCCTCGCCGACCTCATCCACGCCTGCCTCGACAAGGACCCGGCCACCCGGCCACCCCTCGACACCGTCCTCGACCTCGCAGGCGCCGACGACACCCAGCCCCTCCACGCCCCCTGGCTCCCCACCCCCCTCATCGCCCAACTGGGCCGCCACGCCATCGACTTACTCGCAACAGAAACCCCACCAACGCAGGAGCAGCAACAGGAGCAGGAGCAGGAGCAGCAGCAGGGGCAGAAGGGGCAGCAGGAGCAGGAGCGCCGACAGGAGCCGGGGGAGCCTGGCACCCCGGGGGAGGGCGCCACCCCGGGCGAGGCCGACATCCCGGAGGGGGCCGAGGCCTCAGCGGGGGCCCGGGCCTCAGAGGGCCGCGAGTTCTCAGCGGGCGGGGAGGCCGCAGCGGAGGGAGAGGGCAGCGGGGCACGTGGGCCGGGGGAGACACCGGCGACGAACGAGGTGCCGCCCGAGCACGGCCCCGCCGACGCCCACCCCGCCTACGGGTCCCCCCAGCAGCACCCCCAACAATCGCAACACCCTCTAACTTCCGCGAACGGCTCCAACCACCCCGCGGAGTACTCAAAACCGCGAGACCCTCTAACCCCCGCAACACCCACAAACGGCCACGGCGATACCCCGGAACAGCCGCGAGACCCTCTCACTCCCGCAACACCCGCAAACGGCCACGGCTACACCCCGCAACAACCGCAACACCCTCTAACCCCCGCCCCCGCCCCGGCCCCCGCCCCCGTGAACGGCTTCAGTTACCCCCCAGAACAACCGCAAGACCCTCTCACCCCCGCGAACACCTTTGGCTACGGTTACGGCTACCCGCACGGCTTCGGCCCGCCCGGCACCGCCCCGCCCTACGACTCCCCGTACACCGGCCCCACCCCCCTCGGCGCCCCGCCCGACCCCCCGAGGCGCGACGGGCGTTCCACCGCCGCGCTGCTCGCCGTCGCCCTCGTCGTCGTGGTCGGCGCCGGTGGCTCGGTGTACGCCCTGCTCAACGGCGGTGGCGGGACAGCCGGCGGCAGGCCCACCGCGTCCACCTCCACCCACGCCCCCGCAGGGTCCGGCGGTGCCGTGCCCTCCGGGTACCTCGGGACCTGGCGGACGACGCTCACCAACGCGTTCGGCAAGAGCACCCGGACGCTCACGTTGAAGCAGGGGAAGGTGGGCGACGCCGTTCTCTCGCTCGTCGCGGAGGGGCCCGGGAACGGGGGTGCGTACCGGTGCGTGTTCAAGGCGGTGCTCACCCAACGGCCGCAGGCGCGGCGCCCGTTGACCATCGGCCCGTCCACCGTGACGTCGGGGACGAAGGGCGCCTGCTCGCCGGGTGACCCCACCTATCTCCAGCTGCTGCCGGACGGCGCCCTGGAGCGAGTGAACCCCGCCACCGGCGAGTCGCTCACCTACACCCGGCGCTGACGTCAACTCGCCGGTGCCGTACAGCCGTTGGGGTCAGGCGCCCTTGCCGGGCGGGCGCGGGTCGATGACCATGGCGGGGTCGGCGTGTCGGCGGCCCCGGGAGGACACATGCGGCCCAGCAGGAGAACGGTCCTTTCCGCGACGGCGGCCGGCGCGGCCCTCGGCGCCACCGCGACCGGCACGGCCCACGCGGCGCCCGCGTCCGGTGACCGGCCCCCGGCCACCGCGCAGCGTCCGTCGCGTGAACTCCGTTCCCTGCTACGGGAGATCGACCCCGCGCGGATCGAGGCGACGGTCCGCACCCTCGTCTCCTTCGGGACCCGGCACACCCTCTCCGCGCAGGACGACCCGGCGCGGGGCATCGGCGCCGCCCGCGACTGGCTCCTGGCCGAACTGCGGTCGTACGCGCAGGCGTCCGGCGGGCGGATGACGGCCGCGTCGCAGTCCTACGTCCAGGAGCCCGCGAGCCGGGTCCCGACGGCCACCCGGATCACCAACGTCGTTGCCACGCTGCGGGGTTCGGTCACGCCGGAGCGGGTCTACGTCGTCTCCGGGCACTACGACTCCCGCGCCTCGGACGTCATGGACGCCACCTCCGACGCGCCCGGCGCCGACGACGACGCCTCCGGGGTCGCCGTCGTCCTGGAACTCGCCCGGGTCATGGCCCGGCGCCGCCCGGCGGCGACGATCGTGTTCGCGGCGGTCGCGGGGGAGGAACAGGGACTGTACGGATCGGCTTATCTGGCCCAGCAGTTGAAGGATGCCGGGGCCGATGTGCAGGGGATGTTCACCAACGACATCGTCGGCAGCTCCACCGCCGACGACGGCACGAAGGACCCGTTCACGATCCGGCTCTTCGCGGAGGGCGTGCCGACCTCGGAGACCCCCGAACAGGCCGCCGTACGCCGGTCGGTGGGCGGCGAGAACGACTCCGTCACCCGCCAACTGGCCCGCTTCGTCAGGGACGTCGCCGACAACGACGCCACCGGCATGCACGTCCGGGTCGTTCACCGGCGCGACCGGTATCTGCGCGGCGGCGACCACATCCCGTTCCTCGAACGCGCCTACCCGGCCGCCCGGTTCACCGAGCCCGCCGAGGACTTCGCCCACCAGCACCAGGACGTGCGCGTCGACGCGGAGGGCAAGCAGTACGGGGACCTGCCGGAGTTCTGCGACTTCGGCTTCGTCACCCGGGTCGCCCGGGTCAACGCGGCCGCCCTGTGGACCCTCGCCCAGGCCCCCGGCACCCCGCGCGCCGCCACCATCGTCACCTCCGGCCTCACCAACGCCACCCGCCTCACTTGGACCCGGGGCACCGAACCCGACCTCGCGGGCTACGAGGTCGTCTGGCGCGAGACCACCGCCCCGGAGTGGACGCATGTCGTCGACGCCGGAGATGTCACGGCGTACGAGGCCGACCTGTCGAAGGACAACGTCTTCTTCGGGGTGCGGGCGGTCAACCGGGCCGGCCTGCGCAGCCCCGTCGCCTTCCCCGCACCGCAGGCCTGACGGCCGGGCCGGGAGGGGTCAGCGGGGTTCGGGCGGGCGTTGGCGGGGCATGTTCGGGCGGGCCGGCGGGGGCATCGGGAAGCGGTGGTGGGCGCCGTTGACCTCCTGGCCCCGGGGTCCCGGGGCCAGCGCCAGCTGGATGCCCATGGGCGCCGGGCCGGTGCGGAACTCCACCATCCAGTCGGCGGTCTCCGTGCGCACCAGCTCCGTCACGTCGTCGGAGAAACGGCGCAGCACCGCGAGGCACCGTTCGGCCGCCTCGCTCGCCGTGCCGTCGGTCGGCCCCAGCACCTCCCGCACGCTCTCCGAGGCCCAGTCGAACTGGAGCACCTGCAACCGGCGCTGCACCGCCTGCGCCGTCGCCACGTCCCGCATCCAGCCCGACGTCACCCCGAAGCACCGGTCCACGGCCACGCACGTCACCGACGCGAGCAGCGCCAGATAGCCCCAGGGGGCGGCGCCGTCGAGCAGCCCGGTCAGGTCGAGGAGCGGCAGCGCGGCCCCCGCCGCCGCACCCGCCGCCGCCCCGGCCCGCAGCGCCCGCGCACCGCGCCGTTTCCACACCCGGTCCGCCAGGTACCAGGACGCCGTCTCCAGCGCGCCGTGCTCCACCCACCGGTACAGCTCGTGCAGCCGGTCGGCCGGCTCGCCCCAGTCACCGAGCGGGAACGCCCGCCCGGCCAGATCGCCCGGTCGCGGTCCGGCCGCGCCCTCGTCCCGTCCGCCCTGGTGTGGCGGTCCCTCGGGCTGCATCTCCGGCTGGCCCACCCGGCACTCCCTACTGAACTGATCGACCTGATCGACCGCCCCTGATCGGTCACCGTCGGTGACACATAATCTCGCTGTGCCGGAACCTTCCTACCGCCGGGAGAGTGGCGCACGGGTCACTTTGGCGGCCTTTCCGCCCGGAAGAGGGCCTTGATCAGGTATAGGCGCGAGCCCCGGCTCACTCGAAAGAGTGCCGGGGCGATGCCCGCGCGGAGCACGTAGGCTCGTGGCGAGCGGCGAAGACGTACCGACTCGTACCGACCAAGGAGCCGAGATCGTGATCCCCGGTGGTGGCCAGCCCAACATGCAGCAGCTGTTGCAGCAGGCTCAGAAGATGCAGCAGGACCTGGCGCGCGCGCAGGACGAACTGGCGCAGACCGAGGTCGACGGACAGGCCGGCGGCGGCCTGGTCACGGCGACCGTCAACGGCTCCGGTGAGCTGCGCGCCCTGAAGATCGACCCGAAGGCGGTCGACCCGGACGACACCGAGACCCTCGCCGACCTGGTCGTCGCGGCGGTCCAGGCGGCCAACGACAACGCCCACGCCCTCCAGCAGGAGAAGCTCGGCCCGCTCGCGCAGGGGCTCGGCGGCGGCAGCGGAATCCCCGGCCTGCCCTTCTGAGGGCGGGGCCTGCCCCGGGTGGCAGCGCGGGAGAGCGAGCGTGAGGGGCCGTCTTTCTGAGAAAGGCGGCCTTTCTTCTCAGCCCGCTCTGCTTTCTAGTCGGGCCGCGGGCAACTACCGTACGTACCGTAAGGAACCCCCAGGAAGGGCGGCAGTCCGTTGTACGAAGGCGTGGTCCAGGACCTCATCGACGAACTGGGGCGGCTGCCCGGCGTCGGTCCCAAGAGCGCGCAGCGGATCGCCTTCCACATCCTCCAGGCCGAGCCCACCGACGTCCGGCGGCTCGCGCACGCCCTGACCGAGGTCAAGGCGAAGGTCCGGTTCTGCGCGACCTGCGGCAACGTCGCGCAGGAGGAGCACTGCGCCATCTGCCGCGACCCGCGCCGCGACCGTACGGTGATCTGTGTGGTCGAGGAGCCGAAGGACGTCGTCGCGATCGAGCGGACGCGTGAGTTCCGGGGCCGGTACCACGTGCTCGGCGGCGCGATCAGCCCCATCGACGGCGTCGGCCCCGACGACCTGCGGATACGAGAACTTCTCGCGCGGTTGGCCGACGGTTCGGTCACGGAGCTGATCCTGGCCACGGACCCGAATCTGGAGGGCGAGGCGACAGCGACGTACCTCGCCCGCATGATCAAGCCCATGGGCCTCAGGGTCACCCGCCTGGCCAGCGGCCTCCCGGTGGGTGGCGACCTGGAATACGCGGACGAGGTGACCCTCGGCCGCGCCTTCGAGGGGAGACGACTCCTAGATGTCTGACGCCACGCTGCACGCCACGACGCGGGACCCGGACGACTTCGCGGTCCAGATCGCCGACCAGGTCGAGAGTTTCCTGGTGGCGGTGACGGAGGTCGCCAAGGGCGACGAGCCCGGTTCCGCGGTGCCCTTCCTCCTCCTGGAGGTCTCCCAGCTGCTGCTGGCCGGAGGCCGCCTCGGCGCCCACGAGGACATCCTCCCCGACGAGCGCTACGAACCCGATCTGGGCCCCGAGCAGGACGTCGACGAGCTGCGCGAGAACCTCGCGCGGCTGCTGGAGCCCATCGACGTCTACAGCGAGGTCTTCGACCCCTACGAGCCGCGCCGGGCGCCCGTGCCGGCCCGGATCTCCGACGACCTCGCCGACGTCATCGCCGACCTGCGGCACGGCATGGCCCACTACCGCGCGGGCCGGGTCACCGAGGCGCTGTGGTGGTGGCAGTTCTCCTACTTCTCCAACTGGGGCTCCACCGCGTCCGCGAGCCTGCGCGCCCTGCACTCGATCCTGGCCCACATCCGGCTCGACCAGCCGCTCGCGGAGCTGGACGGCCTGGACACCGACCAGAGCATCACCGACGAGACCCTGGAGGACGAGGCCGGCCAGGTCATGGCCCAGGAGATCGCGGGACCGCTCGGGCTGCGCCCGGTGAAGTAGCGGTCAGCAGGGGCCGGCCACCCGGGGCCGGTCAGCAGGGCCGGTCGGCGGAGTCCGTGGCGGTCGGGGGCGGCCGGAGTGAGGTGGCCCACTTTTCGGAGTGGTGGCGTTCGTGTCGGGCAGGTTTCACGGCGAGCGGGCCGGGTCTCACCATGTGGCAGCACAGAGGGTGATTCCGGGCGCTCGGTAAACTGAGCCGACATAAACGGGACTGAGCGAGGAGCGCACGTGGGCCTTGTCGTGCAGAAGTACGGAGGCTCCTCCGTAGCCGATGCCGAGGGCATCAAGCGGGTCGCCAAGCGGATCGTGGAAGCGAAGAAGAACGGCAACCAGGTGGTTGTCATCGTTTCCGCGATGGGCGACACGACGGACGAGCTGATCGATCTCGCCGAGCAGGTGTCACCGATGCCTGCCGGGCGTGAGTTCGACATGCTGCTGACCGCCGGGGAGCGGATCTCCATGGCCCTGCTGGCGATGGCGATCAAGAACCTGGGCCACGAGGCCCAGTCGTTCACCGGCAGCCAGGCGGGCGTGATCACCGACTCGGTCCACAACAAAGCCCGCATCATCGACGTCACGCCGGGGCGCATCCGCACCGCGCTCGACGAGGGCAACATCGCGATCGTCGCCGGGTTCCAGGGCGTCAGCCAGGACAAGAAGGACATCACCACCCTCGGCCGCGGCGGCAGCGACACCACCGCCGTCGCCCTGGCCGCCGCCCTCGACGCCGAGGTCTGCGAGATCTACACCGACGTCGACGGCGTGTTCACCGCCGACCCGCGCGTGGTGAAGAAGGCGCGGAAGATCGACTGGATCTCCTTCGAGGACATGCTGGAGCTGGCCAGTTCCGGCTCCAAGGTGCTGCTCCACCGGTGTGTGGAGTACGCCCGCCGCTACAACATCCCGATCCACGTCCGCTCCTCGTTCAGCGGGTTGCAGGGCACGTGGGTCAGCAGCCAGTCCGACCAGCAAGGGGACCAGAAGGTGGAGCAGGCCATCATCTCCGGTGTCGCGCACGACACCTCCGAGGCCAAGATCACGGTCGTCGGCGTGCCCGACAAGCCGGGCGAGGCCGCCGCGATCTTCCGGACCATCGCCAACGCCGAGATCAACCTCGACATGGTCGTCCAGAACGTCTCGGCCGCGTCCACCGGGCTGACCGACATCTCGTTCACGCTGCCCAAGACCGAGGGCCGCAAGGCCATCGACGCCCTGGAGCGCAACCGCTCGGGCATCGGCTTCACCTCGCTGCGCTACGACGACCAGATCGGCAAGATCTCCCTGGTCGGCGCGGGCATGAAGACCAACCCGGGCGTCACCGCGACCTTCTTCGAGGCGCTCAGCAAGGCCGGCGTGAACATCGAGCTGATCTCGACCTCCGAGATCCGCATCTCGGTCGTCACCCGCGCCGACGACGTCACCGAGGCCGTCCGCGCCGTCCACACCGCCTTCGGGCTCGACTCCGACTCCGACGAGGCCGTCGTCTACGGAGGCACCGGACGCTGATGCCGGGAACGCCAGGGAGGTCGGCGCCGACCACCCGGCCGACGCTCGCGGTCGTGGGCTCGACCGGGGCCGTGGGCACGGTCCTGCTCGGGATTCTGTCCCAGCACGCCGACATCTGGGGCGAGATCAGGCTCCTCGCCGCACCGCGCTCGGCCGGCCGCAAGCTGGCCCTGCGCGGTGAGCAGGTCGAGGTGCTGCCCCTGACGGAGGCCGCGTTCGACGGCGTCGACGTCGCCCTCTTCGCCGTTCCCGACGAGATCGCCGCCGTGTGGGCGCCGGTCGCCGCCGCGCTCGGCGCGGTCGTGATCGACAGCTCCGGCGCCTTCCGGGCGGACCCGGACGTTCCGCTGGTCGTCCCCGAGGTCAATCCGCACGCGGTGCGGCGCCGCCCGCGCGGCATCATCGCGAGCCCGCACTGCACGACCCTGTCGATGATCGTCGCGCTGGGCGCGCTGCACGCCGAGTTCGGGGTGCGGGAGCTGGTCGTCTCCTCCTACCAGGCGGTGAGCGGGGCGGGCCGGGACGGCGTCGACACCCTGCGCCGGCAACTGTCCCTGGTCGCCGGCACCGACCTCGGCACCTGCCCGGGTGACGTGCGGCGGGCCGTCGGCGCGGACACCGGGCCCTTTCCGGAACCGGTCGCCCTCAACGTCGTTCCGTGGGCCGGGTCGTTGCGGGCGGACGGGTGGTCGTCGGAGGAGATGGCGCTGCGGGACGAGACCCGCAAGATCCTCGGCCGGCCGCAGCTGCCCGTCGCCGTCACCTGCGTGCGGGTCCCGGTCGTCACCACGCACTCCCTGACCGTGCACGCCCGCTTCGAGGGCGAGGTCACCGTCGTCGCGGCCCGCGAGATCCTCGCCACCGCCCCCGGCGTCGTGCTCTTCGACAACCCGGCCGCCGGGGAGTTCCCCACCCCCGCCGACGTGGTCGGCACCGACCCCACCTGGGTCGGCCGGGTCCGCCGCGCCCTCGACGACCCCACCGCGCTCGACCTGTTCGTCTGCGGCGACAACCTCCGCAAGGGCGCCGCCCTCAACACCGCCCAGATCGCGGAGCTGGTGGCGGCCGAGTCCGCCTGAGCGGCCGACCGGCACCCGGCGGCGACCGGAGCGGACCCGGCGGAGAAGCATCGAGGCCCGCCGATATTGCCCTGGTCGTACATGCGATCATTTGTAGGATCTATGTGAAGTGGGCGATCCACTGATCCATTGCGGGGGCGGGTCCGTGGTACGGGCGGACACCGGGGAGCCGTTCGCCGTGCCGGACCACGGGTGAGGGTCTCCCGGGTGGCCGAAAATTTCCGTTCCCGTCCGCCGCAACCGCGCGGAGGACGAGGAGCGTCCTTGCGAACACCCTTCACGGGGGGTGCGGGGATGTGCGGTACGAGGCGTGGGGACGCCTCGGGTCTCATACACAGGGGAAGAACGGGTGGGGCATGAGGGCGTTCGACGCACGGTCGGTGGTGCTGCCCGACGGAAGACGGCGGCACCGCACACACGGAGCAAAGGTGACGCGTGGCACGTACAACCCTCATGGGGGGAAGCGTGTCCAACTGGCGTGGCTGAGGTTCTCGATTTTCCAGCGGGCACACGCGGCACGGCCCTGCGGCCGCCGCGGCTGCCCCTCCGGTCCCGCGTGCCCGGTCCGCCCGGCGGCATGCCGGTGATCGCGCCCATGCCCGCAGCGCGGCCCGCCCGCATCCCCGGCCAGCGTGACGGCGCCGACGAGACCGTCGCGGTCGGCACCACCGTCGACCACCTCACCGAGACCTACCGCGCGCACTACCGCTCGCTGCTCGGTCTCGCCGCGCTCCTCCTCGACGACACCGCGTCCTGCGAGGACGTCGTCCAAGAGGCGTTCATCCGCGTGCATTCGGCGCGTAAACGCGTCCGCGACCCGGAGAAGACCCTGGCTTATCTGCGCCAGACGGTCGTCAACCTCTCCCGCAGCGCGCTGCGCCGCCGCATTCTCGGCCTGAAGCTGCTGTCCAAGCCGATGCCGGACATGGCGAGCGCCGAGGAAGGCGCCTACGACCTGCTGGAACGGGACTCCCTGATCCAGGCGATGAAGGGGCTGCAACGCCGCCAGCGCGAGGTCCTCGTGCTGCGCTACTTCGCGGACATGACGGAGGCCCAGGTCGCCGAGACCCTCGGCGTCTCGCTGGGCTCGGTCAAGGCGTACGGTTCCCGGGGCATAGCCGCCCTGCGGATAGCCATGGAGGCCCCGGCATGAGCCGGACCCCCAGGCCCGCCGACGGCAGCCAGGACGGCGACCCCGGCGACAGCCACGACCACCACGACGCCCCATCGCACGCTGGGAACGGAACTGTGAACGACGGCCAGGGCGAACAGCGCCCCGAAGGGCTCGACTCGGACGAGCTGGCCCTGCGCAGGATGCTGCACCAGGCGGTCCGCACGGTCGAGCCCGCCGACGGCACCCTCGACCACCTGCGCCGCGCGGTGCCCGCCCGCCGGGCCCGCAAGCGGCACGCCGCCGTCGGCATGGCCGCCGCCGCGCTCTTCGTCGGCACCGCGATCCCGGCCCTCGTGCACGTCTCGAACGCCACCGGCTCCGACGTCAACCCGTCGGTCGCGGGCCAGGCCTCGCAGGCCCAGGGCGGCGCGGGGGCCAGCAAGGACGACAGCGGCGCCACCGGCTCCGACGGCTCGGCCTCCGGCAAGGTCCAGGACAAGGGCGACACCGGCGGCGACAGCGGAGACAAGGGCAAGACGAGCGGCGCGGGCCAGGGCAGCAGCGCGGGCGGCGACCCCTCGGCCAGCGCGGCGAGCGCCGGCCTGTGCACCGCCGCCCAGCTCGGCTCGGCCACCGAGAACACCGACCAGCCCGACGCGACCGGCGCCGTCTACGGCACGTTCCGCGTCTACAACGTCTCCGGCACCCCGTGCGGTGTCGACGCGGCGGGCGGCATCGGCGCCCTCGCCCAGGGCGCGGCCGACGCCACCAAGATCACCACCGCCCGCCATGTCGCCGGGGACGCCGCGAGCGCCCTGCCCGACCCGGCGGCCGACGTGGCGAGCGTGGTCCTGCGGCCGGGTGACGCGTACGCCGTCAGGTTCGCGTGGGTGCCCTCGGAGACCTGCCCGACCACAGGGGGCGGCGACGGCGGCACCGACACCGGCGGCGCCACGGCCACCCCGACCCCGACGGAGGCCGCGAGCAGCAGCTCGGGTTCGGCCACGGGAAGCACCGACAGCAGCGGCGTGACCAGCCAACTCCTCACCGAGGAAGGCACGGCTGATGGCAGCGTTGTCATCACCCACACGGCCGTGACGGGCTCCCCGACGGTATCGGCGACGGTGTCCAACGCCTGCGCCGGAACGGTGTACTACACGGGCCTGCTGACGGGAACCTGAGCACGCGGCCACCTATAGGCGGCGGTTCAGCTCCTCAAACACCCCGAACGGGTCCTGAACGAGGACGCGCCTAGACGGAGCGACCGGCCGGAACGTCGGCATCCGCACCGGAACCTGCACCGGAGTCCGCCGCCCGCCCCCCAGGCCCATGAGGCCCATGAGGCCCGTCGGTCTCCCCCGTGAGCCCCAACTCGGCGTCCTTGATGAACTCGACCTCGCGGCGGAGCAGCCGGAACCACATGAAGACCACGAACCCGGCGAACACGAACCACTCGCCGGTGTAACCGAGGTTCTGGAACGCCTTGAGGTCGAGCCCGGTGTTCTGCGGGGCCTTCGCGGGAACGGCGGTCATGCCGGAGTCGGCCTTGTCGAGGGTGATCCAGGCGTCGTACACGCGGTACGGCACGAGGTTGACCAGCGAACCCGAACTGATCGCCGCCGTCTGCCCGGCCGGGAGGCCACCGGCCGCGCTCACCCCGTCGTCGCCGGGTGTCTCGGAGGCCTGGAGGGCGCCGGTGACGGTGACCTCGCCGGTCGGGGCGGCCGGGGCCTTCGCGGCATCGGCGGTACCGGGCAGCCAGCCGCGCACGACGGGCAGCGCGCGGCCGCTGCCGGTCCGCAGCAGGGTCAGGACGTAGAAGCCCTTGCGCCCGTCCAGTTCCCGGCCGGGGACGAGGAGTTGCCTGCCGTAGCGGCCGGAGGCGGTGGCGTTCTGTCCGGAGGTGGCCTGGTCGACGGGGAGCAGGTCGTGCAACGGCCGGGCGGGTTCCTTCCCGGCCTCGGCGGCGCGGGTGTCCTGGACCTCGTGGGCCTGCACCCGGTCCTCGAACCGGCTCAGCTGCCAGGACCCCATGAAGACGCAGACGGGGATGGCGAGCAGCACGAAGACGTTGATACCCCACCAGCGCGGTGTCAGCAGAAACCGGTACACGCCCCCCAAGGTACGGGGCGCGGGGAAGCCGGACCCTGGCGGGGTGGGCGAGGAGGCCCGCCCCGACAGGCTCCGGGGCGGGCGAAATTCGAACTGCCGACCGATCCGGTAAGGGTCGGGTAGAAGTTATCCACAGGCTGAGGACCTGGCCCGCGCATTGTCGGTGCGGAGGGGCAAGATGGCTCCATGACTGAGAGCAACGGCCCGGCCGCATCGGAGCACGACCAGCAGGGACAGCGGGACCGGCAGGGCGAGGCGGTACCGGACTGGGAGCGCCGGTTCAGGGCGCCCAGGGTGTCGCTGCCGGACTGGGCGCAGGACGCGCCGGACCACGCCCTGTTCGTGTCGAACGCGACGGGCACCTATGAGCTGTACGCCTGGGACCGGGCGACGGGTGAGCAGCGCCAGGTGACCGACCGGCCCAACGGCACGACGGACGGCCTGCTGTCCCCGGACGGCGCGTGGATCTGGTGGTTCGACGACAAGGACGGCGACGAGTTCGGCGTCTGGCGCCGCCAGCCGTTCACCGGCGGCGCGGACACGCTCGCGGCACCGGGGCTTGAGGCCTCCTACCCGGCGGGCGTGGCGCTCGGCAGGGACGGCCGCACCGCGGTCGTCGGCCGTTCCACGGACGAGGACGGAACGACGATCCATCTCGCGCGGGAGGGCGAGGAGCCGGTGGAGATCTACCGGCACCGCGAGTCGGCGGGCGTCGGCGACCTCTCCCACGACGGCACGCTGATCGCCATCGAGCACACCGAGCACGGCGACGCGATGCACTCGGCGCTGCGCGTCCTGCGTCCCGACGGCACCGCGGTCGCCGACCTGGACGACACCGCGGGCGGCACGGAGGAGCTGGGCCTGGAGGTCCTCGGCTTCGCGCCGGTCGACGGGGACACCCGGCTGCTCATCGGGCATCAGCGCCGGGGGCGTTGGGAGCCGCTGGTGTGGGACGTGGCGACGGGGGAGCAGACGGACCTGGCGCTGGAGCTGCCGGGTGACGTGAGCGCGGAGTGGTACCCGGACGGCTCGGGCCTGCTGATCGTGCACGGCTTCGAGGCCCGCAGCGAGATGTTCCGCTACGACCTGAAGAACGGCCGCCCGGAGCGGATCGTGACCCCGCCGGGCACGGTGTCCGGCGCGACGGCCCGCCCCGACGGCAGCGTCGAGTACCTCTGGTCGTCGTCGGCCGAGCCGTCGGCGGTGCGCTCGACGACGGGTGAGGTGGTCCTCGATCCGCCGGGGATGAAGTCGCCGGGTTCGGTGCCGGTGGAGGACGTGTGGGTTCAGGGTCCCGGCGGCCGCATCCACGCCCTGGTCCAGAAACCGGCGGGCGCCACGGGCCCCCTGCCGACGGTGTTCGACATCCACGGCGGCCCGACCTGGCACGACAGCGACTCCTTCGCGGCCGGCCCGGCGGCCTGGGTCGACCACGGCTACGCGGTCGTCCGCGTCAACTACCGGGGCTCCACGGGCTACGGCCGCGCCTGGACCGACGCCCTGAAGCACCGGGTCGGCCTGATCGAGCTGGAGGACATCGAGGCGGTCCGGGCATGGGCGGTCACCTCGGGCCTCGCGGACCCCGAGCGCCTCATCCTCACGGGCGGCTCCTGGGGCGGCTACCTCACCCTCCTCGGCATCGGCGTCCAGCCGGACGCGTGGGCGCTGGGCATCGCGGTGGTCCCGGTCGCGGACTACGTCACGGCGTACCACGACGAGATGGAGGCCCTGAAGGCCATGGACCGCACCCTCCTGGGCGGCACCCCGGAAGAAGTCCCGGACCGCTTCAAGGCCTCCTCCCCCCTCACCTACGTCGACCAGGTCAAGGCCCCCGTCTACATCTCCGCCGGCGTCAACGACCCCCGCTGCCCCATCCGCCAGATCGAGAACTACGTAGACCGCCTCCAGGCCAGAGACGCCATCCACGAGGTCTACCGCTACGACGCGGGCCACGGCTCCCTGGTGGTCGACGAGCGCATCAAGCAGGTCCGATTGGAGATCGAGTTCGCGGAGAGGTTCTTGGGGTGAGGTGAGGATTTTCGTCTCTCTGGGCGAGGCAGCAGGGTCTTGTGCGTCGGCGGGTGACGCGGGCCGGCTACATCCAGCCCGTCCGAGGGGAGGACATAGGGCGGGTCCGGCCACAACCAGCCCGTCCGGCGTTTGAGGACGAGGCCGTTCAGGCCGATGGGGGGGGGCTGGGGGCGGAGCCCCCAGGGGCTTGTGCCTAGGTGGGGAACGCCGGGCACCGTCGGCCGGCCAGGCCAAGGTCAGGGCTGGCGTGGGGGTCGGGGGGCGACGCCCCCTGGGGAGGCCAACTCCGCCAACCCCCACCGAGTGGCGGCGAGAACCACCCGGTCCGTGTCCCGCAGGACATACGTATCGGGCAGATCCCACACCCACCTCCCCCCGGAGGGCGCCTCCCCGCCCACCCCCTCACCGGGGTCCCGGGAGGACCCGTCCTCCCCATCCCTCCGCCCCCCGACGGAACCCCCGGTGTCAAGGGCAAGCACACGCCACGCCCCCGCCCGGAACGCCTCCCCGACGGTCTTCCCCTCCAACTGCGGATGCCCACCCACCCGCACCGCGGCGAACAGCAGCACCCGCCGCTCGACAGGAATCGCCCCGAGGATCTGCCGCCCGGTCATCGCCCCGGCGAACGCGGGCGCCGCGAGGTGCGTGACGCTGCGGCTACGGGTGACGGCGAGGGGGTGGGCAGCCCGCAGGGTCCGGTAGACGGCGGTGGCGAAGTCGTCGTCGTACAGCCGCAGGACGACCCGCAGGTCGGGCCGGACGGACCGCCCGTAGAGCACGGCCTCCAGGTTCGTGGTGTCGGAACTGGTCACCGCGAGCAGCGCGTGCGCCCGATGGATCTTCGCGGCCTCCAGGACGCCTTCCTGGGTGACGTCGCCGAGGACGACGGGCACCCGCAGCCGCCGTGCGGTGGCGAGTCCGCGCGCCTCGGGGTCGGACTCGACGCACACGACGGGGATGTGGAGTTCGCGCAGCCGGGTCAGGACGCGGGTGCCGATCTTCCCGAGCCCGAGCAGCACGACGTGCCCCCCGAGCCCGCGGGGCGGCTTGCGCAGGGCGGACGCGGTCCGGAAGGTGCCGAGCGCCTCCAGGACCGCCGCGAGCAGCACCGGCAGCAGCAGCAACCCCATGAGCCCGGAGAGGAGTTGGAGGATCTGGCGGCCGAGGGAGTCACCGATGGCGGGGTCGTCGATCCCGAAGAGGTCGAGCAGGGTCAGATAGAAGGCGCTCAGTGGCCCCATCTCCGTGACCAGCGACAGCGAGACGGCGAGCGCGACGACGCACCCCACGACCCCGGCCAGCGACCACCGCAGCCGCCGCGAGAACAGCGAGGCGAACGGCGGCACCGAGGCCACCCGGGGCGACGGCAACGCGGGCCCGGCGTAGGAGACCTGCTCCAGTACGACGGCCCCCCGGCCGACCGCGTCCCGCACGGTCGCCGCGTCGGGCAGCAGCGTCGGCGCCTGGTCGGCGTTGGGATCGGCACCGTCGGCGGGGGCCAGCAGCGCCAGGATGCCCCGGCCGGGGTCGACGACACCGCCGGGCTCCGACGGCTGCCGTTCGACGGCACGCAGCAGCAGCCCGTCGGTCTGCACGACCTTGCTGGTCCCGGCGACGGCGGTGGCGGCCAGCGCGGGCGCGGCGGTGTCGGCGTCGGACAGGACGGTGGTGAAGACGTCGTCGGCGTTGTTCGTCGAAGCGCCGGTGGCCAACTGGGCTGCCTGGTTGAGGAGTTCCTCGATGTGCTGGCCCAACCGGCGGTTGTAGAGCCGCAGGACGAGGCGCAGCCGTGGGTTGAGGCGGCGGGCGGTGAGGGCGGCGCGGATGGTGGTCTCGTCGTCCTCGTAGACGAGGGCGAGTGCGGCGGCCCGCTCGACGCCCGCTTCGGAGAGGACGCCCTCGGTCAACTCGGACGCCTCCAGCACCCGTTCCCCATGGGCACCGGTCAACTCACCCGGAGAAACGGCGCCGTTGCCGCCGTTGCCCCCAGATCCGCCGTTCGCGGCGGCCCGGTTGACGGCGGCGCTGACGACCCGGTCGAGCAGCGCGGCGGTGGTCGCGCGGGCGCGGCCGACGACCGGGGTCCGGACGGCGCGTTCGGCGGGTGGGACGACGAGGGTGACCTGTTCGCGGTAGACGGTGCGCAGTTCGGTGGCGAGCCGGTGGGCCAGCCCGTCGTCGCCGCACACGACCATGTGCCCGGACGGGTCGCCGTCGGGCGCGATCTGATTCGGAAGGGTCACCACGAGGGGAAAGACTGCCGCACGGGCGGGGGCGGTTCCACCCCGGAGCGGTCGCGATGAGACGAGCCCGCGGCAACGACGTACTGGAGGCAAGCCAGACGAACCGCGAGAAAGCCCACCCGGAGGTGCCCCGCCCCGTGCCCCCCACCCCGACGACGAAGCAGCCACTCCACCAAGAGCCCCCCGAAGCCCTCGAACCCCCCGAAGCCCCTGACTCCCCGCATCCACAAGCGAGTTCGGGCGCGGAGTCACGATCCCCCTTGATCCTGACGGTGCTGCTGCTCTCCCTCGTGCTGCTCCAGGGCCCGATCCGCGGGGCGTTGTCCGCGCCGGTGATGCAGAGCTGGATGACGGTGTTCGTGGCGGTGCTGGTGCAGGCGCTGCCGTTCCTGGTGCTGGGGGTGCTGCTGTCGGCGGCGATCGCGGTGTTCGTACCGGCGTCGTTCTTCGCGCGGGCGCTGCCGAGCCGTCCGGCGCTCGCGGTGCCGGTGGCGGGGCTCGCGGGCGCGGTGCTGCCGGGCTGCGAGTGCGCGTCGGTGCCGGTGGCCGGGGCGCTGGTGCGCCGGGGCGTGACCCCGGCGGCGGCGTTGGCGTTCCTGCTGTCCGCACCGGCGATCAACCCGGTCGTCCTGACGGCGACGGCGGTGGCGTTCCCGCGCGACCCGGAGATGGTGGTGGCCCGGTTCGCGGCGAGCCTCCTGGTGGCGTGCGCGATGGGCTGGCTGTGGCACCGCCTCGGCCGCACCGACTGGCTGCGCGCACCACGCCGTTCACCGCACGAGGGCGCGGGCAGGGGCGCGGCGTTCTGGGGTTCGGTGCGGCACGACGTGATGCACGCGGGCGGTTTCCTGGTCGTCGGGGCGATGGCGGCGGCGACGTTGAAGGCGGTGGTCCCGGCGACTTGGCTGCGGACGGCCGCCGAGAACCCGGCGGTCGCGGTGCTCGCGCTGGCCGTGCTCGCGGTGGTGCTGTCGATCTGCTCGGAGGCGGACGCGTTCGTGGCGGCGTCGCTGACGGAGTTCTCGCCGACGGCGAAGCTGGCGTTCCTGGTGGTGGGGCCGATGATCGACCTGAAACTGTTCGCGATGCAGGCGGGGACGTTCGGCCGGGGTTTCGCGCTGCGGTTCGCGCCGGCGACGTTCGCGGTGGCGATCGCGGGCGCGGTCCTGACCGGAAGGCTCCTGCTGTGAACCGTCAGGCCCAGGCGGCCGTCCTGTTCCTCACCGGCGCGGCCCTGCTGCACGCGGGCGTCACGGATCTGTACCTCCGCTATGTGAAGGCGGGCCTGCGCCCGTTGCTCCTGCTGTCCGGAACGGTCCTGATCGCGACGGCGCTGGCCACGGCCTGGTACGAACACCGCGCCGCGAGGGCGGCCGACCCGGCGCACGACGACGTTCGCCATCGGGAACCCCGCGTCTCCTGGCTCCTGACCCTCCCCCTCTTCGCGCTGATCCTGGTGGCGCCCCCGGCCCTCGGCTCCTACAGCGCGATGCGCACGGGAACGGCCCTGCAACAGCCGTACGGCTACGACACGCTCCCGGCGAAGGGCCCGTTGCGCCTCTCGCTGGTCGACTACGCGACCCGGGCGGTCTACGGGCACGGCCGGGCGATCGAGGGCCGCCCGCTGAAGATCACCGGGTTCGTGGCCCTGGACCACACGGGCCGGCCGTACCTGGTCCGCATGGCCCTGAACTGCTGCGCCGCCGACGCCCAGCCGGTGAAGATCGCGCTGACCGGCAAGATCCCGCCGGTACTGCGGACGGACACCTGGCTGGAGGTGTCGGGCAGGTACACGCCGCGCACCACGAAGGACCCGGTGAACGGCGGCCCGATCCCGTACGTCGAGGTCACCGGCGCCCGCCCGATCCCGACACCGACGGACCCGTACGACGAGACCTGGAACAACTGAACGCCGACCCGCCGACCGACCCAACAGACGACCCGGCGGCCGACGCAACAGACGCCCCCCGAGCAACGGATACAGACGAACCGGCGACCGACGGAACAGACGAAAGATCGAACAGCTGAACAACTGACACCGTTCCGGATCAGGTGAATTCTTCCGTCGGACCAGGGTGACCTGCCAGGCTCTGACCTGTGACGTACGTAGTGACCGTGGACATCTGCCTGCCGGAGGGCGCGCAGGAGATGGACCCGCTTCAGCGCGCCGGTGCCGTGGCGCTCATCGAGGACGGCTTCGAGGCGGTCGAGGTCGTCGAGGGCCCCGACGGCCTCGAAGCCGACCTGTTCGATTCGATCGTGGCCGTGCATCCGGCCGGCGCGCTCCTGAAGGTGTTCGTGGACGCGCCGCGCCTGGAGTCCGCGGAGGAGGCGGTGCGCTCGGTGGTGACGGAACTCCTCGACCGTTCCCAACTGCTCACCGACTGGCGCGTCGCCCGCTGCGAGGTCGAGCTGCACTCGAAGCAGGTCCAGGAGAGCCTGGACGCGGCCGACGGCCCGGGCGCCCCGCCCACCGACCCGGCCGCCCGCAAGGCCCACCACGCCAGACGCCCCACCGGCGACCCCGAAGGCCCCCTGGACAACCCGGAGTTGAAGGCGAAGGCGACCGAGGCGCACATGCTGTCGCTGGCCGACGAGCTACGGGCGTTCCCGGCGGAGACCTTCGGGGCGGCGGACACCCCGGCCTCCCAGCAGGACGCGAGACTCGCGGCGGGCGCCCTGGTGTTCGCGACCAACATCCTCCTGGAGGAGCTGTTCCAGGACGTCCACACCCTGACCCAGGAGAACGCCACCGCCGCCGACTGCGACGGCCCCCTCTGGCACTTCGAGGACCTGCCGGAACGTTATGCCCTCCAGTACGACGCCCGCTTCGCCCGCCGTTTCCTCGTCACGGTGATCGCCCTGACCACCCGTTTCACCGACGGCAGCTTCCAGCACCTGAGCTGCGTCGCCGAAGAACTCGCCCTGCGCCTCCTCCTCACCGAGACCCAGGTCACCCTGGAAACCCTGGGCCTGCTGAGCCCGGGCGTCGCGGGCGCCCTGGAGAAGTTCACGGACACGGTCTACGAGGACAAGAACACCGACTGGCTCTACACCGGAGCCATGGACGCACCCCCCGTCCCCCCAGCCGACCTCCCCATGGCCTACCACGCCTGGTTCACCCCCTTCACAGCCACCAGCTACACCCACCCGACGACCAGACCGGGCCCGGAGGGGGTGGGGTAGGGGAGGGGGGTTGGGTTCCCGCGCCGGAGGGCGAGGATCAGGACCCTCCCTTTCCGATCAGGGCGAGGGTCGTGGTGGCCCCGGTAGAGATCAGCGAAACGATGCCTCCGAGGCTGGCGAGACCCGTCACGGGGTTGGCGAAGAGTTGCGCCGCGCAACTGCGAAGACTCGGGCGCACGAAGAACGTCCGCATGCGCTGCCACTTGTGTTGCTGGAAGCGGCAGCCGCGCAGGATGCCTTTGGCGTTGTTGCGGCAGGTCCCGCCCGCCGCTCGGATCGGGGCACCGCACGGATTGGGCGCCTGGAAGAGGAACCACAGCAGGCTCAACGCGAAGAGCGTCGCGATCCCGCTGAATCCGAAGTCCGAGGTCAGCCAGCCTGTCAGCGCCAGGACGAACGCGATCAGGCCCCAGTAGGGCAGGATCTTCTTCCACATGGTCGTGGACCGTATATTCGCCGATTTCCTGGTGCAAGAGGGCATGTGAGGCGCCGCGTGCACGCCGGTCCGCTTCGAGAGTTGCCCCGACCTGGCACGCCGATCGGCGGCGGCGCGATGATTCCGGCCAGCCGTTGGCCTGAACCTTACCTGTCATGTCGTTCACGCTGCGTTTTATGATCGCCACTCCGTGTACCAGGGGGGCGTTATGGGGGCTGGTGGATCGGCGTCGCGTCGGGCGCAGGACGCACGGCGGCAGGAGAGGCTGCTGCGGGAGCAGTGGCAGGCGGCGCTGCGCGAGACACGCCGCTGGGAGGCGGCCGACGAGGGCGAACGCCGGGTCGCCGCCCAGCTGTTGGTCCTCACCGAACGCGGCTGGCGCCTCCTGGTGGACCGACGCTGGCCCCGCGCGGCCGACGCCGACATGCTCCTGATCGGCCCCGGCGGCGTCTACGTCCTGGACGTCAAGAACCGGCACACGGCACCCCGGACGTCGGACGGCCGACTCAGCGCGGGGGGCGAGGACGGCGACGGCCACACGCGCAAGCTGCTGGCGATGACCAGGGCCGCCGAAGGAGCCGTCGCCTCCCTGGGGCTGTCGCCGGTGGCCGTACAGCCGTTGATCGTCTTCGCGGGGCATCGCGTGGACGCCTCACTCGGCCTGATACGCCTGCTCGGCGAGCACGAGGTCGGCCCGGCGCTGCTGAAGGAGCCCCGGCGGCTGCGGCCGGAAGCGGTCCGGGCCGTCGGCGACCTGCTGGAACGCGCGTTCCCCGCGTACGAGACGTCGACGGTGACCAGGCCGGCGGAGCCGATGCCTCCCGTGGCGCAGACCGCCGGGGACGACGGGCTGTTCGACGTCGAAGGGCTGCGGGACGCGGCGCTGGCGGAGGCGATGAAGGCGCCGATCGAACAGTGGATGACCTTCCTGGACCCCGACCAGGTGCCGCTGGTGCGGCGCAACTGGTCGGGCCCGGCCCGCATCAGCGGCCCGGCGGGCACCGGCAAGACGGTGGTCGGCCTGCACCGCGCGGCGTACCTGGCCCAGCGCACCACGGGACGCGTCCTCTACGTCACGTTCGCGAAGAACCTGCCTCGCGTGCAGAGCACGTTCCTGAACACGATGTCCCCCGCCGTGGCCGACCGCGTGGACTTCCGGAGCCTGCACCAGTGGGCGCAGGAATTCCTCCGTGCCCGCGGCGTCGCCCTGCGCCTGCACGGCGAGAAGGCGGAAACCGCCTTCAGCCTTGCCTGGCGGCACCTCGGCCGGGGCAGCCTGCTCGAAGAGATCGACCCCGCCCCCGGCTACTGGCACGACGAGATCGACCACGTCATCAAGGGGCGCGGCCTCGCCACCTTCGAGGAGTACGCCGCGGTGAGCAGGTTGCGGCGCGGAACCCCGTTGCGGCGCGTCCACCGCCAAGCGGTCTGGGTCCTCTACGAGAGCTACGAGAGGCTCCGAATCCAGCGCGAGGTGCACGACTTCAACGACGTCCTGGCGCTGGCCCTCGCGGAGATGTGGCGGGAGGACCGGGACCGGCCCGCCTACGCGGCCGTGATCGTCGACGAGGTCCAGGACCTGTCCCTGGTCGGCCTGCGTCTGCTGCACGCCCTGGTCGGCGACGCCGCCAACGGGCTGCTCCTCATCGGCGACGGCCAGCAGGCCGTCTACCCCGGCGGCTTCCGGCTGACCGAGGCGGGCATCGACATCCGCGGCGACCGGGGGCAGGTGCTGCGCACCAACTACCGCAACGCTCAGCAGATCCTGGACACGGCCCTCGCCGTCGTCGCCGAGGACGCCTTCGAGGACATCGACGGCATCCGTACACCGGGACGCCGCGACGTGGACCCGACCTACCGCGACGGCCAGGTCGTCCGGTGCGTGCGTCCGACACCCGCGGAACACGACCAGGCCCTCCTGGACGCCCTCCTCGCCCTGTCGCCGGACGAGTTGGGCGACGCGGCGGTGCTGTGCCCCTCGAAACGAGGGATCAGCGACTGGCAACGGCTGCTCGCGCGCGCGGACATCCCGGTCTGCCTCCTGGAGCACTACGACGGCCACGCCGTACCGGCCGTGAAACTGGGAACCTACCGCCGCGCCAAGGGCCTTGAGTTCAAGCGCGTCTACCTCCCCCGCCACGACGAGATCATCCCCGACGCCCACGCCGAAACGGCCCCCGAACGCCGCCAACTGGCCCGGAGTCAACTCTTCGTAGCCATGACCCGAGCCCGCGACACGCTGTGGCTGGGGAGTGTCCACCCGAACTGACCTGTGGGGAAGGCGAGTTGCTCCGGCGGAACACTGCCATGGGCGACGGTGGCCTGCTCGCGTCCGACATCACCTGTACTTGGAGTAGACGGTGCCCAAGAAGAAGACCAGAAGGAAGAACACTCAGAAGAGCCCGGCCAAGGCCAAGGGCATAGCGCTCTGGCATGACATGGCGGTTTATGAGAACTTCGAGCGCTGCGCCCCACGCATCTTCGAGATCATTCACAAAGCGCAGAGCATGAGACCCGGTGCTCCACGCTTCCTCCACTTCGATGTTCAGGGTCATCGAAACAGCGAGAACGGCTATGACCGGGACTCCTGGGAGATGATCAACAACTTCCTGCCCAAGGAGGCACTCCCCTATCTGACGGAGTTGAGCACTCCGATGTACACCGCGAAAAATCCCCGACGGCAGGACAACAGAGTTCCCGAGGAGATGCGGGTCGGTTATCCGGAAGGCGAGGAGAAGTCCTTCTGGTACGACATCGAGTCGCTCCCGCTGCGCACGAGGGAAGCCGAAGCGGGCAGCAGAAAGACGTACCCGACCAAGCGATCGATCATGGACTACCTCGGTATCGCCGAGGAGTGCCTGATCTGCTGGGGCTCGCCGGTGGAACGTGCCCACGTCGTACCCGCCTCGCTGGGAGGCTCCATGGACGTCCGCAACTTTGCCCTCCTCTGCGTGGATCACCACAAACAGGCACCGGACATAGCGGACGCGGAAGCGTTCTGGGCCTGGGTCGACTACGCGGAACTGCGGGACTCCGGCAGTAAATGGTCACGAGCGCCGGAAGAGCTGAAGCTCTGGATACAGAAGAGCGGCGGCAGAACCGAACCGGTCGACCGGGGCGAGATGGAATTCCTCGCCGCCGTACAGTTCGAGCTACGCCACCTGTACAACTGGTCGGACGAAGACTTCGCTGCGGTCTCCTGGGAGTTCATGGAGGAATACCACCGCGTGCTGGACGCGGCGACGGGACGCCATTTCGCCGTCGAGAAAAAGGTGTCCACCCACGCATGGGCCTACCACGTAGCCCGCCTACGCCTACTGTCCCGAAACCCGAAGCAACCGACGCCGAGCGACATCACCCGAAGCTGACATCGACGCCGACAGCCCCCGCCGACTGACGCGACCCGCCCCTGGCCCACAGCAGCCCAGACCAACGGTGACTGGGTTGGGGCGGGGCGCGCAGGGGCGCCGACCACCTGCTCGCCTCTGAGACACGACAGAGGGCCCGGTGCAACTTGCACACCAGGCCCTCTGACACTGTCGGGGTGGCGGGATTTGAACCCACGACCTCTTCGTCCCGAAGCAGCTTGGACGGAGGCTCTGCCTTGGGCTGCCTCGTTCCTCAGCAGCGCTGATGGTCCGCGGGCGTCCGGGCTTGTTCGCCGGCGTCCGTCGGCGTTGTCACGCAGTTAGACACTCACGGACGGCAGAGGTTGAGCAGCCCATGCGCGCTTTTTATGCAGGGGCCGCGACGTCTCACTGTCACAACAGTCCGTTTCGGCGAAGGTCGCGCTGGTGTCGGAGCGCGTCGCCATGATCGCCCCTCTGTCGATGCTCCTCCGCACGAGCCTCGACCTCCTCTGGGTCCAACTCGTCATCGTCGTAGTACGAGGGATTGGCGGGGTCTCCGCCGTTCAGGTTGTAAGCAACGATCCACTCGCTCATGGCTGCCCCCCCGGTGTGCATCCTTGTCCAACGGTGGCTCCTCCGGCCCGCGCTGGCTCTGAGCGGCACGTGAAGAGCACTTCTAACAGTCTGAGACTGGAAGGTTCGCACCAGGGCAGAAACGCGGAATCCCGTCAGTTCCTCTCACACTTGAGCGACGGACAGACGCCACAACAACGGCTCCGGAGGGCCCTTGAATCCTAGACGAAGCAGCAGGTCAGGGACTCGGCATTTGGCAGATCGGGCGGGGCGAGTCCACGGATAGGCCACGGCTGGCTGAGAGGATGCGGGGGAGTCTTCAGCTTGCCCCGCCGAGCCGGAAGTTTGGAGTGACCGCCCCGTCTCAGTCGGTAGGAAGCCTGTCTGTGCCCATGTCGAGACGCATCGCTGCACGCACAGCGGTCAGGGCTTCCATCACTTCCTGGAATGCGATCTCGTACCCCTCGTCACCGTTCGACATCCCCCTGATGGTTGCCTCCCGCGCCCGACGGACGCTACGAAAGTAGTCCAGCGCCGGCTCAACAACGGCTCGTGGTGCGAAGACCTCCAGTTGGTAGCGAATCTCGTAGCACCTTGCGAAGCTTTGCCTGGCTGCGATCTTGCGCTCAGCTTCTGACATACCGCGATCCAAGATGATGAGCTGAAGTTCGCTCCGTACCTGGGACAGCACCCCGAGATAGGCGCCATACAACTCTCGCTTGCTCCGCCTCCACTCCGTCGCTGCTTCACGCCGATCCTTGCGAAGCTCAACTAGCAGGGCGGAGCCCGTAGCGATCGCGGCACCAAGGAGCGTGGCCAGAAGCGGTGTCCAATCCATGTCGGCAAGGTACGAGAGTGCGGTCCCCGTGGGCAGGGCGCTCGTAGCCCGTCGCTATCGGGCGTCGGCAAGGACAGCAAGCCTGAGTTGGGACTCCCGCTTACCTCGGTTGGTTGGCCGACCTCATTTACCGCCCTTTTGATGGCCGTGAAGCAAGCACCGCTTTAGGAGAGAGGCGGGGGAGCGGGGCCGCTGACCTGCGGCTTCGATACCTGATGTGGCGGCCGGAAACTCGACCGCCAGACACCCCTGTTGACCCTGGCTGACCCCTGCATCTGGCACGGCAGTGGCACGAACCTCAGCCGACGACAGTCAGCCACGATGGTGGGTGCGTCGACCGAGCACGCACGCGTGTGCCTCGTTGCACCCCCACCGGCCTCGGCCACGCTACTGGCTTGTGTCGTCGACGAGAGCTAGTCACAACGACGGGACCGTGGCGGCGAGACATTGGGCAGCGACTGCTGCAGGAAGCTGGCTCAACCGTCGATGATTTCGGCGCCACCTTCGGTCCCCCTATCGGCGATTCCATTCTTAGCCAGAACTTTTCGCCACTCTTCTTCAGGCCCCATCATGTCGTATTTAACGCCGACGATATTCCAATCTAGGCGATTTGGTGGTTCCAACTTACGATCTTCCCAAAGGTGAGCCACATAGTCGGCTGCTTCGGGAGTCAGGATGTCCAACCCTGTCATGATCATCGAATATGGGTCTAGCTCAAGAAAAAACTCGAAGTTCTCTTTGGCGGAATAATGGACTGGGCAATAAGATCCACCCTCGCATTGATAGATGTCGTGGTGCCGTACTCGATCTTCCATGCATCTATCGCGCTCGTCGCCGATTACTGCCAGATCGAAAATATTCTCGTATGCTGCAAGTTTTCTAAAGTCCGGCTGGACGACCCATTTAATGAGGCATAGGTCGGGATATTGCACGAACTTCACCGCCACTAGGTCACGCCGCAGCCATCGCCGCATTCGGGTTTCCAGGGCGGGTAGGGCGTCTATTTCTACCGCCTCAACTACTTCGTTCACTGGATAGCGAGCACAGACATTCTGTACGTGTCGAATTGCCTCGCGGGTTGGGATTTTGAAGAACTCGCGTTGAGCGTTCACGCGGTGAATGCGAAGCAGTGAGTGTAGTTCTTTTTCTGCGGCGCTGGCGTCGCTTACGACCTGATCGTAGATCACTTCATACTCGGTCGGCACTCCGGTTGCCCGGGAGATCTCTCTAGCGCGCTCTGTGGACTCTCTGTGTGTGCGGCCGATCTTCAATACTCCAGGGATGAGGGAATTTGCGAGAATGTAAATTACCCCACGGGTACTCTCGGTCAAGTGCTCTCCTGGCGATTACGGGTCACCCTTCTGGCTCTGCTTGGTCAGGTTACTGCCAGCCACTGACAGCAGGAATCACCTAGCGCGGAGCCGACTGCCCCCCCGCCAGGACGTACCTCTTCTCTGGCATCAGGCGGCGGATTGCTGTGTGCGCGGCGCGGGCGCCGGCCGGGCTGGAGCGGGGCGGAGACAGGAGCGCAGGCCCGGCCGGGGGCCGGGCCGCGTGCGGTGAGCGGAGCGAGCCGCCTTGAACCAGTAGAGAAAGTTGTAACTCAGTCGGTCTGTTGGGGCGTGTGGGGCTTGAAGTCGTATGCGCATGTGGGGAGTTCTGCCGCCTGACGGTGTGCCAGCGGCAGGAAGGTCACGGGGCTTACAGTCCAGGTGATGAGCGTGCGGGCGTGGATGACGGACACCGTCCAGGGCACGCGGCGCAACAGGGCCCGTCGGGTGTTGACGCGGTGGTCGTAGAGCCGTTCCCATGCCTCCTGGGAGGCGTCGGAGTCCAGTGCCGGTGAGATGGGTGCGCAGGATCTCGGAAACCCAGTTGTTCGCCTCGGTCTCTGTGCACGCGTCGTAGGAGCCGAAGAGTGTTGGCGGCTGGCTGTCGTCCAGGTGCCGGGTCCAGCATTCGCATCAAAAGCCTGGGCCGATCGTCGTGCTCAGCATGGGTGCCCTCCTCGTCGTACATCCATGAAGAGATCTGCGGTGACCGTGTGACCGCCGTCGCTGTCGTGGACCACAACCCGGTGCGCAATCGCGCTGACCATCCCCAGCCCCCGGCCGTGCTCCGCCTCCTGGCCCCGGTGCTCGACCTTCGGAGCCGTCCCCGCGCCCCCGCCATCCGTCACCGACAGGGCAACCACCTGCGACGACACCGCGAGCGCCAGATGAAAACTGCCGGCCTCCCGCCCACTGGCGGTGTGGAGGATGGCGTTCGCGCTCAGCTCACTCACGATCAGTTCCGCATCGTCGGCCAACAGCGACCCGCGCAGGATGTCCCGCGTCCAGCGCCGTGCCCGGCTGACCTCTTCCGGGAATCCTGGGCAAGTGAGTCCCCAGACCCGCGCAGTACTCGTATACTCGTGCATACAAGTTCCTTCGTGCTGGTAGGCCGCCATGTGCAGCGGGTTCGGGCTAGACGAGTTTCACGCCGTCGTGGGCGCGGACGGCCGGCGGAGACGCCGCGTCGAGTGCGTCGAGGACGCGGATCGCGTAGGCCTCGTCGGCGAGTTCGGATACTTCTTCGCGGGTGGCCCAGCGCAGTGCGCGGGTCTCGTCCCCGGTGGTGGGTGTGCCGTCGGCGGCCTGGCAGCGGAAGACCAGGGAGACGATCAGCCCGGTCATGTTCTTGTAGACGCCGGTGAGGGTCGCAGGGAGTGCGATCTTGATGCCGGTTTCTTCGAGGACTTCGCGCTGGAGGGCCTCGGGGAGGGTTTCGTCTCGCTCGACGACGCCACCCGGGGGTTCCCACTTGCCGTTGTCGCGGCGCTTGATCAGGAGGGCGCGGCCGTGGTCGTCGACGATGACTCCGGCGACGCTCACGGAGTGCGGACGGTCAGTGCTCACGTTCCTCGGCCCTCCCGGCTGGCTAGGCTCTCCACCGTAGCAACAACACTTGCCCACTCGTCTAGATACCTAAAGGAGTACTCACTGTGAGCCCTCTCCGTTCCGGCCTGCTCGGCGATCTCGACCCCACGAGTGATCGTGCGGTCTTCCGGCAGATCGCCGACCAGCTGCGCGAGGCCATCGACCGTGGGCGGTTCAAGGAGGGCGAAAAGCTGCCCTCCGAAGCTGACCTCGTCGAGCACTACGGGGTTTCCCGGATGACCGTCCGCAACTCCTTCTCCGTCCTCCAGGGCGAAGGCCTGGTGCACGCCGAGCACGGAAAGGGCGTCTTCGTCCGGCCCCGGCCGCCCGTGCGGCGTCTCGCCTCCGACCGCTTCGCGCGACGGCACCGTGAACAAGGGAAGTCCGCGTTCATCGTCGAGGCCGACGCTGCCGGCAGTCATCCCCAGGTCGACAGTCTGGAGGTGAAGGAGGAAAAGGCGAGCCAGGACATCTCCACCCGGCTCGGTTCCGTACGGCGTGTGCTCGCCCGCCGGCGCCGCTACCTCCTCGACGGGAAGCCGGTCGAGTTCGCCACCTCCTACCTCCCCCTCGACATCGCGCGCGGCACGCAGATCGCCGAACCCAACCCGGGCCCCGGCGGCATCTACGCCCGCCTCGAAGAACTCGGCCACCACCTCGACCACTTCGAGGAGGAGATCCGCGCCCGGATGCCCTCGCCCACCGAGGTCAAGACGCTCCGGCTGGCCTCCGGCGTGCCCGTGATCCACCTCGTCCGCACTGCGTACGACACGGAAGGGCGGGCGGTGGAGGTCTGCGACACGGTCATGGCGGCGGACGCGTACGTGCTGTCGTACCAGCTCCCGGCGACCTGATCGCGTGATGGGCGGTGGTGCGCGGGGGACGCTTCCCGAACTCGTACACCCCAACCTGCATACTCGTATAGATGAGTGGGCAAGTTGTGTGGCAGGGTGGTCCGCACGAACCCGGAGATCGGGTTCTCGGATTGCTGCATGTATAGACGAGTAGATAGGGAAACTTCCTTGCGTACCATCCGTGTTGAGACCGCCGCCGCGACGATCCTGCTGACCGAGGCCCCGGAGCCGAAGGTCCGCGACCGTCAGACCGGCGAGATCGCCAAGGACGCCGTCAGCGGCGAGGCGCTGATGACGCTCGGCGTCGTCTACATCGAGGAGGGCGAGTCCTCCCTCATCAAGGTCACCGTCCCCGAGGGCGGTGTCTCCGAGGGGCTGGCGCTCGGAGCTCCGGTCTCGCTCCCGGGGCTGGTCGCCCGTCCGTGGGAGAGCGTGTTCAACGGGCAGCAGCGCCACGGCATCGCCTTCCGGGCCGCCGCCGTGACTCCGGCCGCGTTCCCGGTCGGTGCCGGGGTCGCCGCCTGATGACTGGCCTGACGACGCTTCTGGAGGTGGGTGGTCCCCTCGCCGCGATCGGTGGCGGGGCCGCCTACACCCGGGCCAAGCACCCTGCCGCGTACTGGTCCACGATCGGCCTGCCGATATCCACCACCCGCCTGCTCAGCTCGTACGGCTCGATCATGGAGGCATGCGGCCTGACCGTCGCCCCGTCCCGGCTGCGCATCCTCGCCGTCAAAGCAACCACCCGCCGCGAAGTCCGGCCCGTACCGC
This sequence comes from Streptomyces sp. NPDC091279, assembly GCF_044757465.1. Lineage (NCBI taxonomy): Bacteria > Bacillati > Actinomycetota > Actinomycetes > Kitasatosporales > Streptomycetaceae > Streptomyces > Streptomyces sp. NPDC091279. Next base: position 308,451 of record NZ_JBIVVA010000003.1, on the reverse strand, counting down.
CCCGCCGGGGCATCATCCGACCCACCACGACCGGCCTGCGGATACGTCTCCGTCTGGCTCCCGGACAGGAACCCGCCGACGTCGCCGCCTCCGCCGAACGGCTGCGGCACGCCTGGGGAGTTCACGCCGTCTACGTCACCACCCTCAAGCCCGGCGTCGTTGAACTCCGGCTCGTCGGCTACGACGTTTTACGGCGGGTCCGCATGCCCCGCAAGCTTCCGTCCGCCCTCCTCAAGGTGCCGGTGGCCCTGCGCGAGGACGCCACCCCATTCGTACGGGACTACCGCGTTGTCCCGCACCAACTCACCCTTGGCGCAACGCTGTCGGGCAAGTCCATGTATCTGCGCCACCTGGTCGCCGGACTCGCCCGACAGTCGGTCGCCCTGGTCGGCATCGTCTGCAAACGCGGCGTGGAACTCTCCCCGTTCGCTGCCCGCCTCTCAGCCCTGGCCACCGACCCCGACCAGGCCGCCGACCTGCTGCCCGCACTCATCGACGAAATGGAGGACCGCTACGACCTGATCAAGTCCCGGCAGGGCATCGCCTTCAACACCTCCGACGAGGAGATCACTTCAGACATCTGGGGCCTGCCCGAGAACGAACGCCCGGTCCCGATCGTGCTGTTCGTCGACGAGGTGGCCGAACTCTTCCTCGTCGCCACCCGCAAGGACGAGGAACGCCGCGACGAGATGGTCACCCAGCTCATCCGTCTCGCCCAACTCGGCCGCGCCGCCGGCATCTACCTCGAAGTCTGCGGACAGCGCTTCGGCGCCGAACTCGGAAAGGGCGCCACCATGCTTCGCGCCCAGCTCACCGGCCGCGTCTGCCACCGCGTCAACGACGAAGCCTCCGCCAAGATGGCTTTGGGCGACATCGCCCCCGAAGCCGTCGGCACCGCCTGCGCCATCGCCCCCGAACGCCCCGGCCTGGCCGTAGCGGGGGACACCTCCGGCGGCTGGTCCCGCATCCGCACCCCCTACCTCTCCCTCGGCGACGCCGCTGAAATCTGCCGCGACTCCGCGCACCTGGTGCCCGACCTGCCCGCACTCAAGCGCTTCCAGCCGTACGCACCCGCGCAACCGGTCAAGGCCCCGGGCCCCAATGTCCAGCCGCGCCCGGCAACCAACTGACCTTCTCCCACCCCTGGTTCGGCGTGACCGCCTCGCGCCAGGTCCCTACCCCTCCCATGCCCGAACCCGGAAGGAGCCGCATCATGCGCGCCCAACTGGCCCGCGTCGACGCGGTACTCGTCCAAGCCCTCATCGCCGCCGCCCTCTCCTTCGCCCACCTGCACGACATCGCCTCGGCGGCCGGACAGGACGGATGGAAAGCGTGGGCCTTACCCCATCAGCGTCGACCTGCTCCTCGTCGCCGCCTGGCGCCGACTGCGGACCGGCGACGCGAAGGCCTCCGGCTGGTGCTGGTTCGTCATCGCCCTGACCGCGTCCCTCGGCGCGAACGTCGCCACCGCCGGCCTGCTCGACCTCGGCGACGTCCCCGCCTGGCTGCGCATCCTCGTCGCGGGCTGGCCCGCCGTCGCTTTTCTCGGCGGAACCCTCCTCGCCCACACCACAACGACCCCGGCAACCAAGGACATTGAGACCGCCGACGTCCAGGAGGACGCGCCCGCACCTCCGCCTGAGATGCCCGCGCAACCGGCCATGGAAGCACCACCCGAGCGCCCTGCCGTGCCTGTCCCGGCCGCCCTGATCGAGCACGCCCGCAAGGTCGCCGCCGAGCATCACACCCGAACTGGAACCCCCATCGACACCCCGACCCTCCGCGCCCGCCTCGGTGTCCCGGCACCCATGGCCGAAGCCGTGGCCGCGCAGCTCTGAAGGCGGACTTCGGCACGCGGCGTCATCTCTTCCGCCGCACTTGCTGAATTCCTGCGGTGGCCAGGGGGATCGCCACGAAGAAGCAGCACATCGCGATCACGGAGGTCCAGGACTGGCCCGCCCACCACCGTCCCGCTGCGGACGTGAGCCCAAGCACCAATGCGAATCCGCCGAGGGCGATCAGCCTCCGTGTACCTCGTGACATGTCGCCTGTCTACACGCCCTCGCACGTCTTGGGCGAGCGATCAACGAAAAGGAGATCACCCGTGCCCGCCAACCGCCGCTTCCGCAACGTCATCCGCATCGGCCCCGTCCAGGTCGCCACGTCCTACGACGACCGGGGCCAGGAGAAGCACACCGCCGCCTGCACCGCCCCACGCTGCGGTGCCTCGCACGACTACGACAGCCGCGCCGCCGCCGAACTGGCCGCGCACACCCACCGCTGCCCCGTCCGCTGAAAGGGAGTTCCACCCCGTGACCGTCAGCCTGCCGCTCGTCGTCGTTCTCGGCTTCTTCGCCTGGGGAGCGGTCAAGTTCCTCGGCGTCCGTACCTGGATCGTTGTGCTGATCGCCCTGTTCGGCTTCTGGCTCTCGCACACCTTCCTCGCCCCCGCCATCGAGTCCGGCACGCGTTCCGGCGTGGGTGTCGTAAACGGCTCACATGACTAGACGAGTAGATGAGAAAGGGTTCTCCGTGTTCCTGCCCAAGTACCCCGACAACCCGACCCCGCCGCCCTCACACACCCACACCCCGGCCGACCCGATGCCCGTACGGCGTTCGCTCCCGCCGGTCGCCATCGACCGCAACACGGTCGCCGCTCTGGTCGTCGGCGGAGTCGTCCTCACCGCGCTCCTGGCCGCCGTCGCCGTAACGGCCATCTCCGTAGCCATCGCCGCCGTGGTCCTGCGCTCGATGCTCCGCGACCACCGCCGCTGAACGACCCCCGGAACGACCCCTGACCTCCGGGGCGGCGGCACACGACCAAGCATTTCGCCGCCCCGGGACCCGTCTCTCCTGACCGAGCCAGCCAGAGGGAGCAAGCATCTTCACCCGCCCCACCCCGGCCCCACTCCCCGAACTAGCGAACCTGGCCGCGCAAGGCACCCTCCCGGGTATCCTCCGCCAACTCTCCGGCCTCGGCGGCTGCACCAACCCCATCCGCCTCGACGGCCACCGCACCGAATACGACGTCGACATCAAAACCGGCGAGATCGGCGGCATCCTCCACCACCTCAACTCCTCGACGCTCCCGGTCGGCCAACTCCTCGTCCGCTGCAACAACCGCCGCACCACCCGCTGCGCGGCCTGCTCCGAGGTCTACCGCCGCGACACCTTCCACCTGATCACCGCAGGATTGCGCGGAGACAAGGGCACCCCCGAACACGTCGCCACCCACCCCCGCGTCTTCGCCACCTTCACCGCCCCCGGCTTCGGCCCAGTCCGCAACCGGCCCTCCAGCGGCCGTACTTGCCGCTGTGGCGTCCACCACGACCAGGACGACGAGCGACTCGGCACCCCACTCAACCCGGACACCTACGACTACGAAGCGGCCGTCCTCTGGAACGCCCACACCGGTCCCCTCTGGCGCCGCTTCTCCACCTACCTGCGCCGAGAGGTCGCCAAGCGAGCGGGCCTCTCCCAGCGCCGGTTCCGCGACCACGCGCGCGTGTCCTTCGCCAAGGTCGCCGAGTACCAGAAGCGCGGAGCCGTCCACTTCCACGCCGTCATCCGCATCGACGGCCCCACCGGCGGCGACACTCCGCCCCCGCCCTGGGCGACCGCTGACCTGCTCACCGACGCCATCCACGCCGCGGCACCCAAGGTCCAGGTCGACGGCGCAACCATCGACGACCGCACCCACACCTTCACCTTCGGCCGCCAACTCGACGTCCGCACCATCCGATCCGCCGACTTCAACGACGGCCAGGAACTCACCGAACGAGCCGTCGCCGCCTACATCGCCAAGTACGCCACCAAGGGCGCCGAAACAACGACGGGAGCTCTCGACCACCCCCTCAAGTTCGCCGCCGAACTCACCCACCTCGACATCAGCGACCACGCCCGCCGCCTCATCCGAACCGCCTGGACCCTCGGCGCCCGCAAGGACCTCGAACACCTCCGCCTACGCGCCTGGGCCCACATGCTCGGCTTCCGCGGCCACTTCTCCACCAAATCCCGCCGCTACTCCACCACCCTCGGCGCCCTCCGCGACGCCCGAGCCGAATGGCGCCGAGCGCAAGCCGCACCCGCCAACGGCCCCACCACCAACACCACGTACGTACTCGCGCACTGGGTCTTCGCCGGAACCGGCCTCTCCTCCGCCGAAGCCTGGCTCTCCGAGTCGCTCGAACCCGCCCCCCGGAACGGAAGGAGAACCAACACATGCGTGACGACGAGCTGTTGACCGTGGTCGACGTCATGGCTCGCCTAAAGGTCGGACGGTCCACGGTCTACGACCTGATCCGTACCCGGCGTCTACCTTCCGTCGCCATCGGCCGGTGCCGACGTATCCGTGCTTCGGCTCTCCACGACTTCATCTCCGGGCAGTTGGGGCGTGCTGCCTGATGACCAAGCGTCGTAGTCGCGGTGACGGCGGTCTCCACTGGGACGAGAGGAGACAGCGTTGGATCGCCACGGCGAACCTCGGTTTCGACCCGAGCGGGAAACGGATCGTCAAGCGGGGGAGTGACAAGACCAAGACGGAGGCCAAGAACAAGCTCAAAGAGGTGCTGCGGGACCACGAAGACGGTCTCGCCATCGCGCCCACCAACTACACGGTCAAGGACGCGGTCACGGACTGGCTCGCCTACGGCCTGGCCGGCCTCGACCCCAGCACCGTCGAAACGGCCACGCTCCTGAGCGAGAAGCACGTCATCCCATCCCTCGGCGCCCGCAAGCTCCGCGACCTCAGCGCGGAGGACGTGGACCGCTGGCTGGCCAGCAAGTCGAAGACGCTCAGCACGCGCACACTCCAGGGCCTCCACTCCTGCCTGAACCGTGCGGTAAAGCGGGCCATGGCGCGGGACAAGGTAAAGCGCAACGTCGTCGAACTGTGCTCGGTGCCGCAGGGACAGGCGGGGCGGCCGTCCAAGGCACTCACCTTCGTCCAGGCCGAGGCCGTACTGAAGGGGGCCGCGGACTTCGACCCGCCACAGCCTCCGCACATCGCCGTCTGGCGGTCGGTCCGGCGGAGTGGGGACACCAAGACCCGGAAGTCCCGGCGCACTCTCGCCCTGCCGTCGCGCTGCGTGGAAGCGCTGTGGCAGCAGTTCGAGGAGCAGGGGTGGGACCGGCTCGCCGCTGACGAGGAGTGGGAGGAACACGGGCTCGTCTTCTCCTCGGCCGTGGGCAAGCCACTCGATGCAGCCAACGTCCGCCGCGCCTTCCGCTAGGCGCTCAAAGACGTTGACGGTGTCGACGGTGCCGAGTGGACGCCCCGGGAGCTCCGGCACAGCTTTGTGTCGCTGCTCTCTGACCGGGGCGTCCCTCTGGAGGAGATCTCCCGGCTCGTCGGGCACTCGGGTACTGCCGTGACCGAGGAGGTCTACCGGAAGCAGATCCGGCCCGTGATCCAGACCGGTGCGGTCGTCATGGACGGCATCTTCGGAGCCGATCCGCGGAAGTCGTAGACGCTAAAGCACTCAGGAATCGGTAGTCACGCAGTTAGACACGCAGCAACGTCAGAGGGCCCTCACCGATTCGGTGAGGGCCCTCTGAACTGCTATTTAGCTGTCGGGGTGGCGGGATTTGAACCCACGACCTCTTCGTCCCGAATGAGGGTCGGGCAAGATCGACACCGGAAGGTTTGATGTTTCGCCTGGCCAGGGCGTTGGGGTGGGATGCTCTCGGGTGGTGTGGGAGGGGCTCGGGGAGCGGGTCGGCTCCCGGATGGCTCCCAGCAGGGCATCAGTCGGCGGCTGCCGAGCCGAGTCCGTCTGACCGCCGTTCTGACCGGCCTACGAAACTGCCCGAATCGCTCGGCCGCGCCGATCAGCCACAAGGCATCCAGGCCGGTGGGATCTGGAAGACCACACCGCTCGGCGGAACCATACTGTCGTGATGAGCTGCGGCAAAGAGGACCTGTTCCCCGGTACGTCGCGTAGCACACTTGTGCAGCCAACCGGTAGGGAATCACAGGATTCTGAGGGGGTGTCACCCCTGCTGCTAGCGTTTTTCGGGCAGTCACATCAGCGGACTCAAGCTCCTCACCTTCGCCATGTTGGCGGTGGGCGGCAACGCCGGCAGTCGAAGCCGGTACGTCTCGGAAGTGCGGTCGAGCGTGCTGATGCCGTCTCGGACACATCGGGTCTTGGCCCGGGCGGGCCGAGGGGGAGAACGGGAAACAGCGTGACCGATTTCCTTGGACGACCACGGCGTCCAGGTGCGTGCCTGGATGGACACCGGGACGAAGATCGGAGAACACCTGATGGATCCGTCATCCGGCGCGGGCGAGACCGTGCTGCCCCGCCCTGTCGAAGCGCTGCCCCTGCCTGCATTGGCGGCCGCAGGACGGAAGCTTGCCGACAAACTCATCGAACACTTCGCCATGGGCGAGCCTGCTGCATTGGCCCTCGCGCAGGCTGTCGTCGACCCATCTGCCGCCCGCCGGGCGGCAGAGTCCCCGGAGCGGTTGCGGGTGCCCGGCGGCGTGATCCTGGCCATCCGGGCTGACGTATGGGCGCGTTATATCATCCCAGACCCGCGAAACCCGCGGATCGGTCCGTCGCGCCGGCATCCGGCCTCGAACCTGATCGGTACTGGCGAGAGCACGCGCTTCCGTCCGTTGGCGGAGCCCATCGCGGCGTCAGGGAGTCGCCCGGAACTCGTGCAGAGGCTCGCGAACCAGGAACACCTCGCGTGGGCGGCACAACTGTCCAAGGAGTACGTGCTCGACCACAACGACTGGCGAGAGTCCCTCCGTCACCAGGGAGTGATGACAGAGGTGTGGCTGGCCGCGACGGCCTTTCAGCACGAGGACAGCACACCAGGGGTAACGGTTCCGGTCACGGTCGAGGGATCGAGCCGCGTGACGTGCGCCCACGACCTGCTCGACCTCAGGTCCGCCGACGTTCCCTACCTCCGGGACACGGCGAAGCTGCGGTCTCACATCCGCAAGCTCAACGAGGCGATCAAGACCGCGGGCGATCCGGCACAGGTTGACCCGGGGGTGGCAGTCACCGTGCGCTGCGAACGGCTTCCGGCGCTGCTACTCGTCGGGTTCGAGCCGCATGATGGCACCACCGCTGATTTCGGCGTCGCCGTGAAGTCGTTGGTCGCACTCCGGCACGTCGACTCTCCCAAGCCGTGGGGTGAAGCCGCGGAGAACGAGGCTCTCGCCGACGCCGTGGTGGACGAGATCGAGCGGCGAAAACTCATCACTCCCGCCAAGGCCGACTGGCTACGCGGTGCTCTCACCCCCGAGCAGGCGAAGGCCGCCGGATTCAACGACGACCCGTCCGTGCGGGCGGCGGCGATCGTCAGGCTCTTCGCCGAGCGTGATCAGCCGATCCATGCTGCTGTGCGGGTTGCCATCACCGGACAGAGCACCCGCAAGAACATCACCACGAAACTGCTGCTCGACGTGGCTTCCTCTCTGGTTATGCGCTCGGTTTCGGAAGAGGACTCCCGTAGGCGGGAACGGATGCGGAAGTACCTGAAGTCGGCGTTCCCGGGCGAGCTGGCCAAGGACTGGGAGGCCACGTTCCGTGGGACGGAGGAGCTGGCCCGGGCTGCGCTTGCGGAGGTGGCAAAGGGGGAACCAGGCGCGGCGACCCGGGAACTTGCGGCCCGAAGCGCCTATCCCCTGGTTATCAATGGCCAGCTCACGGGGGACCGTGGCACGAAGAACAACGATCAACCCGACCGTCGGCACCCAGGCGAGGTCATCGACCGCATGCGTAGTACCCAGCACGGTGTGCACCAGCTGAAGCAGACGCTCCTCGACTCTTCGGCGGGTCGTAGGACCCGCAAGGTAGATGAGACAGGACGGGTCACTCAGAACGACGACGGCCGCGACATCCTCGTCACCGACGCGGACCTCCGCCGCACCTTCCCACCCGCTGGCGAAGGCCCATCACCTACACCAGCTCCCCGGAACGCGGCTGAGATTCTCGGGAATGCCCTGCATGACCTGGCCACTTCGATCCAGGCGGTCGAAGGTGCGGTCAAGGTCGTGGAAGCGGTCAGGGCCGACGACGGGACCCGTGCCATCGATTCACTGGGCGCCGACCGAGCCGACTGTGAGGCATGGCGGCACGTCCTGCAGGACGTCCTATTCAAGCTGCCCGTCTGGCAACAGCGGAGTGTCCAGCGACACGGGATTATCGCCGAGGACCCGTACGGCCTCGACGCGGACCCTGACGACGAGGAAGGCGAGGAATCGGACGACGAGTTCGACGGTCAGTCGACCGACGAGGACACGCCGCCTCAGGACGAGGTCGCTTGAATCGCTCGTGCCCCCGGGGTTCACCGGATAGGCATGGAAGCCCGGCCGCGCGCCGGGAATCGCGACGCGGATAAACAGTGAGGCCCACCCACCCGACCAGGGCGAGGGCGGCAACGCCGGCTTTCCGGGCTTCTGCTCGGGAAGCCGGTACACCTTGGGGCCGAACCCACGATCCGCTACCGCTTGCCGTCACACCGGGCGTGACCCGGAAGACATCAAGTGGGTGCGCCGGGCAGTTCCCAGCTCACCCTGGCAATTCACTGTGGACCGGACATGGCCACGAGCTGGAGTACTCGATGGACAGCCTGCACTTTCTCGTCGGCCGCGAAGAGGAGCTTCGCGATCTGATCCAGTCGTCTCAGCACCGGGACTCAGTTCGGGCGGCTTGCAGGGGCGTGGACGTGAGTCTCTACCATCCCGAGGACGGGGAGCGTCCCGCCGAGGGGCCCTTGGCCGTATGCGTCGGCTGCAGGGGCCGCTTGGAGTGCCTAGCCCTGGCGCTGCGGGCGGAGGACCCCGAAGCCCGTCACGGTTGGTACGGCGGCTTCGGCCCCGCAGAGCGCGACCGCATCGCGGCAATGCTCTTGCTTGCCAAGAGTGCAACGCCCCTGCCGGACCGAGCTCGCACGGCCATCCGTCTGGGCAAAGGCGGATGGCGGATCAACGACATCGCACAAGTGCTTGGTTGCTCCAGACGAACCGTGCAGCGCTACCTCCGTTCCGTGCGCTGATACCAAGTCCTACGTCTGGCGGGACAGGTCGTCCACCAGGAGTTCGAGGGTCGCCTCCTCGTGGAGCGCGACGCCGAGGGCGGTCATTGCGGGGGCGAGATCCGGGTCCCAGTCCGCGTTGACTGGCTGGCCGTCGAGCGCCAGTTGAGGGATGCCCTCCGCCTGGCTGCGAGCGGCCAGATGCTCGTAATCCGCAGCGCCCATCCGCCACGGTCGGGCTTCATAGCGGCGGATGACCCGGTTGGCCAGAGCGATCCCCGGCCAGTCGAAGTCGCCGTGGTAGGCGAAGCAGCACCCCGTGGCGGCGAGGGCGTCGAGAAGCGTGAAGACTACGGTGGCGGCGCTGCCGGAGGTACACACGAGGGGTTGGACGCAGGCCGCGTCCGCCGCAGCTTCCACCACCCGCGGATTCTCACAGATGTGGATGAGCGTTCCGGTGGGGAGTCGCAGCCGGAGATCATGCAGGTCGTGTGGGGTGACGTGAACCTCGGCGTGATGGTCGGCCCGCTCCCGCAGGGCACGTTCCCGCCAGCCCTCGCCGTTGGGCCGCAGCCCGTAGGTGAGCACCGTGCTGGAGACCTCGTCCGGCGTGACGGACACCAGCCGCCAGAGAGCGCGTCGACCGGCCGCGTCGTCGGGGAACTCGGTGCCATGGGCGAGGGCGACCCCGCGTTGGACGAGGCGTGCGAGCCAGGTGCCGTCGTCCAGGCCGTGCGCGGAGCCGGTCGTCATGGCGGCGAGTTCTCCTCGGCCGCGTGTGCCGTTGCGTTCAGGTCCTTCGGGTCCGAGGAGAGCGGTGAGGACTTGGACCGCCTGCTGGAGTGTCCATGTCGCCGCTTCGGGCGTCACTCCTCTCGGAACACCGGCACGGCGCAGCAGGCCGTACCACTGCCGGGGCCATTCCTGGTCGGCGAGTGGGGAGGCGTCCAGTGACGAAGCAAGGAACGACCACACCTGCTCCCGCCGTGCCGCCACGCCCGCGCGGACGGCGCAGCGGTCGGTGAGTGGCGGGCCGAGTTCCTCCAGGGTCTGTCTGAGTCCGAGTCCCGCAGCCGAGGAGCGTAGCCGTGCGTCGAGCACGTCGAGCCGTATGGTCACGGCGGCACCTGTGAGGGGTTTACCCAGCAGGAGAGACAGGTCGTTGCGTTCCTGGGCGTTCATCGCGGTCAGCCGGAGCGAACCCGTGGCCTGTACGCCGTTGCTCTCCAGGCGTTTACGTGCCCCCTGCCAGAGCCGGGTGAGTCCAGGTCCCGTCAGCCAGTCGCGCGTTGCGGCGTGCAGCCCGCTCATACGGACACCAGACGCCGGTGCCGACCATTCCAGGTGCAGTGCAGGGTGGCCACCCCGCGTACGTGGGGATCACGGAGGCACTCGTAGATGTGCAGGGACGGAACCTCGGGCCAGTTGCCCATGAGCCGCTCGCTGGTGAGGACAAAGTCGAGATCGAGGTCGACGAGAATACGGCCCAGCCGACCGTGGGTTGGTTCGTCGACCTTGGCGAAGGCGTCGTCCAGGAGGATCAGGCGTGGCGCGTGCGGTGCCGACTCGGCGAGGCTGGTGAAGTGGGCGGCTGCTGCGGCGAAGAGCACGAGGTAGGAGAGCACGCGTTGTTCGCCCTGGCTGAGCCCGGTCCGGCCGGTCAGTTTCCGACGGCGGCCCGGAGCCGCGTCCTCGACCACGAAGGTGTGGAAACGGAACCAGTCGCGGTAGTCCAGAGCGGTCCGCAGATGGGCGGCGTAACCGGCTGACGGGTCGGCACGGCGGGCGTCCTCGATTCGGCGTTGCAGCACCTCGCGCAGCTGCTCGGTCTGATCGCGCGTCCTGAGGCTCGACGGACTGCGCAGCAGCTCGACGGCCGCGCGCACATCCGCGTCCACGTCCTCGTCCAGCTTCCACAGCAGCTCGACGCCGAGGCCGTGGGAGGTGCGCACGGTCCGCAGGGTGTCGTTGAGAGCTGCGACCAGGTTCGCCGCGGTGATGACCTGTGCCGATAGGTGGTCGCCGAGCTCGCCGGTCAGGAACCGCTGGAAGACCTCACGTTCGCGCTCGGTGAGTCGCCCCCGGGCCTCCGCGGCCTGAACCGCGATCCGCTCGCCCACGACCGCGACGTCATGGGACCCGTGGTCGTCGACCAAGCGGCACACCTTGATCCCGTCGCGCTCCTCCAGCTGCGCGTCGAATCCGCCGGCCAGTTGGTCGCGCAGATCGGTGTGACGGTTGAGCAGGGTGCTGTCCGACACCTCGCCCTTCGGGCGGCCGAGGGCCTGTTCCACGGCCTCGGCGAGGGTCTGCAGTGCTCGCAGACGGCTGCGCACATCCGCGCTGGGATCGTCCGACACGTACTCGGGCAGCGAGGACCGGTCGAGGCCGGCGCCGAGCACCACCTCCGGTCGGCTGAGAGCACCGCGAAGAGCGCTGCCGGTGTCGATGACCGTCGTTTCCTGGTCCGCCAGGGTCCCGCGCAGGCGCTTCTCGTCCTCTTCCGCGCGCACGCGTAGGTCGTGGAGGTCGTCGCGGGCTCGTTGCGCCCCGGGCAGGGCGCGGACGGCGTTCGAGATGCGCTGTTTGGCCTCCTGCTCGCGGGAGAGGATCTCCTCCTCGGACGATCCGATGGCCTCCTCGCGGGTGCGCAGGTCCTGCTCAGCGGTGCGCAGCCCGGCGAGGTGGAGCCGGTAGCTCTCGTCTGCGGCCAGGCGATCCTCTCGGGCGCGTCCGTACCGGTCGGCATCGGCCTGGTTCGTACCGAGCCGCTCGCCCGTGCCGCTGACGGCCCTGCGCAGATGCCCGACACCGCTGAGCAGACCGGCCAGTGCGGTACGCACACGGTCCAGGGCGGCCGGGTCGCCGGGCAGGTCGTGGGCGGTCGCGGTGGCATCCGCCTCGGTCCGTGCCGATACCGCCAGAGCGCGTGCCTCCTCGGCCAGCCGCGCCGCCTTGGCGGTCAGGTCGCGCAGGATCCGCTCGGCTGATTCTGTCCTGCTCCATGCGTCCGCGAGACTCCGCGCCCTGGGGAAATCCCGTTCCGCGAGCGTGAGCGCCCGACGCATGGCATCGGCTACGGCGAGCTCCTCGCGGACATCGGTCAGCCGCTGTTCCGTATGCGTGATCCGCTCCTCCAACTCGGCGAGGATGCGTCGCCTGGTCTCGGCGCGTACGGCGGCTCCCACGTACTCGGTGTCGCCCTTGTCGTGACGACCGTTGAGTACGCCCAGGCGCCAACTGCCGTCGTAGAAGACCGCGTTGTGCGCGAAGGTCGCCTGTGCCGGTGCGAGTGCGATGGTGGCCAGGAGACCCTCCACCTGCTCGGAGGTGACGCCGCAATCCGGTTCAGGGCCTGGGCGCAGGGCCGAGGCGAGAGTGCGCCCGTCGGACAGCACGGGACCCGGCTGGAGAAGGATGTCCCGGGTGCGTGGATCGAGAAGGACGCCGGCCGCGCTCACCCACGCGTCCAGGATTCCGCTCGCCTCCAGTGCCCCTTCCAGACCGGCTCGGTCGGCCGGAGCCAGGTCTTCCACGAAGTCCACGAGCCGATAGAAAGGGGCTCCACTGCCCGGCGTCCTCGCGGTGGCGCGATGGTGCGGGGCCGGCGGCTCGGGGTCGGTACGTTGCTCCCAGTCCCGCTTCTGCTCCGCCAGGTGGTCGAGTTCCTCGCCGAGCCGGTTGACGCCGAGTGCCAGGGCGTCCCGGCGGCCGGTGAGTTCCTCGCCGTACGGCTCCAACGCGGCCTGAGCTGTCCGCCACGCCTGGCTGTCGATGTCGGGTGGCAGCGTGCGGTCCGCGAACGGCGCGTCGGAAGAGAACTCGTGGCCGACGGTGGCGTGGACGGCGTCCAGTGGTGGGCAGTCGGGACCCAGCGCAGTCCGCGTACGCGCCGCCCACTCGGCGACTTGACGGGAGTAGGCGTCGCTCTCCTCGGCGACTTTCTGACGGCTGCCGTCGAGATGGCCGGCGGCCTCTTCCGCCTCGCCTTCCAGCCGTTCCCGCTCGGCATCGGCCTGAGCCGCCGCGGCCCGGGCCTCGTCCGCCCGTGAGATGAGGCGGGTCACCTCCTGAACCATCCGGGCCCGGTTTCTCGCGACGGCCTCGGCATCCTCCAGCTGGTTCTGCCAGGACCGCAGCCCTTCCCGTGCCGTGACCGTGTCCACACGGGCCACCGACCGGTGCGGTACGGTACGTGTCTCCCCGCCTGGAGTCGTCAGCTCGGTCTCGGTGGCCTGGGCAAGAACCGTGCGCGGCAGAGCCACCGCCTCGCCGAGATGGCCGGTGGGAAGCCCGGCCTTCTCCGCCTGCGTCAGCAGCTCCCGGTGTTCGGTTCCCAGCTCGGCCAGCCGACTTCCGAGGTGTTCGACACCTTCGGCCAGCCGCTCCGCCGAGCCCTCCTCCGCGTCGTGGGCGTTGCGCAGGGTGGTGAAAGCGGCCGCGGCGGCGGTGTGCAGTGCCTCCACCGTGCCGCGGCGCTCGGACAGTTCGCGCAGGCTGCCGTAGGCGTGACTGGCGTGCAGGGCAGCCAGATCGGTCCGGGCGTCCTGTTCCTCCTCGCGCAGGGTCTCCAGTCGGCCCTCCGACTCCTTCTCCTGCGTCCTCAGGTCGCTCGTCCGCTGGGCGGCGTCTCCGGCCGCCCGGCGCCGCTGAGCGAGGACGCCCAGCTCGTGGCTCACTCTCTGGGCGGAGGTGCGCAGGACGCCGGCCAGGTAGCCGCGGTAACTGGTGAGGAACGTGCGCAAGGCCGTGTCGGTGCGTTCCAGGCGGCCGAGTTCGTCCCGTACGGCGTCGAGGTCGTGGAGGTTGCGCGCCACCTTTTCAACCACGTCCTCGTCGAGCCCCGGCAGGGTCTCGCTCAGCAGAGAGACCAGGCCCCCGTGTTCGATCCGGTCGCCGACCGTCGGGCGCCGCAGCCGGTGGAGGAGCTGGGTGAGGTTGCGGTAGCGCGTCGCGTCGGTGATGCCGAACAGTTCCCGGGCCACACGCGCACGGTGCTGGACCGCGCGGTCGGTCGTGTTGTCGGAGCCGACGATCTCCTTGAGCCGGTCGACCGGCAGCGGCTTACCGGCCTCGACCAGGTGCAGGTCCTCACCGATCCGCAGCGGGGTGACGAAGAACGTCGGCAGCGCCTTCTGCGTCGACTTCGAGGCCCGGATGGCGGCACCGAGCGTCAGGTGGCGGTGACCGCCGTCGACGTCCGCGCCCCGGAACTCCACCCACAGATACCCGAGACGGTTGGTCTGCTCGAACCCGTCCAGCATCAGCCAGGCGAGCGAGGTGCGCCCGGTGCCTGTCGCGTCCAGTGCCCGGGAGTCGCCGTCCAGAAGATACGGGAGCAGCATCTCCAGGGCCTTGGACTTACCCGCGCCGTTCTTGCCGCGCAGCAGCAGCCGTCCGTCGCCGAAGGAGAACTCCTGCTCGTCGTACTGCCAGACGTTCTGGATGCCCGCCCGGTGCAGCCGGAATCGGGTGCTGCTGTTCGTTGCGGGGCCGGCGGTTGCCGCGACGCCGGAACGCGGAAGCGGAACGAGGCCACGCGCATCGGTGGTCATAGCGGCAACTCCTCTTGCACGTCCGTGCCTTTGCCGGCGCCGGTGGCCGGGCGCACCGTGACGTGAGTGGCGTAGCGGGCCGCTGCGGCCAGCAGCACCCAGCCGTCGCCCCCGGGCCGTACGCCATGGACATCGGTCACCGTGCGTCCTTCCGACGCCTCTTCGACGTACCCCTCCGGCAGTCCTTCGCCCTCGGCGCGCAGCGGGCCCGCGCGGGCCATCAGCCGCATGCGGACCAGCAGGTCCAGTACGGCCTCTCGCAGTGAGGGAAGGTCCTCCAGGTAGCCGCGTTGCCAGTTGCTGCGCTGCCCGTACTCCGCGATCAGCCCGGCCAGCACCTCATCCACCAGGTTGTCCGGGACAGCCACCCCGATGACGAGCGTCCCGCCGGTCGCCGGATGCCCTGGCTCCTGCGGCAGAAGCCGTTCCACGAGCCGTTCCGTCAGCAGCAGCGCGGCCTGTGCGACGGTCCCGGTGCCTGGCAGGTGCAGATCCGTCAGCTCCTCCTCGGGGTCCACCAGCGCCGCGCCCTCGGCACGGATCTCCATCTCCAGACCGAGGAGTTCGGAGAAAGCCTGGGCTTCACGGCGCTGCCGGGTGCGCAGCCAGTCACGCTCGGCGTCGGTCAGCTCGTCGAGGTGGACGACGGGTGTCTCGACGAGCATCCGGCGCACGTAGGTGCGTGGTCCGCCGAAGCCCGGGTCCGCTGCCCGCCGGACCAGGTCGGCGCCGTCCCGTGCCTGGGAGAGCGGACCGGCGACGACCACGCGTGCCAGCTTCCGATCTATCGTGATCAGGGCTTCTCCGCCCGCCTCCTGCGCAAGCGCGGCCACATGTCCCTCGGTCTCGATGAGTACCCCCCAGTCGACGAGCTGGCGCAGAGCCGCGACCAGGGTCCGCTTCCCGGCCGCCCGGCCCGGTTCCTCCAGCTCGATCCCGGCGTCGGCCGCGGCAGCCCTGATATCGGCGACCAGGTGTGACAGCAGCATCTGCTCGGGCGCGGTCACCAGCACGGACAGGGCCAGCGCGAGGCAGGCGTACGTGTGCGGGGTGAACGGGGTGCCGGTGGAGCGCTCCAGCCGATGCCCCGAACCCGCCCCCAGCCCCGCCTTGAACAGCCGGGCGTAGGAGCTGTCGACCAGCAGGCGGTAGCCGAGCACCTGCTGGAACCGTTTGCCCAGCCAGTCGGCGTGCCTGCGGATCAGAGGGAAGAGGTCGGCGTGGGGGCCGTCCGACGCGATCAGCGGGTGAGCGAGCAGCAACCGGGCGGCGGTGCGGCGCTCCGCTGCCAGGGCTACGTCGTGAGTCGAGGGAAGGGTCATGACACGCTCGCCTCCGCTTCGCCGTCGACCGCGGCGGAGGTGCGAACGATGTCCAGCTCCAGGTCGTCCAGCAGCAGGTCGCCGTCGGCCGAGTACAGCACCGTTCGCGTGCCTGCCGTCCGGTGCACGGTGAGGCGGATACGCAGTTCGGCGTCTTCACTGCTGGCCGAGTCGAGGTCGAACCCCGCCCTCCGCTCCCCGTCCGTGCTGACGGGCCTGCTGAGCTGTGCGTTTCCGAGCGCTGTGGCCAGCAGCTCCAGGAGCAGGCCGAGCGCCGCCGACGTGAGACGTACCTCGGCGAACCGGCCGGACGCGCTGCGCAGTTCGTCGGCCGCCGCGGCCCTGGCCGCTGCCCGCTGACGGGCTGCCTCCCTCAACAGCTGCTTCTGCGCGGAGTGGTCCTCCACCGCTGAGGCCCGGCCCCGCTGGGCTCGGCTGCCTCTTTCACGCAGGGCCACCGGCACCTCGACCACCGGACCGGTCCACCAACTCGTGTAGGCGGGCACCACCTCGTCGGGGGCCGGAGGTATGCCCAGATGCCGCGCGCCGTACAGCCCGAAGGCGGCGACGGCGATGTCGTGTGCGTCCCGCGGCGCCGCTTCGTCGAACCAGCGGGCCAGTCGCAGCAGATCCTTGCGCCGGGACATCTCCCCGGTGGCCGACCGCAGCATCCGTTTGGCATTGGCGAGCAACGACTGCAACGCGCGCAGGGTGGCGTCGCGCAGCTGGTCGACCTGGCTGCCCTGGCCGTCGATATTGCTGAACCAGCCGCGCAGGCCCTCCCAGTCCGCGAATTCGCGGCCCCGGCTGCGCTGGATGCGGATCTCCGGGCGGCTTTCGCCCTGAGCCTGCGCCTGCGCCGAGAGCCCGGTGAGCCCCTGGGCGTGGGAGTCCAGCCGGTCCAGCAGAGCCGGGATGTGCGGCCACAGGGTGTCCAACGCCGCCGAGATCCGGGGCGCGCGAAACGCCACGTCCTCCGTGATCGCCTCGACGTAGTCCAGGAGCAGCTCCTTGAAGCCCTGGTACTCGGCGCTGTCCAGGTCGTAGCGGGACAGCACCTGACCGAGGTAGGCGTAGAAGTCGCGTATGGAGTCCGCGAACTCGGTGAACTGCACGAACAGCGTGCTGATCCGCTCCAGCCCGTCCTGCGGCTCGACGCCGCCCGGCGCGGTCACGAGGTCGGCCAACTCCCGTAGTCCGCGCTCGACCAGTGCCAGCAGTTCGTTGCTCACCTCGCGGGCGGCGTCGGCTTCGGTGAGGACTTCGTCGGCATCCCGCTGGATACGTTCGCCCAGTTTCGACAGCTGGTAGCGCGAGCGGGAACGCTGGTACTCGCTGATGCTGGACGCGTTCACCGTGTGGCTGCTGCGGAGCAGGTTTCCCCACTGGACCAGCTGTTCCAGTCGGACCGTGAGAGTGTCGGCGTCGAGTCCTGCAGCGGAAGCACCGGCCTGGCGC
The DNA here is from genome assembly GCF_044757465.1 of Streptomyces sp. NPDC091279. NCBI lineage: Bacteria > Bacillati > Actinomycetota > Actinomycetes > Kitasatosporales > Streptomycetaceae > Streptomyces > Streptomyces sp. NPDC091279. The sequence continues at coordinate 291,122 of NZ_JBIVVA010000003.1, read as the reverse complement.
AGTTTCGCCATGATGTCCGGGACAGCGAGATCCGCCAGCAACGTTCCGCAGAAGACCCGCATGATCGCGACGTGCTCCAGCCGCTCGGGCGCGCTGAGGTACGTGTACGCGTTCAGCCGCCGCCGCGCCTCCTCGTCGGCGTCCTGACCTGCACCGGATGCTGATGCCCCCATGCCCGTGAGGTTACGCGGCGCATACGGGCGGCGCCGGTGGGTGGCCGAAAATCCCGCGGACGTGTGCCGGCCTGTGGCGATTCCCATGGCAGCGGCCTGTGGGGCAAGGGGGCGTCCCAGGCTCACCCTGAATGGCCCCTTCGTTTTCTGTGCTGGGTGGCCTCCAGGAGAATGGGGTACGTTCAGGCCGATATCGATGGGGGCGGAAGACGGAAGGAGGCACGCGGTGTCGTACGAACCCAAACTCGCCGCGGCTCTTTCCGGCGCGACGCTGCGCCAGCTGTCCCACTGGCGCCGAGCCTCCGGGCCCAAGGGCGCCGTGCTCGTGCCCGAGATCTCCAGCGAGAGGCCGATCCTCTACTCGTTCCGAGACGTTGTCGCACTCCGCATCTGTGTGCAGCTGCGCGAAGAGGCTTCCTTGCAGAAGATCCGCCGCGCGCTGAACACACTTCGAGAAGACCTCGGCGAGTGGGAGCACCTCTCCTCGTACAAACTCGTCGCAGGTCCGGACACGATCTATCTGGCTGAACCCGACCACGCCGTAGACCTGATCAAGGGAGGCAACGTGGTCATCCACCAGATGGTGGATGTTCTCGCGCCCTTCTATAAGGACGGCCGCAGCATTCCCGCTCTGCTCACCCCCCGTGAGCACGTCGCGGTCGACGAGTCGGTCCGCGGCGGAGAACCGGTCATCCAAGGCACCAGGATCCCGGCGTCAGATGTCGCTGCCCTCGTGAGAGACGGCATCCCGCCGGACCAGATCGGTGAGTTCTACCCAGGAGTGACGGCCGAGGCCGCCCGGGACGCGGCCGACTTCAGCGAGTACGTCGACAGCTATGGCAGCAGCGAGCCCCGGCAGGTCGTCGCTTGAAACTGCTGCTCGACGAGAACGTGCCCCGCCCCATGGCCGAGATCGTGCGCATCCTGCTGAAGGCACATGAAGTCGTCCACGTCCACGAGCTCAAGGGCTGGACGGGCACGAAGGACATCGAGCTGTACGCCAAGGCCAAGGCCGACGGCTTCGAGGTCGTCATCACCAACGACACCAAGCAGCTCAGCCGGCCACTCGAAGTGGCGGCCATCGCGCAGTCGGGCCTGCATCGCATCGAGTACCGCCAGAACAACAAGCACGGTGGCTTGGTGGGTCTGGGCACGGCGATCGCCACTGTCTGCGCGGCCCTTCCTCACGCCCTGTCCGAACTCGAAGCAGCTGACGGCCAGCGTCTTGTAGCCCTGACATCGATCGACCCGACCAGGCAGAACCGCCTCCAGATCACGGACCCGGCTGTCGCCCCGCCTAAGCACTGGCCGGGGCGTGATTCGGCCTCTGGGGCCTAACGTCTCGATACACGAGGGCTCCCGGTCGGCAACCCATTGCAAGCGAGGCCGGGACGACCCGGTGTCGCTGACTGCGCTTCGTCTCATCAGGGCTCACTGCCGAGCTCTTTCTGGAGCTCGGCGATGTGTCGTTGGGTTGCCGCCGCGTTCTTCTGCTGACGGGTCAGCTTCGCCTCGGCGGCTGCCAGTTCCCGAGCGAGCCGCTCTCGATCAGCTGCCACCCGCTCACGGATGGTCCCGTCATCGCGGTACGCCGGCCCTACCCGCTCACTGCTCACTACGCCGCGACGCTCTCCGCACTCTGGGCAGTCGACGACACGGGTGGAGACGCGGGTGTTCTCGCGATGCTGAATATGAGGCACCACGTGGTCGCAACGGAGAGTGAGAGCCCAACTATCGAGGTCCTTCTTGCGTTCCTCCCGTGAGGGCCAGGAAGCGAACAGCCTTGCGAGCTTCTCCACCTGCTTCGGCCCCATCGGCGGTGGCGGGCAGCAGAAACAGCAGTGCCTTACCCGAGAACCGCTGACGGCCCACCGGGCGTCCCGGCAGTCGGCGTGTCGCTCCCGGAACTTCTGGTCGGCTTCCTCGTATTCGCGCTTCTCCGCCGCGGACAACTTCATGAGGGGTGGCCAGCTCCCCAGCTCATCCGTCATGGGCAGTCCGCAACCGCGGCAGGGTTCCCCAGCTACGTACTCCGCCCAGCTGAGGCGTGTACCTTCTCGCTCCCACTGCTCATCCCGCTCGCGGCGCCGCCGGTCATGCGCTTCGGCTTCGAGGGCCGAGTGCAGAGCACGCTTGGCGGCTCGTTGCCGCTTCTGCTCCTCTGTGAGTTTGGCCATGGCTTCACCCTCCGCTCGCCGGGGTCCTGTGCACGACCGTGGAATCCATGCTGGCGTGGCCGCCCCGTATGCCGACTGCCTGTGTGGTGGATGACAACTTGCGACCGGACTCGGATCGCAAGCGGCCTTCAGGCGACTGATGTCGTCTGGTGCGGGCAGTCGGAGGTTGCTGATTTGATATGCCGTCAGCGAGCCCTGTACAGAGGGCATGAACAGCAGGGCACATGACGCAAGGGGCAATCTTGCCAGCCCGGCACCTGCCCTGAACGGGGGTTTGCGTGATGTCTGTGACTCAGCGCTACGACTGGTCACGCTTCTAGGTGTAGGTGTCACGGGAAGTGATGCCCCCGGCTGTTTCAGCACCTGGCTGGTCCGTGAGGCCCTGGCCGAGTCCCGCCCTACCTGGGGATCGTCCGGTCTGATGCCATGGACGAAGTGCAGGTTGGAGCACCATCGTTGGGGGCGATGTGGGGACATCCACGCGATGGAAGGGGCCGAACGGCGATCCGTGGAGCTCCGCCGGGAGGCGGCTGGCGCGCTGGCGGGATGACTCGCGCAACGCGGATCAGCGGCTGGAGGAGATCGCGGCGGACCACCTGAGCGCCCTGCACGAGACACTCCGTGCCGATCGATCGGCCTTTGGGTTGTACGACACGGCCTGTGCGGCCGGCGAACGGCTTGCCGGGGCTCTGGGATCGCTAGCCACGGAGGGCGCTGAGTCGGAGGACGCGCTCGTCGCGCGTCTCGTGTCGGAGGTCGGAGGGGACGGCGGCACACTTGCCGACGCCGCGGTGCGCAGGGGGATGGCCGCGGCGGTCCGCGATGTCCGGAGCAGACATCCCGAGCTGGACGATGCCATGGGCGGAGGCGCCGCCGGCAGTGGGTTCACCTGGGACATCCTGTGCGACCTCTACCAGGTGTTCTTCGCCGACATGGTGGGGGAGTTCCTTAGGTCCGTTGTCGCCGAGCACGTCAAGCTGGCGGTCCCGGTGCTCATCGCGGCAGATCCGGAAGGCAGGATCGCCGACTGGGTCGCGGAGAAGGTAGTGGACCTGGTGCCGAATCCTTGCGCGGAGTCCGCCGAAGCGACGGACCTTGCACAGGCTGTGGAAACCGCGCAGTCGGTGGTGGGCGCTGTGCAGGATCCGGCGGGTGCACTTCCTAAGATCGCCGAGTTGTTGGTACCACGGGCGGTCGGGAAGGTGCTTGGCCTGATCACTGAGGAGATCATCGGAGAAGAGGGGGCTGCGGCGTGACCGATTCCGACCACTTCCTGTGGTGGCGCGGCCCCCGAGGTGACCGACCAGACGGCGACCGCTGGACGGAGATCGGCGTGGAAGCCTTCCAGGAAATGGAACGCCGCATCACCGACCGGCACCACCTCCCCGGTTCCGTCCCCGACTGGGCCGAGGATCTGCTCCGCGTCGCTAGGGCTGCCTTCATCGCCGACAAGTACGTACGCCGGACCGGAGTGCGGGACCGGTGGACTCGCCGCATCAACCTTGCTGTGCCTGTCATGGAACACGAGCGGTGGGGAAGCGCAGCTGTCCGAACTCACCTCACCGCGCTCCTCCAAGTCCTCACCGGGGACTTCTGGAACGTGGAATTCCGGCCCCTCACCAGTCACTACGTCCAGGAGGCGCTGGTCTCTCCCGAAGACCCGCGAGCCTCAGAAGTCGCGCTGTTCTCCGGCGGACTGGATTCCCTCAGCTGGGCCGCCACCCGTTCGCGCGCCGACGACGCCCGACCGCTGCTGCTCGTGATGTTTCGCGAGATCGGCCTGCTGCGTCTCCAACAGCGGGTGTACAAGGCCGTCGAGCGACTGGTCAGAGTACGGCCGGTTCTGCTGTTACCGATGAGCCAGACCCCGGCGGGCGATGGCTCCGGCCTGCGCTTGGAAACCTCCTCCCGCACCCGTGGTCTGCTGTATGCGGCGGGCGCGATCCGCGCCGCCACCGCACACGGGGTGGACACCGTGCACATTCCCGAGAACGGCCAGCTCGCCCTCAATCCGCCCCTGACACCGGCGCGTTCGGCCGCTTGTTCCACGCGTTCCGTGCACCCACGCACGCTGGCCAGTCTGAACGCCTTGGTAACTGCCGTGAGCGACACGGGGAGCGCGGTGAAGGTGGTCAATCCCTTGGCGCAGCTCACGAAAGGCGAGGTGTGCAAAGCCGGACGCGATGCGGGCCTTACCTCGTCCGACCTGGAGTCCACCCTGAGTTGCGGCAAGCCGCCAACCCGCCGAAACGGCGGCCCTCCCATCGCCAATTGCGGCGTCTGCTTCCCGTGTCTCGTGCGCCGCTCCGGACTACTCCACGCTAACGGCACTGACGGCACCCGGTACGAGGCATTGCCGTGGGCGGACGGTCTACCGCTTGATCGGGGTGCCGACTGGCGGGCGTTGCAGCGGTGGCTGCTGGGTCAGTACACCCTTACGGATGTCCTCACCGATACTCCGCTGCCGCGGGACATGGATCCCGCGGTTGCCTTTGGCTTGATCAGGCGGGGGAGGGAGGAGCTGGAGCGCTTGCTTCGGATCGCGGCTGTCGCCGGGGACGCTGACGCGGCGTAGGCGGCAACCTGGAGTGAGAGCCAACAGCACATTTACGAAGGCCAGTTGGGACGTACTCTTCTCTCTGGGCTGAGAGCTGCGGCAGGGATGACGGTTCTGTATCCGTTCCTTGCCGTGAGCGCCGGGCAGCAGAGGTAACAGGGGGAGACGTCGTGGAGATCCAGATCACCGTCGATGCGCAGGGCGACGACGCAGCGGCGCATGATCTGTACTACTGGCTCCGCCAGGATCATGAGCTCCGGCGTCATGCGGAGATCCAACTGGCAGGAGCTCCCGAAGTTTCTGACCGCATGAGCGCGGGCGAGATCATCAACATGTTCGTCAGCAATGGCATTGCTGCCGCGAGCCTGTTGGTGAACATCGTGGTCGCCTGGCGAGCGGCCCGCCCTTCGCCGCCGGGAGCCGTGACTTTCGAACGCGGAGGCATGACGGTGACCGTGCACGATACGTCGGACGAAACCTTGCGCCGAGTCGCAGTGCTGTTGGCTCCCGAACCCCACAGAGGGAACCCGGAACTCGCTGGTCCGGGACAGCCGACCGCCACGTCAGTTTCGGGGAATCGGTGATGGGGCTGCCTGACCCTGACGCAACACGTGTGGTGCTGATCGGTGCGGACGAGTACCAGAACTTCCCGGACCTGCCGGCGGTGCGCAACAACCTCGCCAGGCTGGCGGAGCTGTTCAGGTCCTCGGACGTGGGAGGTCTCCCCGCGGGACATGTCGTGACGGTGTGTAATCCTGCCGATTATGAGGAGGTACTTGACGTCGTCCACCAGGCCGCGAGCGAGGCGACGGACACGCTGGTGGTGTACTTCGCCGGCCACGGTATGCGATCGCCCGATGGCCTTCTCCATCTCGCACTGGGCTATTCCGAGCAAGGCCGGAAGCTGTACAAGTCGGTGGCGTTCAGCCATCTCCGCGCCGCAGTGCTGGAAAGTACGGCGCCCAGAAAGGTCGTGATCCTGGACTGTTGCTACAGCGGTGCCGCGCTGGAGGGTTACATGGGAGGGGCGGACGACTTTGCGGACCAGACCGCCATCGAGGGCACCTGTGTCATGACCGCCTCGGCCGCGACGCAGGCCGCCATGGCTCCTGCGGACGCGCGTTACACCGCGTTCACGGGTGAACTCGTGAAAGCCATTTCCGAGGGCGTCCCAGACGTGCTCGATCCACTCGACATGAACTCCCTCTACCGTCACGTCAGCCGCGAACTGTCGTCAAAGGGCATGCCCAAACCTCAGCAACGCGCCGGTGACCAGGGGCACACGATCGCGCTGTTCCGAAACAAGTGGAGGCCGCCTCAGGAGAAGCCCACGCTCGCGGCACTGCGTGAGGAGTGGTTCCACGCGATCCAAGAGGGGTTGCTCTGGCATGTCAGGAATATCCCGGCACTTGGCAAGGGCCGACTGCGTATCGACTTCGGCGCGCCCGATCTCGTCGGATCCCTGCTGGTAGTGCGAATCGCCGCCCAGCTCGCTCGTGGTGAGAGCACGGCGCATATCCGTGACACGCTCGCCGACAGCCCGTTTTTCACTGCGCCTGGCCCCGACCGCGATGAGCTCACCGAACTCATCGCCAAGGTCCAGTCCGGCTTCGAGCGCGACGGGCTGGCCACCACCGTGGTGGTCCTCGACGGCCTGGGACTGATCCCCTGGAGTCCGGAGAGCACGGACATGCTCCTCCTCGAATACTGGACTGCCCAGCGAGGACGTACGGTGTTCCGCACACGCGTGGAGCGTGAACTCAGGGAGTTGTGGGACAGCACGGACACGCGTGTTCACGAGGCACTCTCGGCGTTGCCGTCCTCCCCGCTGGAGGCATACCCCGACGTGTGGGAGAGGCTGAAAGACGAGCCCGACTTCCGTGTCGGAAACGTAGGAGCCATGGTGCTCGGGCAGCGTGGTGGCGGCGACCGTGCCTGGGATCGGTGGATGTCCACCCGTACCTGGAGCATTCTCAAGGCGCGCCACCTGGTCCGCCTCGGCGGAGATCTCGCCCGCTGCCAGGCCGCGCAGCATGCTCTCGGACGTCTTCTCGATCAGGCTCCTCCCGGCGATGAGTTCAGCGGTGTTCTTGAGCGGGCTGAAAAGATCGTTCAGGAGCAGTTGGAGCACATCGCCCTGGCAGTGGAGGGTATGAGTGCCATCGAGTACGAGCTGCTGCGCGAGCGCAGCCGGGACGAGCACTTCCAGGACAGGTGTCTCGTCACCTTCCAACAGCATCTGCGGGGGCGGTACCGATCCTTCGACTCTTTCCCCGAGCACGTGACCGCACACGGAATGTGGGGCCCCCTTCCATGGTGGTCGATCGCCCTGCACGGCGAGCGCGAACAGTCGGCGGCGCAGGAACTGCTTGCCCGCGGCGGCATGCAGATGAGCGTCACCGCGAAGAGCCGTGACGCCGACGAGGTCGTCATCACCTGCCAGGAGCCCGGTCCCGGCCCCTCGCGCGTCACAGCGCGTCTCGGCTTCGATCTCCTCGACGCCGTACACGCCTGTGAACTGCTCCTTCTTGCCCGCCGACAGTCGGTGACGGTGGATTTCGTTACGGAACACATCGACGAGTGGGACTACCACGAGGTCAACCTCATCGGCACGTTGCCCATCGACATAGGCGCCGACACCGGAGCCGTCCTTGCCGACATCGCGACTCGTGCCCTGCGCCGGCTCTTGCCAGGCGCATCGGGCTCGGCGTTTCACGATGAAGCGATCCCGTCGCTGGAGAGCCTTCTGAAGGCATCACGGCTCCCGCGGGTCTGCCGCTACCCCAGGTAGCGGCGAGCCTGGACACCCCCTTGCGGTCCGGGCCCAGTCTCTCCGGCTTTGTGGCGGGGGTGCGCGTGCGTGCGTTTGCTCCTGCCGCTGCACGCGTCGTCGTCACGTGCTTCCGATGCCGCGCCAGGGTGCCACTGACCCGCGTGGTCGTAGGGCGCATGCGGTCACCACCAGTGCGTGGCCGAGACGGCATGGACGCGCCTGACGTGGGCTCGTCCTCCGTCCACAAACCGGTCTCGGCCGGTTCCGCGCGCGATAGGCTCGACCAGGCACTTTGCACAGTGGTCCGTGAGGAAAGCCTGGGGAGGCCGGACGGTGACAGCTCAGGGAGGCAGGTCGGCACCGGGGGCCGGTGCGCCCAAGCCGGGTCCGCCGCGCCCTGCCCGCCAGTGGTTCCAGGAGCGCCCCTCGCCTTATCCGTGGGAGCAGGACGCACTGGACCAGGTGCGCGCCCTGATGCCGCAGGCCGAGCCCTACCGTGCCTGGGCCACGTTCTCCTTTACCGCCATGTCCGGCCGGGTCAACGAGTGCGACCTGCTGATCGCCGTTCCTGCCGGTCTGTTCCTCGTCGAGATCAAGGGACACCCAGGGCAGCTCCACAACACCGGGTCGACCTGGAACTTCCAGGGGCCCGACCGCATGCGGACCATCAACAACCCCCTGCACCTGACCGACCTGAAGTCCAAGGAGCTGAAGAGCCAGCTCCAGTGGGCGGCGCGCAAGCTGGGCATCTCCGAGCGGGCGGTACCGCGCGTCGAGCCCGCGGTCTTCCTGTCATCGCCCGACTTGGAAAGCCATCTGGACGAGGTCCAGCGGATCAAGGTCTACGGCCGTGACGACGGCGGCAGCGGCCTGAAGCGGATCTGGCAGGACTTCCTCGGCCTGCCCCCGGACCGTCCCGAGCGACGCGTCACCCCGGAGTTCTCACGGCACACCCTGCCGCAGCTGCTCAAGGCGATCGGCATCCGCCAGTCCACGGCCCACCTCCGTTTCGGCGATGCCTGGAAGATGGAGCCGCACCCGCTCGACGCGGGACCGTCGTGGGAGGACCGTCTGGCCACCCGGGACGACGGGCTCGTCCAGGAGGAGGGCCGCGTCCGTATCTATCTGGTGAGCCAGATGGCGACGGAAACGGCCCGCAGAGCCACGGAACGGGCCGCACGCCGCGAATACCAGGTGCTGCAGGGCATCACGCACCGCGGCATCGTCGACGCCCTCGACTACCGCGAGCACCAGGGCGGACCGGCGATCCTCTTCCGGCACCGTCATGGTGATCTCCGCCTCGACCAGTACCTGGACACCTATGGTGGCAGGCTCACGCCCGAGATTCGTCTGGACCTGGTCAGGCAGCTCGCCGAGGCGGTCCGTTACGCGCACAACCGCTCGCTCTACCACCGGGCCCTCGCGGCACGCTCCGTCTACGTGTCTTTCCGGGCCGACGGGGCGGGCCCCGAGCTGCGGATCACCGACTGGCAGACCGCGGCCCGGGACTTCGACAGCAACGCCACGTTCTTCCGCTCCATCGGAGGCTCCGCCCTCGACGCCGCCCTGATCGAGGACGCGGCCCGCGTCTATCTCGCCCCAGAGTCGGACCAGCCGTACGCGGACCCGGCCGATCTGGACATCTTCGGCCTCGGTGCCGTCGCCTATCTAATCCTGACCGGCCAGCCCCCGGCCACCCAGCGCAGCGGCCTGGCCGAGCGGCTCCGCACGGACGCGGGGCTGCACTTGTTCGCGGTGACCGATGGCCTGCCCGAGGCACTCGACGACCTGGTCTTCCGGGCGACCCGAGCCGACGTCAACGAAAGGCTCGGATCGGCCGAGGCGTTCCTGGACCTGCTCGACCAGGCGGAACGCGCCAGTATCCTCCCGGACTCGCCGGCAGCGGCCTGCGTCGACCCGCTGGAAGCGGTGCCCGGACAGTCGCTCGACGCGGAATGGTCGGTCCGCCGTGTCCTGGGCACCGGCGCCACCGCCCGCGCCCTGCTTGTGGAGCGGGCCACCGAGGACGAGGACGGCCGCACCCAGATCGACGAGCATGTCTTCAAGGTCGCCCTCGACGAGGAGAAGGCCGGGCGGCTGCGCGCCGAGGAACGGGCGCTGCGCAAGGTCGGCGGCGGCTCCGTCGTCCAGCTGCGTGGAGAGGGGCTGCGGGAACTCGGCGGGCGGACCGTCCTGGAGCTGGAGTACGCCGGCGAGCAGTCGCTCGGCGCCCGCCTGCGCGGCAAGGGGCGGCTGACTTACCACGAACTGGAGCGCTTCTCCGACGACCTGTTCCACGCCCTCGACCAGCTCGCCGCGCAGGGCGTACGCCACCGCGACATCAAGCCGGACAACCTCGGCATCCAGCGCCGCAAGGACCGCACCTGGCAGCTCAAGCTGTTCGACTTCTCCCTGACCGACGCCTCCGACCGGGACGTGAAGGCCGGCACGCGCGGCTATCTCGATCCGTTCCTCGGCTCGATGCGCCGCGCCCACTACGACGACCACGCAGAACGGTACGCCGCGGCCGTCACCCTCCACGAGATGGCGAGCGGTGAGCGCCCCTTGTGGGGCGAGGGACAACTCGACCCGCTGACCAACGAGTCGGCACAACTGCACATTGCCACCGAGCTGTTCGAGCCCGCACTGCGCGACGGACTCACCGCCTTCTTCCAGCGTGCGCTGCACCGGGACACCGAGTACCGCTTCGACACTCTGCGGCAGATGTGGGACACCTGGCGGGCCGTGTTCCGGGCGGCCGACGCGACCGCGCCCGCCACGACTCCCTCCACCGTCGGCACGTCGTCCGACGACCCGGAGGAGGCCCGCGACCGCGCCGCTGCGGCGGCCGAACTGACGACGCCGCTGGAGGCCGCCGGGCTGTCCCCCCGGGCCGTGTCGGTGGCCGGCGGCCTAGGCGCCACCACGGTCGAGCAGCTGCTGGACATCCAGCCGTACGCGATCTCGAAGGCTCGGGGCGCGGGAGCCCTGGTCCGCAAGGAACTCAACCGGCGCCGCAAGCAGTGGGCGTCCGCGCTGCGCCCGGCGGCGCCCCACGCACCCCCTCGGCGCACACCCGACGACACTGCCCCCACGCCACCGACCCCCGGTTCCGACGAGGTCCGCATCCTGTCGATAGACGACATGGCTGCCTTCCTCGCTCCCGAGCCCGGCCGCAAGGGCTCGCACCGCGCTGAGGTCGTACGCCTCACCCTGGGGCTGCCGCCCGAAGACGGCGGACTCTCCCCCCTCGGCTTCTGGCCCGTGCAGGCCCGGATCGCCGACCACCTGGGTATCAAACAGACATCCGTCTCCCGGCACCACCGCATCGAGATCAGGAAATGGGCGGAGACGCACTGGCTGGCGCCGGTCCGCACCGAACTGACCGAGATCATCCAGTCAGTCGGCCGGGTGATGACCGCCGACGAGGCCGCGGTCGAACTGCGGGCCCGGCACGGCGCCGGGTCCGACACGGCCGAGCGGACCTTCGCCGGCGCCCTGGCTGTCGTACGGGCCGCGGCCGACGCGGAGACCGCCGAGCGCCAGGAGGAGGACGCCGCCGAGCAGCACGAGCCCAGGTTCGCCGTGCACCGGCGTGGCGACACGGTCCTGCTCGCCTCCGAGTCCCTGCCGGGGGCAGACGATCCCAGCCCGCGCGAGCTGGCGGACTACGCGGCGCTCCTCGGCCAGGCGGCCGAGCGGCTGGCCGGACAGGACCCCCTGCCCGGCCGCGGCGAGGTCCTGCGCATCCTGCGGTCCGTTCCCGCGCCCGACGGACTGGCCCCGCTCGCGGACACCCGCCTGGTCTCCCTGGCCGCCGCGACGGCTCCAGGCGTCGCGGCCACCCCCCGGCTGGAGCTGTATCCGCGTGACCTGAGCCTGGAACGGGCGCTGCGGATCTCCCAGGCGGGCGCGGGCATCCGCCGCGACCGGGGGATCACCGTCGGCGAGCTTGTGGCCCGCCTGCGCGCACGCTTCCCCGCCCTGGACCTGCTATCGGGTGGACAGGAACCCACCCACGTGGAGCTGCTGGACGCCTTGGAAGGCGCGCGCTTCGACCTCGTGTACGACGACGAGGCCGAGAAGTTCTTCCCCAGGCCGCCGGAGTCGGTGGGTCCGTGGAGCTCCACCGGCGCCCTCACCAGCTACCAGCCGCCCACGCCCCGCACCCGCGCCGACCGCGAGGACCCGCACGGCCCGCTGCGGGACTGGCTCACCGGGCTGGCGGAGCGGGGCGGGTTTCTCGCCCTCACCGTGAAGGGAACGTCGTTCGCGGGGGCGGCGGAGGCGGTGGCTGCCGCCTTCCCGGTCGAGGCGGTCGACCTTTCGGCCGTGTTCCTCACCGCCTTCCGTGCCCTTGCCACCGAGAAGGGGCAGGACTGGGAGAAGGTCCTGCGCGCCGACAGCCTCTCCACTCCCGGTGGCATCAAGCCGGGACTGGCGTCCTTCGTGCGGGTGGTCTGGCAGCGCGTGGAGCAGACGGTGCTCGCACGGGCCGACGCGCCGCGCACTGTCCTGTTCCTCCACGACGCGGGACTGATCGCCCGTTACTGGGACGAGGGCGGTCACGCCTTCCTGGTCCGGCTCCAGAACGCGGCCCGCCGCCCGGCCGACGTGCCGCACGGCCTGTGGCTGCTGTGCCCGGTCGAGAACCGTGCCCAGGGCGCGGCACTCGACGGCCGCACGGTTGAGGTGATCGGTGGGGACGGGGAAAAGGAGCCTCTGGACGGGGAGTTCCTCAAGTCGCTGGAGCCGCTTCGGGGGTGAGCCGCCGACGCTGGTCGGCGGCTCACGACTTGCGCGGAACCCCGCCCTTGCGGCCGATGTTGAACGCCAGCCGGTATACGTCGGGCAGGTCCAGGGCGCCACTGGCGCGTTCGGTGAGTACGCCGAGGGCCACGAGTTCCTCTATTAGCGCGAAGGGGTCACCGGGGTCACGGGGGCCGCTGCCGCCTTCGGGTTCTTCCTCGTCCTCGGACCCTTCGCCGCCTCCGTCGGCCTCGGCCATGTCCCGCAGGATGTCGGTGAGACCACCCCGCTCCCACAGAAACCGGACCTGGGACGGCTCCATGGGCACCTGTACGCCCTCGAACTGTTCGATCGCGGTGGCGGCCCAACCGATGTCGTCCCTCAGTTCCGCCACCCGCAGATTCGAAGCGGCGTGCAGGCTGTCTCGGATCGCCTCGTAGTACAGCGGCTGCGGGTGCCCGGCATGCTGTTCGGCCGTCAGGGTCGCGGCGGTGCGCAGGGCGAGCAGCCAGGTTCTCGGGCTCACCCGCCCTTTGCCGTCCTGGAGATGGTTGGGCACCCAGGTGAACGTGTGGCCCTTGCGCCGGTCGGTTCCCATGTAGGGCCCGGCCAGTGTGATGAAGACCTGCTCCTGGCGCTTCTCGTCGGCGATGACGTCGACCGGGGCGATGAACCGTCCCTCGCCTTCAGGCTGCCACTTGCCGTGCTGCTCGCGGAACTTCTCCGCCTCCGGGCTCTGGTGGTTGCCCAGCTGGTGGAAGAGCAGCCCGTACAGGTTCTCCCGGCTCCACTCCAGGTCGGTAGCGTTCGCCCCCAGCTTCGAGGCGTCCGGGAATGTCCTAGGCGCGCTGTCGTACATGTCGGGGCGTACGAAGATCTTGGCGCGCAGTGCTCCCGTGGTCAGCCGCAGCTCCAGCGCGACCTGGAACAGCGCCGACACCAGCAGGTCGGCGGTCCTGCGGTCTCGGTGCAGGTGGTCCAGGGCGTCGAAGAGCAGCACGCGCGTCTCGCCGCTGTCCCGGGCCTCCCGGTCCGCCTTGCTGAGCGCGTCGTCGTATGCGTCCTCGTTCTCCTTGGCCCACCGGATGCGGTCGGCCCAGTCGGGGATGCCCGCGATCTCCGGTACGCCGAGCGCCATCATCACGACCGAGTGCCAGAAGATCTCGAACACCTCGGGATCGGCTCCCTCCCCCAGCAACCGGGCGATCTTACGCTTGCCGGGATACGGGGTTCCGGTGTTGCCCCCCGTAGTGAACCCCGTGGTGACCCGGACCCGCCGCAGCCGCGGCATCATGTACGACCTCGCGGCCACCTCCCGCAAATCGGGGTCGGCCAACGCCTTCGCCCAGTACGTCTTGCCCGTGCCGCGCGCTCCGCGGACCACGGTCACGTCCGGGTCGAGGGCGAGGCGGTGACTGGACGGGGTGAACAGCCGCCGCAGGTCGGGACCCTCCGTGTCCGCGTCGAGCGCGACACCGAGGGCCCTGGTGATCAGGGTGCGGTACTCGTCGGTGGTCGGGACGGCGGTCATGAGGACTCCGGGGCGGGGTGTGGTTCCGGCAGCAGGCGTTCCACCGTAGTCGTGAACGTCCGGTATGCGGCTTCGACGAACGGCAGCTCCGGCCAGTCGCGGCTGCGGAGGGGGTCGAGGCCGACCAGGTCGTTGCCGAACAGGATGGGGATGGGGGAGTGCGGGGCGTCGTCATCCTCCAGAGGAGGGTGGTACGGCTCTTCGTCCTCGTCCCCACTGCCGGTGGCGTCCGTGTCGAGCTGGTCATAGAGCGTCGAGGCGAACAACTGCTGGGCCCGGTCACGCAGCGCGGGCAGCCGCTTCGCGTCCCCGGCGGAGTGGAACATGGCCGCCACGATCCGCAACCGCTCCCGCAACTCCCGGGCTAGGTCGGGGCGCTGCCGCCACTGCTCGAAAAGCATCCCGTACCCCTCCCAGGTGGAGGGATTGTCCACCGCGAACAACAGCGCGAGCCCGCTGAGACGGGTCAGGGTGACTGCCGCGATGTCGTGCATCCCGGCCCTGCTGTCCAGTAGGACGATGTCCGGTGGCCGCGACAGTTCGGTCACCTGGTCCTCGCAGGCGGCGATCGCCTGCTCCAGCCGCAGGGAGAAGGGGCGTTCGCCGTCTCCGGGGCTGAGCCCGGCGAGGTCGCTGTAGATGCGGTTGAGCTTGGCGAGATAGTCGTACGACTCTCCCGCCAGCGGAGAACCACCGGCGGGCGCGAGCCACACTTCCCCGTTGCCCTCCTTGAAGCGCAACGCGGTGCTGCGCGCCACCAGCTCCAGCCCCTCGGCGTTCCCGACCCCGGCCTCTATCAGATGGTCGACGATGCCGTGGCGGGGGATACCGGCGGGGTCCTCCAGCAGGTTCGAGATGCCCGGTGACTCCAGGTCGAGGTCGACCACGAGCACGCTGCGGCCCTGTCCGGCCAGATGCCGGGCGAGGACGGCGGTGGCGGTGGTGCGTCCGACGCCGCCCTTGAAGCCGTACATCGCCACCCGCCGGTCCCGGCGCCCGGCGGTTCCAGTGGAGGGCGGAGGGGCGGTCCGGGCCCAGTCGGTGCCGATGACGGTCCGTTCCAGCGCGTGGACACTGCCGGTGCCGGCGCCCTGCGGGGGGCTGATCTCGACGCGGTCGTCGGCGTCGAAGTACAGCTCGGGCGCGAACAACTTGTTGCCGTACAGGAGCGGTTCGAGTCCGGTGAAGGGCTTCGTGGCGGCCGTGAACGTGTCCCGAAGCGCCACCACTCGCGTGTCGTCGTGCGTGAGGGGGTTTCCCCGGTCATCGATGATGAGACAGGCCCGGCCCAGCACGTCCCGGGTCACGACGACATCCATGCCGAACTGCGCCGCGGCCTGCCGGGCGTGCTCGAGGGCGGCCTGCCAGGCGGTGTCGAACCGCACGGGGGTACGGCTCATGCGCGGGTCCTCGTTCCCAGGATGCCGGCCTGTTCATGGGCGGCGATGAGGTCGTACGCGGCCTTCAGGTGCCGGTCGAGGATGGTGTCGGTGATCGCGGTGCCGTCGCAGTAGCGGTCTCCGACGTCCCAGTCGGCGAACGGATTCTCCCAGATGAGCTGTGTGAACAGCGCACCCGACCCGCCGCCTCGGCGGCGGTGGGCGACGGCGGTGAGGTGTTCCCAGAGCTCGGGGAGGTGGCCGTGCTTGTTCGTCCACTGCGGCGTCCTCCGGGAGCGGTCCAGGTACTTCACCTCTGGATGCTCTGGCATGTTCCGCGCGTTGAGCCGGGAGCCTAGGAAGTCGATCAGGATGGCCTTGACGGCACACTCAGCCGCCAGCCCGGCCAGATGGTCGGCAGATATCCGCAGGTCCTTCTCGGAGGCCAGCGTGGCCGCGCGATAGTGGTTCCTGCTCGCCGCCGCGAAGGCGGGCGGCTGTGCCGCGGTGGATGTGGAGGGTGTCGAGGCCGTCACGACGATCACCTTAACGAGCTGGCCAAGGGAGTGGCGGGGGCTTTTCCCAGATCGCGAAGGCCCTGAGCCCTCGTGCGGGGGCGCGGGTGCGGCAGGATGGGAGGTCCGGTCCGCGGGGACGCGGTGGGGTTCTTACGCGGTGCATGGAGAAGGAAGCGAAGAGTGACGGTGACGACTGAGGGTGCCGAGCGTGCTCAGGGCGTGGACAAGGTGGCCCTGCTCAAGGACCTGAAGAAGCTGGTCGTCAAGCTGGAGGACGACCTGCGAGCCCGCAGCGAGTCCGAGGAGGAGTTCCGCACCGGTCTGGACCGCGAGTGGCGTGAGGCCAAAGAGGCCCAGCGTACCGCCCTCTCCTATTCCGCCTGGCGCGACGAGCGTGTGACTCAGGCAGCGGTGGCGTGGGTGCTTGGCTGCGTCTTCGTCCGCTTCTGCGAGGACAACGGCTTGATCGACGAGCCGTTCCTTGCCGGCCCCGGCGAACGCCTGGCTGAGGCGGAGGCGAGGCACGAGGCGCATTTCCGCACCTACCCGCACCACAACAACCGCGACTGGCTCATCACGGCGTTCCGCCACCTGGCGAGTACTAACGAGACGGCCGCTGGTCTCTTCGACGAGGCACGCAACCCGCTCTGGGGCCTCACCCCTGGCTACGAAGCGGCCACGGAACTCCTGACGTTCTGGCGCCGCTGGGGCGCGGACGGCGAGATCCGCTACGACTTCACCGACCCCGAGTGGGACACGCATTTCCTCGGTGACCTCTACCAGGACCTCAGCGAGCACGCCCGCAAGACGTACGCGCTGCTCCAAACCCCCAAGTTTGTCGAGGAGTTCATTCTTGACCTGACTCTGGAGCCAGCGATCGCCGACGACGGGAAGGGCTTCGGCCTGAACCCCGTTTGGACCAGCCCTGACGGCAGAGAGCGCCGCGGCCTGCGCACTATCGACCCGGCGTGTGGCTCCGGCCACTTCCTGCTCGGTATCTTCGACCGCTTGCTCGACAAGTGGCGGCGTGCCGAACCCGGCACGGACAACTGGACATTGGTCCGGCGCGTTCTGGAGTCGGTACACGGTTGCGACAAGAACCCCTTCGCGGTGAGCATTGCCCGCTTCCGGCTCCTGGTCGCCGCGATGCGCGCGGCAGGCGCCGAGCGGCTGGCGGACGTACGACCGTTCCCGATCAACGTGGCTGTCGGTGACTCGCTGCTGCACGGCCGGGACGCGGCGGGTATTCAGACTGACCTGGACACGCTGTTCGCGGAGGCGGTCGTGGGGCGTGAGGAGGGGGCTTATGCGTATGCCACGGAGGATGTGTGGGAGTACGCGAAGAGGGTCGACCTGCTGGGGCGGGGGTCGTATCACGTGGTGGTGGGGAATCCGCCTTACATCACGGTGAAGGACAAGCAGGAGAACGAGAACTACCGGGCGGCGTACGACGCGTGTGCGGGGACCTACGCGTTGTCGGTTCCGTTCGCTCAGCGGATGTTCGAACTCGCGGTGAAGGGGCCGGGCGGGCGGCTGGGCGGCGGCGGGTTCGTGGGGCAGATCACGGCGAACTCCTTCATGAAGCGGGAGTTCGGCAAGAAGCTGATTGAGGTCCTCTTCCGAAATCGGGTCGAGCTGTCGCATGTGATCGACACCTCGGGTGCCTACATTCCGGGGCATGGGACTCCGACCGTGATTCTGGTCGGGCGCAATCGCATTCCCAGCCCCGAACGGACGTTGCGGGCGGTGCTGGGTGTACGGGGTGAGCCCGCGCAGCCGGAGGAGGCGTCGCAGGGGGCTGTGTGGCGAGCGATTGTCGAGCAGGTGGGCAGGCCGGGAAGTGAGTCGGAGTGGGTTTCGGTGGAGGACGCGGCGGCGGTTGGGTTCTCTACGCATCCCTGGTCTGTAAGCGGTGGTGGTGCCGGGGCGCTTGTCGAGTATGTGGCTGCTCATGGCGAACCGATGGAACGGCGCATCTCAAAGCCGATCGGTCGTGCCATTCGGGCAGGTGCTGATGAGGCGTATATGCGCCCGATGCGTTCGACCTACACACCGCGGGCCGACAAGCGTGCCCTGCGGCCGTTGATGGTCGGAGAGATCGTCCGCGACTGGAGGGCAGCTCCTGACGTCGCCATCTGGAACCCCGACTCAAAGTCGATTCATGAGGAAGGGCTCGGCGAGGAATTGTGGCCTTGGCGTGCCACGCTGGCCGCTCGCAAGACCTTCCAAGGGAGCATGGAGGACGCGGGCCTGGAGTGGTGGGACTACATGCAGTACACCTCGTCCGCCTACGCGACTCCGCTGTCCATCTCGTTCGCGTTCGTGGCGACGCACAACCACTTCGTGCTGGACCGGGGCGGGAAAGTATTCAACCGTTCCGCTCCCGTGATCAAGCTGCCTGAGGGGGCTGGGGAAGATAGGCACCTGGAGCTGCTGGGGGTGCTGAATTCTTCGGCGGCTTGTTTTTGGCTGAAGCAGGTAAGCCAGGGCAAGGGCGGCAGTGGACTTGGCCGAGGGCTTCAGGATGAGGAGTGGGAGGAGCGGTACGAGTTCACCGGCACCAAGCTGCAAGAGTTCCCTCTCCCGGCCAAGCTCCCGCTCCACCTTGGCCGCGTCCTCGACGCGCAAGCACAGAAGCTCATCAAGCTGGAGCCATCGGTCGTGTGCGCCAAGCGCGTTCCGGAACGGCACGCGCTCCTTGAAGCCAAGGTCGACTACACCAAAATCCGTCGGCGCATGATCGCTCTCCAAGAGGAACTGGACTGGCAGGTCTATGGTCTCTACGGGCTGCTCAACAACGCCGAGACAGTCCGAACCGTGATGCCGTCGCCCGATCCTGACACCATCCCTGAGGTCAAGCTCGGTGAGCGTGCCTTTGAGATCGTGCTCGCGCGGAAAGTCGAGGCCGGCGACCTGGACACAGCCTGGTTCACGCGCCATGGCTCAACCCCCGTCACCGAGATTCCCGCTCGCTGGCCTGACTGGTACCGGAAGATCGTCGAGGCACGCATCGACCTCATCATTACCAGCCGCAAGGACATCGCCCTGATCGAGCGCCCCGAGTGCAAGCGGCGCTGGGCTGCCGACACCTGGGAGAAGAAGGAACGAACCGCGCTGCGGAGCTGGCTGCTAGACCGCTGCGAGGACGAGGGCCTGTGGTTCGAGGTACGTGACGGGCTGCGCCGCCCCCGGACGCTGACCGTCAACAACCTTGCTGACAGGCTTGGTTCGGACCCTGACTTCGCCTCCGTCGCCGCCCTCTACGCCGCCGATCACCTGAAGAAGCCGGACCTCCCCCTCGCGCAGATCCTTAGCGAGGTCATTGCCGACGAGCACGTGCCCTACCTAGCCGCCATGCGCTACAAGGACTCGGGCCTCCGCACCCGCCGGGAGTGGGAGAAGGTGTGGGAGAAACAGCGCGAGGAGGACCGCAACGGTACGCGGCTCGACATCGACCCACCGACGAAGTACAAGTCCTCCGATTTCCTCAGGCCGTCCTACTGGAGTCACCGTGGCAAACTCGACGTTCCCAAGGAACGGTTCATCTCCTACCCGGAGGCAGGCCCGGACAGCGACTCCACGCTGATGCTCGGCTGGGCCGGTTGGGACCACAAGGACCAGGCGGTGGCCATCACGCAGCTCATCGAGACGCGCGTCAGGAACGACGCGTGGGGCGCCGACCGGCTCGTTCCGATGCTCGCGGGACTGCGTGAGGTCATGCCGTGGTTGCACCAGTGGTACAGCGTGCCCGACGACGAGTGGGAGGGTGGCTCGCCGGCGGAGGAACTGGAGGCGGAGTTCCGGCGCATGCTGCGGACGCACGCCGTGGGCGAGGCGCAGATGAAGGACTGGCGTCCGGTGCGGAAGACGCGCGGCCGGAAGGCAGCTCAGCCCGACAAACAGACCGAACAGCCCGCGTTGGACGACGAGTAGAGCAGTGTCAGGGGAGAGAGGTGTCACTCTCCCCGGGCCTTTCTACAGCGGGATCAACAGCGGCATCGTTGGATCGCGCCCAGCGAGCTTCGTTTTACGGCTTCTCCGCATCCTGTCGCGCTTCTATACGTCGAGGTGTCTGAGACCCACCACGCCCTGCCGGTGTAGTCCGTCGCGGTCAGTGGCATGGAATCCGCAGCCGCGGGCCGGAGCCTGCCTTTGATCGACGTCCAGCCCTCCTGCTGGAGTACGGCCGGACTGGGCAAGACGGCTTGGGCGGAGGTGGACCTCCAGACCGGGCCAGCGCTACCGGGTAGCCACACCAGGCGATCCATCCCAGTCCTGTCACCCACCGTGACCTCCTGCCGTGAAACCCGTTGCGATCTCCTCTCCCGCCGTCGGACCCACCTGGCAAGATGGACCGTGCGCCGCACCGAGGGGGGCGCTGTCCGGCCGGCCGCCAGCACAGTGAGGGACTGATCACCCGATGTCGACCACAGAGCTGTTCCTCCGCGATGTCATCGACATCAAGGAGGACGTCCACGCGGGCGATTTCAAGGTCGACCTCTCCCAGGGCTTCCACGAGGCCGACGAGCGGGTGGCGGAGTACGTCGTCACCGAGCAACTACAGAAGGCGTTCCGCAAGGCGCTCGGCCTCGTCGCGAAGGCCGTACGCACCGGCGACTCGCACGCCGCTTACCTGCACGGTTCGTTCGGCGCCGGTAAGAGCCACTTCCTGACCGTGCTGCACGCCGTGCTGAACGGCCATGAGGGGGCCCTGAACAAACGGGGGCTGAGGGAGGCCGTCGCCGAGCACGGCGACTGGCTGGGCCGCAAGCGGTTCCTGATGGTCCCGTACCACCTCGTCGGTTCGACCGACCTCGACTCTGCGCTGCTCGGCGGCTACGTGCACACCGTGCGGGAGCTGCACCCGGATGAGTCGACCCCTGCCGTCTACCGGGCGGACGCGCTGCTCGCCGACGCGGACCGACAGCGGACGTTCCTCGGGGACGACGACAAGTTCCGGCAGTGGCTCGGGGCTGGCGCGGACGCGACCGCGTCTAACGGGGGAGGGGCGTCCGGAGCGGACGACGAGGACGACCTGCCGGGCATCGACGGCAGCGCGGACCTGCCCGGCGCGGGCGGTTGGAGCACCGCCGAACTGGACCGCGCCTTCGCCGCGCCGCCCGGCAGCGAGGACCGCGAGCGGCTGGTGTCGGCGCTGCTGACCGGGCCCATGGCCGCCTACACCCAGGCCGCCCGCGGCGACGCCCGCTCCTTCATCCCGTTGGAGAACGGCCTCAGGGTCATCTCCCGGCACGCCCAGTCGCTCGGCTACGACGGCGTCGTCCTCTTCCTCGACGAGCTGATCCTGTGGCTCCAGGCGCACATGGGCGACCAGGACTTCGTCCGCGACCAGGTGCAGCGGCTGGTCAAGCTGATCGAGTCCGCGGACAGCGGCCGGCCCGTGCCGATCGTGTCCTTCGTCTCCCGCCAGCGTGACCTGTCCCAGCTGATCGGCTCCGACGTGGCGGGCGCGGACGTACAGAACCTGGAGCAGCAGGTCGACTACCTCGCCGGCCGGATCGACGTCGTGGAGCTGGAGGACAGCAACCTCGTCGAGATCATCAAGCACCGGGTGCTTGCTCCCCGTTCGGGCATGGAGCAGGCACGTGACGACGCGTTCAAGATCGTGGAGTCGTCGCGGGACGAGGTGCGGCAGGTGCTGCTCGACGCGCAGGGGCGCACCGAGGCCGACTGGGACGACTTCCGCACCCTGTACCCGCTCTCGCCGGCCCTGCTCAATGTGCTGGTCGACCTCTCCGGGGCTCTCCAGCGCGAGCGGACCGGTCTCAAGCTCGTGCAGGAGCTGCTGCGTCGGCGGCGCGACGACCTGAGGCTCGGCCAGCTCGTCCCGATAGGCGATCTGTGGGACGTCATCGCCGCGCGGACCGGTGAGGCGTTCACCGCGAAGCTCCGCAAGGAGTCGGAGATCGCCCACCGTTTCCACGGCCGCGTCCGCGACCACCTGCTGACCAAGTACGGCTCCGAGGACGACAAGCGCTTCCAGACCGACGACCGGCTGGTGAAGACGCTGCTGCTGGCCTCCCTCGCGCCCAACGTGCCCGCCCTGATCCGGCTCACCGGCGGCCGGCTCGCCGCGCTGAACCACGGGACCATCAGGACCCGGGTGGGGGATGCCGGGAGCATCGCCGTCCAGCGCCTTCAGGAGCTCCAGGCCGAGGGGTTCGACGGCGAGTTGCGCAGCGAGGGCGACTCCGCCGACCCGGTCTTCCATCTCCACCTGTCCGACCTGGACGTGGAGCCGCTGCTGGAGGAGGTGCAGGGCGTCGCCGACCAGGACGGCTACCGCCGCCAGTGGATCAAGGATCAGTTGTGGGCGGCGCTCGGCATCTCCGACGCCCAGGCGTTCGTCTGCGAGCGGACGGTCGTCTGGCGCGGCACCAAGCGCACCGTCGAGTTCGTCTTCGGCAACGTACGCGATCCGCACCTGCCCGACGCGGAGTTCACGCCGCAGAGCGAGGGAAACATCCGATTCGTCTTCGACTACCCCTTCGACGACCACGGCCGCTCACCGATGGACGATGTACAGCGGGTGGAGCGGATGAAGCGGGCCGGGAGGACGGCACCGACGATCGTCTGGCTGCCGCACTTCCTGTCCGAGCAGAAGGCCCGCAACCTCGGCCGTCTACTGAAGATCAATTATCTGCTGGAGCGCGACCGGCTCGACGACCACACGGCGACCCGCCCCGCAGAGGAACGCGTCCAGATCCGCAACCAGCTCAAGGCGTCCCGCGACAGCCTGACCAGCCAGCTCACCGAGGCACTGCTCCAGCTCTACGGCATCGCCCGCACCGAGCCCGGGACCGCCGGTGCGGAGGTGCCCGAGGGGCATCACCTGATCTCGCTCCAGCCGGGCTTCACCCGTACCAGACCCGAACCGGCGGTCGGCTTCGAGGAGAACCTGTTCCTGCTCGCCGACGGGCTTCTCGGCGCCCTGCACCCCAAGCACCCCGACTTCGATCCGCGGCTCACCCGCAAAGCCATCACCACGCGAGAACTGAAGACCACGCTCGAATGGATCACGAGGGCGATGGAGGATGGCTCCCGGCGCGTCGTGGTCGACAGCCAGCAGATCCCGATGGTCCGCAAGATCGTGCACGCCCTCGGCCTGGGCGAGGTCCACGACGGGCCGCTGAACGTCACCACCGACTGGCGCCTGCGCATCAACAAGAAGGCGGCGGAAACCCCGGACGCCGGTCCGGACCTGTCCGTCGACGACATCCGTCGCTGGATCGAGGACCTCGGTTACACCGGCCTGGACCGTCACGTCAGCAACCTGATCATTGCCACGTACGCCCTGCTCGACGATCGTACGTGGGTCTACCAGATCTCGCCCCTGCCCAAGGCCCCGGAGCTGGAACGGATCGCCTCCGGATACGGACTGCGGGCGGTCGAGCTGCCCACCGAGGACGAGTTCCACACCGCGCTCGGCCGTGCCGGGACCATCTTCGGCAAGACCGTCTCGCGGGTCCTGTTCGCCCGCAATGTCGCCCGGCTCGCCGAAGGCGTGCGCGCGGTCGCGGAGGAACACCGCGTGGCCCTCGGCGAGACACGCACCCTGCTGACGGAGAACGCCGCTCACCTTGGACTGACCGGACCGGACGGCGCCGACGCGCCCCGCATGAGGTCCACCAAGGCCGCGGCCGACCTCGTCGCTCGGCTGCTGCGCACCACCGAACCGGCCCCGTTCGTGCGGGAGCTGGCCGCCGCCGCGTACGACGTGACGGACGAGGAGATCGCCGCGGCCCTCCGGTACGCTCCGGAGGTCGCCGCCGCGCTGCGCCGCACCGAGTGGTCCCTGCTGGCGGAGACCGTACGTGACCTCGCCGGACGCGAGGACAGCGTCGGCGAACGGGCGGCCCGGTTCCGCGACGAGGTGCACCGCACCGCCCGCGAGCACGAGCAGGCCGTTTCGCTCGTGCCCGTTCTGGACCGGCTCCCCGACACCGTCATGGCGCTGATGCGGGAGGCCACCCGCCTCACTCAGGGAGCGCAGCCGGCCCAGCCGACCGCTCCGCCGGTCACGCCCCAGCCGACCGCCGAGGACATCAGCTTCACCACCCACGGTGAGCCCCCTGTCCCCTCGACGCCCACCACCCCCACGCAGCCTTCCGCGTCGGAGCCCGACGACACCACCCGGGACGGGGGCGACGCGCAGAACGCCCGCCCGCGTGCCGTCCACCTCATCGAGCCCACCCATCTGGAGACGTCGCTGGCCAGCACGGTCGCCGAGCTCGGCACGGAGATCCGCGCCTATATCGCGGCCCATCCCGGCACCCGTATCAAGGTCTCCTGGCACCCAGTCACCGAGTCCGAGGGCTCGAACGGACCCGCCACGGAACCGGGCGACGGGGACACCGACTGATGCCCCCGGCCCTGCCCCGGGTGGGCCGCCGTACCGTCGAGGCCCTGCTCGCCGCGAACGCCGAGGCGCTGCGCGAGCGCACCCTCGTGCTCGTCCACGGTCAGTACGCGCCCGGCGCCCCGATGCGGTTCACCGTCACCCTGCACGGCGAGGCACGCCGCGTCCAGGTACGGGACGAAGCCTCCGTCCTCGGTGTCCTCACCGCCCTGCACGAGCACCGGAGCACGGCCTCTGCCTCCGCCTCCTCTGCCGACGTACTAGTGGTCACGACGGGCGTCGACGACGAGCAGCTCGGCTGGGACGTGCGCGGCAGGGCCGTACGGCGCAAGACCCTGACCGTCGAGAACGCCGAGGTCGTCCTCCAGCGTTTTGGCGCCACTGCCTTGGACCCGCGCATGTACCGCGAGCGATGGCTTCTGGACGCCCTTGTCGAAGCCGAGCCCGCTGACAGCGGCTGGCCCCGGGTCGGCGGTGTGCTGACCCGGGACGCGGCACTACGCGCGCTGACCGTCGAACGGCTCGGGCTGCGCACGGCGGGCGGCTCCAGCGGCCAGGATGGGCAGGCAACGCTCGACGCCGACACACTCCTCGCCTGGTCGCGCACTCCCGCCGGCCCCCGGCGGTTCGCCGAACTGGGCGCCACCGAACGGACCGAGCTGAAGAAGTGGCTCGCGGAAGTCGCCGGGCCCGCCGTCCCCGTTCTCCTGTCCCTCGCCGAGACCGGGCTCGGGCACGATGCCCTGGCGCTCGGCCTGCTCGGCGCGGTACTGCGGGACTCGTCCGTCGAACCCGACACGGTACTCGCGCTCGGCGGCCTGTTCGGGCAGGTCATGCCCCGCCGGTCGGAACTCGCCGCGTTCACCGACGCCGTGGAGGGAACCCTCACCCGCTGGATCGCCGACGCCCGGACCAGCGAGGACGCCCGTCGGAGGGTCGTCGCCGTACTCGAACGGGCCGACGAACTGGCCGACACGGCCGGCCTCACCCCGGGGCTCGCCGCAAGCCGCTTCCTCCCGTCCAGCTTCACGGCACAGCTCCGCAGGACCGTCGCGGACGCTCGCGTCTCCCCGGCTGCGGGCGAGGCCGCGCTGGACGACCTGCTCGGACACAGCCTGGCCGCCCTGCGCCCGGACCACATCCAGGCCGCCGAGACGGCCGTGCGGGTCGCACGCTGGCTCAGCGGCCCCGAACCCACCGTCCCCACCGTGGCCGCCGGGGTACGAGCCCATGTCTCCGACTGGGGCTGGGCCGACCGCGCGCTCACCGTGTTGTGGGCGGGCGACCCCGACGGTGACCTGGAAACCGGCCGTGACCTGAACGCCCTGTACGAGCAGGCACGCGAACGCAGACAGCGCCTCGACGAACAGTTCGCCGCGCGGCTCGCCGCCTGGGCCGTACACGCCACCGCCGAGCACCCCGAGGGCTGCCTCGTCATCGAGAACGTGCTGGACACCGTCGTACGCCCGTTGGCGGGCCGGACCGCACCGCTCCTCCTCGTCCTCGACGGCATGAGCAGTGCCGTAGCCGCTCAGCTCGGCGAGGAAGCCGAACGCGACGGCTGGCGTGAGATCGTGCCCCGCCCGGAGACGGGAGAGGCCCCGGTACGCCTCGCGGCCGTTTCCATGCTGCCCTCGATCACCAGGGCCAGCCGCGCATCGCTGCTGGCGGGCGAGGCGACCGCAGGAGGCCAGTCCGCCGAAACCGCGGGCTTCAGCGCCCTGTGGAAGGGGCGACGCAAGGCGGCAGTCCTCTTCCACAAGGCCGCCATCGGCGGCGAAGCGGGCCACGCCCTCTCCCACGAACTTCTGATCGCGCTCGCCTCGGACGCGGTGGTGGGCGTGGTCCTCAACACCATCGACGACGCTCTGGACAACGGCCGGCAGGGCCGCGGCACCACCTGGTCTCTCACCGACGTCACCCACCTGCGCGAACTGCTCGCCGCCGCCCGCAACTACGGCCGTCCCGTCGTCATCGTCTCCGACCACGGACACGTCCTGGAGCGCGGCAGCCGCGACGACACCCCGCCGGTTGAGGCCGACGGTGCGGAGGCCGCCCGCTGGCGCACCGGTGGCTCGGCGGGCGAGGGGGAGGTCGCCGTCCACGGCTGGCGCGTGCGGGAAGGCTCGGGGGCGGTGATCCTGCCGTGGCGCGAGGACATCCGCTACACCGGACGCCGAGCGGGGTATCACGGTGGCGCGTCGCTGGCCGAGGTCACCGTCCCGGTACTCGTCCTGCTCCCGGCCGGGGAGGAGGCCCCGAAGAACTGGGTGCCGCTGCCGCGCGAGCTGTCGACGCCGGGATGGTGGCGGACACCGGCTGCCGGTGCCACTGCGGCCTCTGCTGCCGTGGCGACCGGCCAGGCGTCACCTGTCGCCCCCGAGCGGCCCGCGCAACCGGCGTCGCACTCGCAGGACGCACCTGCCACCGAGGCGCGGCCGTCCACAGGACCGGAGGCCGGCCGCCGGGCCGCCGGGTCGCTGGGAGCGACGGTGGTGACCAGCGAGGTGTACTCGGCACAGAAGGAGTACGTCCGCAAGGCGCCCGAGGCGAACGTGGTGTCCGCGGTCATCGACGCACTCGTCAGCGCGGGCGGGACCATGTCCCCGGCAGCGCTCGCCGCGGCGATCTCCGCGACCGGACGGGTCCGCCGAAACATCGAGGGGTTCATCGCCACGGTGCAACGGCTACTCAACGTCGAGGGCTACCCCGTCCTGGGGTTCATCGACGGTGGGCACGCCGTGAAACTCGACGTGCCGCTCCTGCGCGAGCAGTTCCTGCCGAAGCAGAAGGACGGGGAGAACGGAGACATGACCGAGGGCGGGAAGCGGGAGGAGACGGCATGACCGACTCCGCCTCCGTGAGCGCGGTCCGCCGCCGCGAGGTCATCGACGCCCTGCGTCGTGGCACGGTCCCGCAGTCCGGCCTCGACCTGTTCGCGGTGGGACTGGACCGGTTCGAAGCCGCCCTGGACGACGATCTGGCCACCGTCACGCGCGGTGGCGCGGCCTTCCACGCCGTGCGTGGCGACTACGGCTCCGGCAAGACCTTCTTCGCTCGGTGGCTGGCCGAGCGGGCCAAGCGCGCGGGACTTGCCACCTCGGAAGTGCAGATCTCCGAAACGGAGACGCCGCTGCACCGGCTGGAAACCGTCTACCGCAGGCTTACCGAGCGCCTTGCCACCGCGACCCACCAGCCCAGCGCGTTGCGCGCCGTCGTCGACTCGTGGTTCTACACCCTGGAGGAGGAGGTCCTCGACGGCTCGGAGATCGACGAGGACGACGAGGAAGCCCTCGCCGCGGCCGTGGACACCCTGATGGAGCGTCGGCTCGCCGACGTCGCCCGCACCACACCCGCGTTCGCCGCCGCCCTGCGCGGTTACCGTCAGGCCGTCGTAGCCGGGGACGGCGCGACCGCGGAAGCCCTGATCGCCTGGCTCGGCGGCCAGAAGTCCGTGGCCGCCTCCGCGCGCCGGGCCGCCGGTGTGCGCGGAGACCTGGACCACTTCGCCGCGCTCGGGTTCCTCCAGGGACTGCTGACCGTGCTGCGCGACTGTGGTCATCCCGGACTGCTCCTCGTGCTCGACGAGACGGAGACCCTGCAACGCGTCCGTGGTGACGTCCGGGAGAAGGGGCTCAACGCGCTGCGCCAGCTCCTGGACGAGATCGACGCCGGACGCTTCCCCGGACTCTTCCTCGTCATCACGGGAACCCCCGCGTTCTACGACGGGCAGCAAGGCGTCCAGCGGCTCCCGCCCCTGGCCCAGCGGCTTGCCACGGACTTCACGACTGACGCCCGCTTCGACTCTCCCAGGGCTGTCCAGCTGCGACTGCCCGGCTTCGACCTGCCGCGCCTGGTTGAACTCGGCCGGAAGACGCGCGACCTCTACCGGGGAGCGGCATACCATCCCGACCGGGTCGCCGCGCGGGTCGACGACGCCTACGTCAGTGAACTGGCCACCGCCGTCACCGGAGGACTGGGTGGCAATGTCGGGATCGCCCCCCGGGTCTTTCTCCGCAAGCTCGTCGCCGACGTCCTAGACCGCGTCGACGAGTTCGCGGACTTCGACCCGCGTGAGCACTACCAGCTCACCGTCTCGTCTGGTGAACTCACCGACATCGAACGCAACGCAGCTGCTGACCGGGCGGACGCCATTGAGCTGGAACTGCCATGAGCGCCGCCGACGCCCTGGAACCGGCGCTGGTCCACCACATCGTGAACACCCTGAGCTGGAAGGGACTGCGCCCGCTCCAGGAGGCTGCTGTCGCGCCGCTGACCGCGGGTGAGGACGCCCTGCTGCTGGCACCGACGGCGGGTGGGAAGACGGAAGCGGCCTGCTTCCCGCTGCTCTCCCGGATGCACGCCCAGGGCTGGTCCGGCACGTCGGTGCTGTACGTGTGCCCGCTCAAGGCACTGCTGAACAACCTGCTGCCGCGGCTGGAGACGTACACCGCTTGGCTCGGCCGGACGGCGGCTCTCTGGCACGGTGACACACCGGCCGGTACCAGACGGCGCATCCTTGCGGCCAGGCCCGACGTACTGCTCACCACTCCCGAGTCGCTGGAAGCCATGCTGGTCAGCGTCAACGTCGACCACGCCTCCTTCTTCTCCGGGCTGCGCACCGTGGTGGTCGACGAGGTCCACGCCTTCGCCGCCGACGACCGCGGCTGGCACCTGCTGGCAGTTCTGGAACGCCTCCAGCGAGTCGTGGGCCGCTCCGTGCAGCGCGTCGGCCTCTCCGCGACCGTAGGCAACCCCGAAGGACTACTCACCTGGCTCCAGGGTTCGGGTGCCGGAAAACGCCCAGGCCGAGTGGTAGCGCCTCACCTGACCGAGGCACAGCCGGCGCAGCAAACCGCGCCGACCTCTGTGCCGTCCGGTGACATCCAGCTCGACTACGTCGGCTCGCTCGACAACGCGGCCACGATCATCAGCGCCCTCCACCGGGGCGAGAAGCGTCTTGTCTTCTGCGAGTCACGACGTCTCGTCGAAGAACTGGGCGCCAAACTTCGCGCCAAGGGCGTGACCACCTTCCTGTCGCACGCCTCACTGTCCCTCGACGAACGCAGACGCGCGGAGACCGCTTTCGCCGAAGCACGCGACTGCGTCATCATCTCCACAAGCACCTTGGAGCTGGGCATCGACGTCGGAGACCTCGACCGGGTCATCCAGATCGACGCGCCCGCTTCCGTCGCCTCCTTCCTCCAACGCTTGGGGCGCACCGGGCGCCGCGCCGGAACAACCCGCAACTGTCTCTTCCTCGCCCTCGACCAAGGCGGGCTCCTGGCCGCCGCGGGACTGCTTCTGCAATGGTCGCGAGGCTGGGTGGAACCGGTGACCGCACCGCCTGAGCCACGGCACATCGTCGCCCAGCAGTTGCTTGCCCTCTGCCTTCAGGAACACCGTGTCGGAGATCGGCTCTGGCAGGAGTGGTGGAACGGCCTGGGACCGTTCGGCGGGTCGGCGGAACCGATCGTCCGGCATCTGGTCGAGCAGGGATACCTGGACCAGGACGGCGGCATGCTGTTCATCGGTCCTGAAGCCGAACGACGCTTCGGCCACCGCCACTTCATGAACCTCACCGCCGTCTTCACCGCACCCCCGCAATTCACTGTCCTCCAGGGCCACACCGAGATCGGCCGTACCGATCCCGCGCTGCTCACCGAGCAGGTCATCGGCCCCCGCCGCCTCCTTCTCGCCGGCCGAAACTGGCAGGTCACCTACATCGACTGGCGACGTAAGCGCTGCTTCGTCGAACCGGTCGACGGCGGAGGCAAGGCGAAGTGGAGCGGCACGGGATTCGGCCAGGGCGCCTCCTTCGAGATCACCCGAGCCGTGCGCGAGGTATTGCTGGGGGCGGATCCGCCCGTTGCCCTGACCCAACGCGCCATCACTTCACTCAAGGAGGCACGCGACGTCTTCCTGGAGAAGGTCCACCCGGGCGGCACGCTGATCGTGCGGGGGGACGGAGGACAACTGCGTTGGTGGACCTGGGCAGGTCACCGGGCGAACGCCACTCTGTCCGCCACGCTGGAGGGGGTAGCGGTGCCGGCCCAGCGGATCAATGATCACTGGATCCGTCTACGGGAAGACCTCACCCCACCAGTGTGGAAAGAAGCCCTGAGCGATGCCCCCGATCGACTCTGCCTTCCCGCTGTCGACGAACGAGCGGTGCGAGGACTGAAATTCGGGGACGCGCTGCCGCCTCGGCTCGCAGAGGCGACGCTGTCGGCCCGATTGGCGGAGCTGGACTCCGCTGCGGCAGTACTCGCCGAACCTGTGCGATTCG
Organism: Streptomyces sp. NPDC091279; assembly: GCF_044757465.1. Taxonomy (NCBI): domain Bacteria; kingdom Bacillati; phylum Actinomycetota; class Actinomycetes; order Kitasatosporales; family Streptomycetaceae; genus Streptomyces; species Streptomyces sp. NPDC091279. Next base: position 260,596 of record NZ_JBIVVA010000003.1, on the reverse strand, counting down.
TCTACGAGGTCTCGTAGGCTCTTGGCATTGCGACGACAAGGTCAGTAGCCGCCACTGCATCAGCGATCTTCGAAGCGCTCCGATCAGCGAGGGCACACGCAGATCGCCAGCTCTTCCGATAATGTGGTTTGGAGATCGAGGTGTGGGTTCGCCGCTCAAGTCCCAGTTTCTGGCGGCACCCCTTGTTCCAGGTAGGCGGTCAGGCTGGCCGCGCGAGCTTGGAGCCCGGCGGTGATCCGGCGTACGAGGCGGGGGATAGTGAGCTCTGGCAGCTGCTCGGCGTCGTGGAAGTCGTAGCTGCGGAGCTCGTCGGCCTGCAACGCGATTTTCTGGCGCTGGTCCGCGCTGAGACGGCCGCCGTCGAAGAGGTAGAGGACCTTATCTCCCTCCCCTGGATTCGGCGCCCAGTCCACGACGAGCAGGCGGCCGATGTGTGGCTTGATGCCCAGCTCCTCGTGGACTTCACGGAGGCAGGCTTGTCGGGGAGACTCCCCCTGCTCGACGTATCCGCCGGGGATGTCGCGGTAGTCCTTGTATGAGGGTTCGACGAGCAGGACTCGGTCGGCGTCGTCGAAGAAGAGTGCGCCGGCCGCCATACGTGGGTGGGCCATCTTCGCTTCGTGCTCGTTCTCGGTCACGGGACGGACTTTAACCGCCGACGACGCCGAGTCTGCGTGCCAGGTCTGCCACCGGCTGGGATGGGTGGCCTCGGGTGCCTCGAATCGCGTCGTGCAGCGCATGCCGGTAGGCATAGATACCGGCCTCCTGCAGCATGGCGGTCTCATCGGCGTTGACGATCTGGGCCTGCAGTTCGGCGAGCCGCCGCTCGGCGCCGAAGACGTCCTTGCGGTGCCGGTCGGCCTCCTTGCGGACCCGCTCGGTCTCCTTCGCCGTCCGGCGCGCGTCGCCGAGAATCTCCTTCGCCGTCTCGCGCGCGTCCTTGAGGATCCCCTCGGCCTCCTCGGCGGCTTCGGCGGACATCCGCTCACGCAGCTCAGCGGCCTCCGCCTCGACCTGCCGCACAAGGCCGGCGACCCGCGCGGCATCCAGTCCCTGCGTCTGTGCGATCCACGCCCGCAGCTCCTCGGCCTCGGACACCGCATCCGAACGCCGGCGCCCGAACAGCCCTCCCTTCCGAGGAGCCGGCACCGCGGTCGTGCTCCCGGGAGCGGCCGCGACTGGCACCGCAGAGGCTCCCGTGGCAGGGCCCACAGCGAGAGCGTCGGTGGTGGAGTCGGCCTCAGGAACCCACAGCTGCCATCCCGCCGGCATCGGGGGCCACAAGGGGTCGGGCCGCCACTCAGGCGGCGGCATCCATCCCGCGGGTGGCACAGGCCAACCCGGCGGCGGATTGAAACGGTAAGTAATCATTCCCCACCCCCTCGCCCCTGAGGCTCCCCAGCACACAGGACGCCGGATATTCCCGGCAAACGTAGAGTGACATTTTCTTGGTGATCAGCCACTTGATCACCCGCATATTCCACCTCGTAACCATCCTGTGACTATGTGTGAGGGTCTCTCCGGGGGAGGGACACGACTTCCAGGTGGAACGCGACGAAGTCCCCGGCCGGGCGAACTGGCCGACGAGCCAATGAGTCTCGTACGTGGACGGAGCGTCGTCCGGTGAGACACGCTACGAGGGACAGCGCGGATGGCCGGACGTGCTGCTGTGTCCCCTTGCGCTTGCTGCCGGGCGAAGACATCTCGCGCGATGCATCGCAGGGCGGCGTCAACTTGGTGATGAGGAGCCGGTGCCGGTAGTTATGGCAAACGCCCAGTGATGGGTCCAACAGACCTGGCTCAATAGGCACATGGAGATTGGCGAGCACTGGGCCTACCGCGCGAGGCCGAAGGAGCTGGGCGGCGCGGTTCGCCAGGTGGAGGTCGTTCGCGTGGGCGGCCCTGGCAGGTCTGGCTGGGTCCACATGCGGTTTCTCGAAGGCGATGCCGCCGGCCTGCAGGAGTGGGTCAGTTCCGGCTCCCTCGTAGCGCCGTGGGCGGATGTCGATACGTTCCGCGCGGACGACGCAGCAGAGTTGACGCTGGTGGAGTCCTCACGCCACGTCCGGGGCAGCACGGAATTCGAGGCCGCCCGCATGATCCTCGGATTCGTTCGCCCGAAGAACAGGTTGCGACTGCGCCGAACGGTGGCGGACGCAGGCGTTCTGGAGCTGAGCCGCCTCGACGAGACTGCACCGCTCATCGGCATGGACGCCGCCGAACTACGCGGCGACACCATGGTGTTCGAGAACCACCGCGGAATGTGCCTGGCCGGGTGGCCGGTCACCGAGCGCATCGCCCGCCACGTGGCCGGACGCCTCGCCGACGAGATCCTTCCGGAGGTGGACCGCAAACAGCAGGACATCGAGCAGGAGCGTGCCCAGTCCTCCTGGTACTCCTACAGCCGGCGTGACGAGCGCAAGTTGGACGCGGAGGCGGCAGTCCTTCGCACCGTCCGAGCGTGGTGCGGCCAGGACAAGGCTGACCGCTACGACGAGTTGGTTGCGCTGCGCGCCGAGGTCATCCGGCTCGGGGAGTTGGTCGAGAAGGCGGTCAAGGCCCTACGCGACCGCGGCCATGGCGTCATCGCCTCCACCATTGAGCGCGACCTGGGCGTCCATATCTCCAGCCTTGATCCTGACGTGCGTCGATGAGACCGCGCCACGGATCTGGCTCCGCCCTAGGTGGTGCCGGCTGAGCAGGAGGCTTCGTCTCCTGCTCCGGCCGGTGTGGGTGCCAGCCGTCGAGGAACGGCCGCAGTTGATCTCCCGTCGGCTCCGCATGAAAGTTGAGAGAAGCCAAGCCCTTGTTGCTAAGGGTGGGGTCGAGCCGGTCGGCCTCCGCCTTCCCCCAAGCCGACCACTCTCGCAGCCTCTTGGCTTCGAGGGCGTCTTTCGACGCCGCGGCGGCTTCATCCAGAGCGGCACAGAACATTCGGATCTCCCCTGCGGCCTGCCACTGCTCAAGGGCCGTGCCGAAGCGCTCGGCCCGTACCGCGTGAACCGCCTTGACCGAAGCCACGCTGACGGCGGCCTCCCACTCCCGCCGCTCCCGCTCCTCTCGCTCCGCTTCCAGCCGCCGGCGCTCGGCCTCCTGACGCTCCCGCTCCTCTCGCAGCCGCTGTTGCTCCGCCTCACGTTCCAGCCGAGCCCGTTCCTGTTCCTCCGCACGGGCCTTCAGCGCCCTCAGGACTGAACCGATCTGGTCCTCCAGCGGCTTCTTGGCGGTGTCGGCCCACTCCTTCTTCCAGCCGTAGCTGTAGCCCGATTGCTGGCTGACCAGCAGCTCCAGCTCGCCGGACGGCTCGAACTTCTGGGCTGGGGTGACACGTTGCCAGTCGTATGTACGGCGGCCTGGCTGCTTAGGAACGTACCGGACCGGCTTCTGCCGTTCGCGGAAGCTGACCTCGTACGTCCTGCCGTGGACGGTGAGCAGCGGCCTCGGCTGTCTGCGCTTCTTCGACACCGCGATCTCGCCGTGGCGTGCGAGGGCTTCCTCGGCGAGGAGCCGGAGCAGCGAGAGCACCCGGGGGAGGACCTCCTCCGAGATCTCGAAGGCGCTGTGGTCCGCGCTGACTGCGGCGATCACGTCCTCGACATCGGTGATCACACGGCTGCGCGCCAGCCGGATACGGTTCCACTCGGTTTCGTCCTCGCCGGTCACTCGGAGCAGGCCGAGGAAGAAGTCCCCCTTCGCCCGCCCGCTGTACTTCAGGCTGTATCCCTCGGGGGCACACTGCCGCGCCGCGTCGAACGCCCTGCGGTAACGGGCCCGCTCCTCGTCGCTGGGGTTCGGGATCCGGAGGATCCGCCCAGCCTGCTGTACCTCCGCGATCAAGGCGGCTCCGACTTCCGCCGGCGACAGCTGGGGGGCCTTGGGGGCGCGCTTCGACGCCGGCTTCGTTGCGGACGGGGCTGCGTCTTGCTTCTGTGGCGGAGGGGTCGGTCGTGCCGGTTGGTCGGAACCTGTTGACCGCTGCTTGCGCTGAGCTGGTTCCGGCCGGTCCGGGTGATGGCCGTGTTCCAGGTAGAAGCGTCCCGCGTCGGTGATATCCGCCTGCCATTTCCCATCCTGCTTGGGCATGGTGATCAGACACCGCTCCTTCAGCGCGCGAGCGGTGAGAGCGAACTCGGGGCTGTCCGACGTGACGGGGTCGGCTCCATCCCCGATGCGGGTGAGGAGTGCGAGCTGCCGGTCATTTAACGGAGACCATCGGTGCATGTCGATCGTCGTACCGTCTGTTGTCTCCTCGGCACAAGCCGTGGGGAGGACTCCTGCGGAGCGCACGGCGTACTCGGAGGCGGAACACCTCTCGCTGGGAGCCGCCGGGGAGCCGCTCCCCGAAGTCGGCTCCCAAATGGCTCCCAAAACGGGGCCGCAACGCAAATCAGGCCCGGCACTGATCTCTCAGTACCGAGCCTGACCTGGTGTTTCGGCTGTCGGGGTGGCGGGATTTGAACCCACGACCTCTTCGTCCCGAACGAAGCGCGCTACCAAGCTGCGCCACACCCCGATGTCGCTGCTTGTCGCGGCGACGTCGTTTACTTTAGCCCACCGGTGGCTAGAGACGAAATCCGGTTTTGGCGCGGTGGTGGACGGTGTTGGGGCGGGCGTGGTCGACGGCGACGAGGACGACCGCGAGGGCGTAGCAGGCCAGGCCCAGCAGGAGCGCGTTGCTCAGAACGCTCTTGTAGCCGTGGAGGTCGATGTCCAGGAACGGGTAGAGATAGCGGCCCGACGTCCCCGGCAGGATCAGTTCGCCCCGGGTGAGGGTGAGGGCGAGGTAGATCAAGGGGTACAGCATCCACGTCGATGCCTGGCGTACCCGAAGGCGGGCCGGCGGTGTCAGCAGCAGCCAGTCCAGTGCCGCCGCGACGGGCGTCACCGTCTGGAGGAGTTGGCTCGCCAGTGAGGCCCAGCCGGACGGGCCGTGCACCGTCGGCGTCATCGTGAACGGGGGAGTGCCGTCGGCCAGGAGCAGGTGGTACACCGCGCCGGTGATCATGACGTACAGCAGCGTCGCGCCGGTCAGGGCGGAAGGGAGCGGGCGCCTGGCCGACCAGGCCCTGCGGGCCGCCGAGACGCAGACCAGCGCCAGTAGGATGTTCGACTGGACCGCGAAGAAGGTGAGGACGCGGACCGGGCTGCCGAGGAACAGTTCGATCGTCACGCCCGTCACCGCGGCCAGGGCGATCAGCAGACGGTAGACGGCTGTCAGGGGGTGTCGTACGGGGGCCACCACCGCAGAGGCGGGGACCGGCGCGGGCAGCAGCGCGGGGATGCCCGGGACCACGGGAAGGTCCGGGATGTCCCTCGGTATCGGGGTGGTCATGCCCTCACGCTAAGCAGGTTGGGCGAAACGGGCGATACAGGGCAAGCCGTGTGGGTTACACGGGCCCACCCGCCAGCCGAGCACCGCGCTCCTCAGCCCCCCTCACGACGCCGAGCGGCCCAGCCCCTTCCCCGCCCCCGCGACGCCGAGCGGCCCAGCCTCTTCCCCGCCCCGCCCCTCACCGACCCCCCCGCACCCCCCCGCCCCCTCACCGAACCCGGCGTCCCCCGCCCCGTTCCACCAGTGTCAGCAGGGTTGCTTCCGGGGGGCAGGCGAAGCGGACCGGGGTGTAGCGGTTGGTGCCGCAGCCCGCCGAGACGTGGAGGTAGGACGTACGGCCCTCCGCGTCATGCGTGGAGAGGCCCTTCACGCGGTCCGTGTCCAGGTCGCAGTTGGTGACGAGGGCGCCGTAGAAGGGGATGCAGAGCTGGCCGCCGTGGGTGTGGCCGGCCAGCACCAGCGGATACCCGTCCGCCGTGAACGAGTCCAGGACCCGCAGGTACGGCGCGTGCACCACGCCCATCGAGAAGTCCGCCGCACCGGACGGACCGCCGGCCACCTGCGCGTACCGGTCGCGCTTGATGTGCGGGTCGTCCAGTCCCGTCAGCTCCAGCGACGTGCCCTCGATCTTCAGGGTGCCGCGTGTGTTCGTGAGGTTGAGCCAGCCCGCGGCGTCGAAACCGTCGCGCAGGTCCTCCCACGGGTTGTGGATCGCGCCGGTGGCCGGCGGGTTGCCGTTGAGACCGGTGCGTCCGCTCGCCTTCTCCAGGAGGTAGCGGGCGGGGTTGCGCAGCTTGGGGCCGTAGTAGTCGTTCGAACCGAACACATACGCGCCCGGGAACTCCATCAGCGGGCCGAGCGCGTCCAGGACCTCGGGCACGCCCTCCGGGTCGGACAGGTTGTCGCCCGTGTTGATCACGAAGTCGGGGCGCAGGCCGGCCAGCGAACGCAGCCAGCGCTGCTTCTTGTACTGCCCGCCGACCATATGGATGTCGGAGACCTGGAGCACGCGCAGCGGGCGCATCCCGGTCGGCAGCACCGGGATCGTCACCCGCCGGAGGCGGAAGGAGCGGGCCTCGAAGCCCGCCGCGTACAACACACCGGCGGCGCCAGCCGCCGCGAGGGACAGAGGTACTCCGTATCGCGCGCGCATTCCTCCATCGTGTCAGACGGGTCTGACAGTCCACGCCCCACCGCCCCTCCCGCCGAGGCGCCCCACGGCCCCAAAACAAGGGGCGTCGCTCCTCGCGCACCTGCGACAATCGGGCCATGACCACCAACCTCAAGTCGAAGCTGCACGAAGACCTCAACGTCGCGATCAAGGAGCGGAACGAACTGCGCTCCTCGACGCTCCGGCTGACGCTCACGGCGATCACCAAGGAGGAGGTCGCGGGCACCGAGAAGCGTGAGCTCTCCGACGACGAGGTCCAGACGGTGATCGCCAGGGAGGCGAAGAAGCGCCGCGAGGCGGCCGACGCGTTCGCCCAGGGCGGCCGCGCCGAGCAGGCCGAGCGCGAGAAGGCGGAGGGCGAGGTCCTCGCCGAGTACCTGCCCAAGCAGCTGAACGACGACGAGCTGAACGGCATCGTCGCGCAGGCCGTCGCCGAGGCCAAGGCCGCCGGTGCCGAGGGCCCGCGTGCCATGGGCACCGTCATGAAGATCGTGAACCCCAAGGTGGCCGGTCTCGCCGAGGGCGGCCGGGTCGCCGCAGCCGTCAAGAAGCTGCTCGCGGGCTGAAACAACGCCTCTCTCTCAGATGACGACGGCCGCCGCCCGATCCAACTCGGGCAGCGGCCAACGTCGTTCCCACCGAGTCGGCAGGCCGGGTGCCGCACGCGCAACGCGCTGCCCGCCAGCCGTCGTTCCCGCCCTACCGGGCCGCCCGCGCGCTGGTACCCGGAACGGCCGATCGGCCCGCCTCGGGACTGCGAGGTGGGCCGATCGGTCAGGAAGCGGAAGCGGAAGCGGCCAGGTCGGCCGGGGCTCAGCCCCTCCGGCCGCCACGGCCGCCGTTGCCGTTGCTCGTGCCCTGGAACAGGTTGTCCGGGATCGAGAACGTCGGCGTCGGGAAGGTGGTACCGCCGGTCGTGCCGCCGGTGCTGGCGTCGGTGCCCCCGGTCACGCCGCCCGTGCTGGTGCCGCCGACGAGGCCGCCGATGAACCCGGTGTCGGTGCCGCCGCCGTTGTTGCCGTCGTCGTTGCCGGGGTTCTTGCTCTTGCCGCCGTCGGGGATGTTGACGAGATTGAAGTCCGGCGCGGGCTTGCCCTGGAGGGCGCCGGTCATCATGTCGCGCCAGATCGGGCCCGGCACCTCGCCGCCGTACACCTTGTCGTGCGGGACGCCGCCGATGGTGATGTTGATCATGCGGCGCTTGTGGGCCGGGTCGCCGACCCAGACCGCGCCCGCCATGTTCGGCGTGTACCCGACGAACCAGGCGGCGTAACGGCTGTCCGTCGTACCGGTCTTACCGGCGCTCGGGCGGCTGCCGAGGCCCGCCTCCTGGCCCGTACCGTCCTCGACGACGCCCTTGAGGAGCGTGCTGACGGTGTCGGCCGTGGTCCGCGACATCGCGCGCGAGCACGTCGACTTGGGCACCTGGAGCGACTTCTTCTGGTTGCCGACGGTCTGCGTGATCGACTGGATGGCGACCGGCGTGCAGTACATGCCGCGCGAGGCGAACGTCGCGTACGCGCTCGCCATGGTCAGCGGGGACATCTCCTGGGTGCCGAGCGCGATGGACGGCGCCTGGACGATCTTGCCGCCGTCCGCGCGGCTGACGCCCATCTTCTTGGCCATGTCGACGACCGGGCAGATGCCGATGTCGCTGATCATCTGCACGTAGTAGGTGTTGACCGACTTCGCGGTCGCTTCCTTCATGGAGTACGGGCCGTGCTCCGACTCGTCCTCGTTGGTCAACTTGGCCGGTTTGGCGGGGTCGTTGCGCCAGTTCTTGCCGCCACAGATGGAGACCGGACTCGGGTACTCCATCTCGTACGGCGACGAGTACGACTTGGTGGCCGGCATCCCGCCCTCCAGCGCGGCGGCCGCCACGATCGGCTTGAACGTCGAACCGGGCTGGTACCCCGCGCCGCCGCCCATGCTCTGGTTCACCGACAGGTTGATCGTCGTCTGATGGTCCTTGACGTCGATGCCGTACGGCCGGGACTGGCCCATCGCCAGGATCTTGCCGGTGCCGGGCTGCACGATGGTCGCGGCGGTCGCCACGTCGTCGCTCTTGTAGACGTGCTCCGCGATGGACGTCTGCGCCGACTCCTGCGCCTGCGGGTCCAACGTCGTACGGATCGTCAGGCCGCCCTGGTTCCAGACCTTCGCGCGGGCCTCGCTGGTCTTGCCGAAGACCGGGTCGGTCAGGAACACCTGGCGCACGTAGTCGCAGAAGAAACCGGCGCCCTTGACGGCGGTGATGCAGCCGTTCTTCGGGCGGCTGGTGTTCAGGCCCAGCGGCGCCTTCATGGCCTTGTCGGCCTCCGCCTTGGAGACGTCGCCGACCTCCGCCATCCGCGCGAGCACGGTGTTGCGGCGCTTGGTGGCCTCCTCCTCGTCGTTGACCGGGTCGTACCGGCTGGGCGACTGGACGATGCCGGCGAGCAGCGCCGACTCCTGGAGGTTCAGATCCTTGGCGGGCTTGGAGAAGTAGCGCTGGGCGGCGGCCTCGACGCCGTACGCCTGCTCACCGAAGAACGTGATGTTCAGGTAGTTCTCCAGGATCTTCTTCTTGCCCAGCTCCTCCTCGACCTGGATCGCGTACTTCAGTTCCTTGATCTTGCGGCCGAGGGTCTGCTGGGTGGCCTGCGCGACCTTCGTCGGGTCGTCACCGGCCTCCTCCACGAAGACGTTCTTGACGTACTGCTGCGTCAACGTCGAGGCGCCCTGGGCCACCCCGCTGCTGCGCACGTTCTTGTTGAGCGCGCGCAGCACGCCCTTGAGGTCGACCGCGCCGTGCTGATAGAAGCGCGAGTCCTCGATCGCGACGATCGCCTTCTGCATGTACGGCGACATGTCCGTGAGCGGCACGACGGTCCGGTCACGCGAGTAGACGGTCGCGATCTGCCCCCCGTCCGCGTCGAGGATCGTGGTGCGCTGACTCAACGGCGGTGTCTTCAGGTTCGTCGGGAGCTCGTCGAAGCTCTCCACCGACCCCTTGGCCGCGAGTCCGAGCGCGCCGAAGGCGGGCAGGGCGATACCGGCCAGGACGGCACCGGCGAGCACGCTGACACCGAGGAATTTGGCGGCCTGCTGCGTAGGGGACAGACCGCCGCCCGAGCGCTTCTTTGGCATGAGGGCAGCCTACGTTCTCATTCGCCGGACACGCGTATATGCCTTGGCCTAAGCTGCTCTCACCTGTCACAGCAGTAGGACTACGTATCAATACGTCCCGCGACCCCGAATCGTTCCGGACGTACCTCATATTTTTGGGGAAGGCGTGTCCGAATCCGCCTTGTGTGTCACCCGAAGTCCGTTGCGTCTCAACAGAACTGCCCCGGTTTGCCGGGATGATCACGCTTGTCGCCCGCTCACTCCCCCGGGTGATCTGCCGCTTACCCATAGTCCGTTCGGGCCATTCAAGATTGGGCCCGACGGGGGTGTTGCGCTGTCTCCGCCTTCCGTAACGTCCTCAACTGGCTGCGGTGAATATGCCGCTGCCGCCGTGGGGGAGCCTCGATTCGGGAGAGGACGGCGCCGGTATGGGCTGGGTAACCGACTGGAGTGCGCAGGCTGCCTGCCGCACTACCGATCCGGATGAACTGTTCGTTCAGGGAGCAGCGCAGAACAGGGCCAAGGCGGTGTGCACCGGATGCCCGGTCCGCACCGAGTGCCTGGCCGATGCGCTCGACAACCGCGTCGAGTTCGGCGTGTGGGGAGGCATGACGGAGCGGGAGCGTCGCGCACTGCTGCGCCGGCGGCCCACGGTGACCTCGTGGCGCCGGCTCCTGGAGACGGCGCGCACGGAGTACGAGCGCGGCGCGGGCATCCTGCCGCTCGACGACGACGAGATCTACGAGAACTACGCGGCGGTGGGCTGACCCACCCCGCACCCCCACGGCCCACGGTCACCGACGACCGGTCTCCGATCGCCGATCTCCGATCACCACCGGTCTCCGATCACCACCGGTCTCCGAATCGCTGGTCAACAGCCGGGGAGGCATGGGCCGTTGACCCAACGTCCTTGACGGCCCCGACGGTTTCGGCGGACTCGCGCGCTTCGACCGGCCAGGCGGCCTCGACCCACTGACTCGGCCTACTGGCGCACTGGCCCACCGTGTCGCTCGATACGGCCTGACCCCTTTCACGGCTTCGGCCGGTACGGCCTGACGCGTTCCATGGTTTCGGCCGCTACTACGGCTTCGGTCGAACACCTCTTCAGTCGAACGTCCTTCAGTCGAACGTCCTTCGGCCGGGCGGTCTCCGGCAGGGCGCTCCTCGACCGGACCGCCCTCGGCCGACGGACCGCCCTCGGCCGACAGGACGCCCCTGGGCGGCCGTCTCCCGGCCCGTCGGCGTCGACGGGTCAGCCCTCGGCGGCGTCGGGGCGTTCGGCCGTGAGACGGCCGCCGATGGCCCGCAGCCCCGCGAGGTCGTGCACATCGCCGGGGAGCGCGGCGACCTCCGCCACGGCCACCTCGGGGTGGCGGGAGGAGAAACGGTCCCGCGTGCGCTGCTCGCGGGAGAGCAGCCGCATCCGGTCGGCGTGCAGCCTCAGCAGGCCCGCGGTGAGCCGGTCGACGCTCTGGGTGTCCTGGTCGTGGTGGCCGGTCCGGCCGTCCTGCTCGGGACCGGGGGGATCGGTCCTGGCGGCGGACGCCGTGCCGGAGGCCTCGGGGGGAGCCGTCGAGGTGGTCGAGGTGTCCGAACCGGCATACGTGTCGGGAGTGTTACGAAGACGAGCTTTCCCGCCGTCCTGATCCACAATGCGGGGCTCCACAAGATTTTCCGCGGCGGCGAGCGCCCGCTCGGCCGACAGCCGGTCGGCGCCGCTGCCGTGGACCCGGTTGAGCACCAGACCGGCGAGCGGCATCGACTCGGCGGCCAGCCTCTCCACGAAGTACGCGGCCTCCCGCAGCGCGTCCCGCTCCGGCGCCGCGACCACCAGGAACGCCGTCCCGGGCGCCTGGAGCAGCTTGTACGTGGCGTCCGCGCGGGTACGGAAACCGCCGAACATCGAGTCCATCGCCGCGACGAACGTCTGCACGTCCTTGAGCAGTTGCCCGCCGAGCACCTTGCCGAGGGCGCCGGTCATCATCGACATGCCGACGTTCAGGAACTTCATCCCGGCCCGCCCGCCGACCTTCGCGGGCGCCAGCAGCACCCGGATCAGCTTGCCGTCCAGGAACGAGCCGAGCCGCTTGGGCGCGTCCAGGAAGTCCAGCGCCGAACGGGACGGCGGGGTGTCGACGACGATCAGGTCCCAGGCGTCGCGGGCCCGCAACTGGCCCAGCTTCTCCATCGCCATGTACTCCTGGGTGCCCGCGAAACCCGCCGACAGCGACTGGTAGAAGGGGTTCGACAGGATCGCGGCGGCTCGCTCCGGGTCCGCGTGCGCCTCGACGATCTCGTCGAACGTGCGCTTCATGTCGAGCATCATGGCGTGCAGTTCGCCGCCGGCCGTCTCGTCGATGCCCTTCACCCGGCGCGGGATGTTGTCCAGCGAGTCGATGCCCATGGACTGGGCGAGCCGACGGGCCGGGTCGATGGTCAGGACGACCACCTTGCGCCCCCGCTCGGCGGCCCGCAGGCCCAACGCCGCCGCCGTCGTCGTCTTGCCGACCCCGCCCGAGCCGCAGCACACCACGATCCGCGTCGTGGGGTCGTCGAGCAGCGGGTCGAGGTCGAGCACGCGCGCGGAGGCGAGCCCGGGACGCGCGCCGGTGCTGTCGTCGGTGGGCGTCGGTTGTGGACTCATGACATCCCCTGTTCGCGCAGCTCGGTGGCGAGTTCGTACAGGCCCGCGAGGTCCACGCCCTCGGCGAGCAGCGGCAGTTCGCGCAGCGCGAGCCCCAGCTCGCCCAGGGCCGCGCGCTGCTCCTGTTCCAGCGCGTGCCGCTCGGCGTACTCCGCCGCCTGGGCCAGCAGCGGGTCCACCAGCTGCTCCGCCTTGCCGCCGCGCCGGGCCCCGCCGAGCCCCGCGTCGGACAACGCGCGGGCGACGGCGGTGCGCGGCACCTTCCGTACGTGTTCCAGGTCTGCCGGGTCCAACACCTCCGGGCGCACCATGTTCACGATGATCTCGCCCACCGGCAGCCGCGCGGCGCGCAGTTCGGCGATGCCGTCGGCGGTCTCCTGGACGGGCATCTCCTCCAGCAGCGTCACCAGGTGCACGGCCGTCTCCGGCGACTTCAGCACCCGCATCACGGCCTGCGCCTGATTGTGTATCGGGCCGATCTTCGCGAGGCCCGCCACCTCGTCGTTCACGTTCAGGAAGCGGGTGACCCGGCCGGTCGGGGGCGCGTCCATCACGACGTGGTCGTAGACGAACCGGCCGCTCTTGTCCTTGCGCCGGACCGCCTCGCACGCCTTGCCGGTCAGCAGGACGTCCCTGACCCCCGGCGCGATGGTGGTGGCGAAGTCGATCGCGCCGAGCTTCTTCAGGGCGCGGCCCGCGCTGCCCAGCTTGTAGAACATCTGGAGGTAGTCCAGCAGCGCCAGTTCGGGATCGATGGCGAGGGCGTACACCTCCCCGCCACCGGGAGCGACGGCGATCTTCCTCTCCTCATAAGGCAACGCCTCCGTCTCGAAGAGCTGCGCGATGCCCTGCCGACCCTCGACCTCGACGAGAAGCGTCCGCTTCCCCTCCGTCGCGAGGGCCAGCGCGAGGGCTGCGGCGACCGTCGTCTTTCCGGTCCCGCCCTTGCCGCTGACGACCTGGAGCCTGCTCACGTCTTCGAGCCTAACCAGTCCCTGTGCCAACCACGCGACAGGCTGTGGATAACTCGGTGTCCTTCGGCCGGGGCTGAGCCCTCCCGGGCAGCGGCTAGAGTCGGCCACATGACCAAGTGGGAATACTCGACCGTGCCGCTGCTCGTCCACGCCACGAAGCAGATTCTGGACACCTGGGGCGAGGACGGCTGGGAGCTGGTGCAGGTCGTGCCCGGGCCCAACCCCGAGCAGCTGGTGGCCTACCTGAAGCGGGCCAAGGCATGAGCGGCGCCGTCGAGGCACGGCTTGCCGAACTGGGCCTGACCCTGCCGGACGTCGTGCCGCCGCTGGCCTCGTACCAGCCGGCCGTGCGCTCCGGCGGCTATGTGTACACCTCCGGCCAGCTGCCCATGGTGGCGGGCAAACTCCCCGTCACCGGTAAGGTCGGCGGGGAGGTCACGCCGGAGGAGGCCAAGGAACTCGCCCGCGTGTGCGCGCTGAACGCCCTGGCCGCCGTCAAATCGGTGACTGGCGATCTCGACGCCATCGCGCGCGTGGTGAAGGTCGTGGGCTTCGTCGCCTCCGCGTCGGACTTCACCGGCCAGCCGGCCGTCGTCAACGGCGCCAGCGAACTCCTCGGTGAGGTCCTCGGCGACAAGGGCGTGCACGCGCGCAGCGCCGTGGGCGTCGCGGTGCTCCCGCTGGACGCACCGGTCGAGGTCGAGATCCAGGTGGAACTCGTCCCGTAGTCCCGTAGTCCCGTGGTTCAGGCCCGTGGTTCACGGTCCCGCAGGCGTTCGTCAGGCAGGCGTTCGGCGAGCGGCACCGACGAGGTGGGCGGGAGGAACGAGGCGGCGGCCCCGCGGTCGTCCCTCCTGCTCCGGCCACCTCTCGAACATTCGCGCGCCACGGGATAGCCTCCGCCCATGGCGAATGGGCAGTGGTTCCCCGAGGAGTGGCCGGAACGCATCCGCGCGCTCGCGCGGGGCACACTCACCCCGGCCGTCCCCAAGAGGGCGGCCACCGTCATGCTCCTCAAGGACACCGACGCCGGACCCGTCGTCCATATGCTGCGCCGACGCGCCTCCATGGCTTTCGCCGGGGGCGCGTACGCGTATCCGGGCGGCGGCGTCGACCCGCGCGACGACGAGCCCGGCATCCGCTGGGCGGGCCCCACGCGCGCGTGGTGGGCACGGCGGCTCGGGGTCGACGAGGCCGAGGCCCAGGCCCTCGTCTGCGCCGCCGTGCGCGAGACCTACGAGGAGGCCGGCGTCCTGCTCGCCGGGGACGCCCCCGACACCGTCGTCGGCGACACCACCGGCGCCGACTGGGAGGCCGACCGCGCGGCCCTGGTCGAACGGGAGCTGTCCTTCGGTCAGTTCCTGGAGCGCCGGGGCCTGGTGCTGCGGTCCGACCTGCTCGGCGCCTGGACGCGCTGGATCACCCCGGAGTTCGAGCCGCGCCGCTACGACACGTTCTTCTTCGTCGCCGCCCTCCCGGCCGGGCAGCGCACCCGCAACGCCTCCACCGAGGCCGACCGCACCGTGTGGACGCGCCCCGCGGAGGCCGCCGCCCGCTACGACCGGGGCGAGCTGCTGATGATGCCGCCCACCCTCGCCACCCTGCGCCAACTGGTCCCGTACGCCAGCGCCGCCGACGCCCTCGCCGCGGCCCCCGCGCGGGACCTCACCGCCGTTCTCGCGCGGGCCCGCCTCGACGGTGACGAGGTCGTGCTGTCCTGGCCGGGACACGACGAGTTCACCCGGCGCGTCCCGACCGACCTGCCGACCGGTGGAGCCCCCGTATGACGGACGCGGCAGCCCTCCCCGGCCAGCCCCGGGACGCGGTCCTCTCGGGGCCCGCCACCGCGCGCGCGGTCAACGTGCTCGCGCCCAACGCGTCGGCGATGACCCTGGACGGCACCAACACCTGGCTGCTCGCCGAGCCGGACTCCGACCTCGCCGTCGTCGTCGACCCGGGGCCGCTGGACGAGGGTCATCTGAGGGCCGTCCTGGACGCGGCGGAACGTTCCGGCAGGCGGGTCGCGCTGACCCTGCTCACCCATGGCCACCCCGATCACGCGGAGGGCGCCGCCCGGTTCGCCGAGCTGACCGGCACCCGGGTGCGGGCCCTGGACCCGGCGCTGCGCCTCGGCGACGAGGGACTGGCCGCCGGGGACGTCGTCACCGTCGGCGGCCTGGAGCTGCGGGTGGTGCCCACCCCGGGCCACACCTCGGACTCGCTGTGCTTCCATCTCCCGGCCGACCGGGCCGTCCTCACCGGCGACACCATCCTGGGGCGCGGCACGACCGTCGTGGCCCACCCCGACGGCCGCCTGGGCGACTATCTGGACTCGCTGCGGCGGCTGCGGTCCCTCGCGGTCGACGACGGCGTCCACACCGTGCTGCCGGGCCACGGCCCTGTCCTGGAGGACGCGCAGGGCGCCGTGGAGTTCTACCTCGCCCACCGCGCCCACCGGCTCGCCCAGGTCGAGACGGCGGTCGAGGACGGCCACCGCACCCCGGACCAGGTCGTCGCCCACGTCTACGCGGACGTCGACCGCTCCCTGTGGCCGGCCGCCGAACTCTCCGTACGGGCCCAGCTGGACTACCTGCGCGAGCACGGCATCATCTAGGCCGCCTCGTCCGGCCGGGGTGCCTTGATGCCGTGCACGCGTGCGTACTCGTCGGCGAGCCAGGGGCCGAGGTCGTCGACGTAGCGGCGCAGCACCGCCGGGTCGCCGTTCGGTTCGTGGCCGAGTCCTGCGGCGGTCTGCATCTCCCACGCCCGCTGCTCGTAGTACGACCCGAACACGTCGGCCATCTCGGTGAGGTCGCTGGTCCAGCCGTTCCAACGGGGCATCACGAGCGTGAACCCGGTGCGCACGAGGTGGCGGGACAGGAAGCGCACGAGGCGCCGCCTGGCCGCCTCGGACGCCGGGTCGGCCGCGTTCCCGGCCGCCTCGATCCGCCGGCGCCAGCGGGGCAGCAGCAGCGCGAGATCGCCGTTGGTCTCCCGGGCGAGGTGGGAGTCGGGGCGGTAGCGCGGCAGGTACTCGGCGAGATCGTCGCCGAGCAGCGGGGTGCACAGGCAGGCGACGAACCAGCCCAGGTCGTAGGTCTCGGCGTCGCTCAGCAGCCGTTCCCTGCCGTACAGCAGCGCGGCGACCCCGTCGACCTCGGGGAACTCCCGGTCGACGGCCGCGCCCAGCGCCGCAGCGGCCGCCCGGTCCGCCGCCGTGGGCTCCTCATGCAGGGCGACGAGCAGATCCAGGTCGCTGCGCCCCACGCGCGCGGTGCCACGCGGGACCGAGCCGTAGAGGTAGGCGCTGTGCAGCCGGGCCCCGAAGGCGTCCAGGAGCCGGTCACGGGCGAGCGCGACGACCGGCCGGAACGTGGACGGCACGCGCGCGAGGGAGCCTTCCCGGGCGATGTACCCCTGGGCGTCGAGCCCTCTGGAGGGAGCCTTTTCAGCCATGAGCCCACTCTGCCAAGCCCGGCCCACCCGGACCCCGGGACGGGGCCGTTCGAGCGGGAATGAGCCGAGCGGCGCCTCCTAGGGCCCCAGCAGCGTCCACGCACGCGTGACCGGCCCCACCACCGCTGTGAGGCACAGCCCGGCGCCGAGAAGCCCCCACACGCGCGTGGAGGCCCCATGCCGAAGGTGAGGGCCAGCCCCGCGCAGCGCCGAAGCCTCCACACGCGCGGGGACAGCCCCGAGGCCGGGGAGGTGTCGGCATGAGCCGCCTGGAAGCGCCCACACGCGCGGGAACAGCCCGGCCGGGCTGTTCCTCTCGGCACGGGGTCCGTCATGAAGCCTCCACACGCGCGGGGGCAGCCGACGCCACGACCCCGCAAACCCACGACTCCACCAGAAGCGTCCACACGCGCGGGGGCAGCCCGACGACCACCGTCACCCGACGGGCCGAGGCCCTGAAGCGTCCACGCGCGTGCGGACGCCCTCGTCGATGCTTCTGGCCACGGCCCAGCTCCTGGGAAGCCTCCACGCGCGCGTGGACAGCCCTTCACGCCCCGGCGCCCAGTCGCGCACCGGACCGAAGCGCCCACGCGCCCGACGACTGCCCCGGCGGGCGGCACCGCCAGCCCCACCCGCCGCCAGGACGCCCCCGCACGCGAGAACGGCCCCCGAGCTTCTCGGAGGCCGTCACGCGCGCGTAGGGGCGGGCGTCAGCGTGAGCGCTTCGCGAGCCGCTCGACGTCGAGCAGGATCACGGCCCGCGCCTCCAGGCGGAGCCAGCCGCGCTGGGCGAAGTCGGCCAGCGCCTTGTTCACCGTCTCCCGGGAGGCGCCGACCAGCTGGGCCAGCTCCTCCTGCGTGAGGTCGTGCACCACGTGGATGCCCTCCTCGGACTGCACGCCGAACCGGCGCGACAGGTCCAGCAGGGCGCGCGCCACGCGGCCCGGCACGTCCGAGAAGACCAGGTCGGACATCTGGTCGTTGGTCTTGCGCAGCCGCCGGGCGACGGCGCGCAGCAGGGCGCCGGCCACCTCGGGCCGTACGTTCAGCCAGGGCTGGAGGTCGCCGTGGCCGAGGCCGAGCAGCTTCACCTCGGTCAGCGCGGTGGCCGTCGCGGTGCGCGGACCCGGGTCGAACAGCGACAGTTCGCCGATCAGTTCGCCGGGGCCGACGACGGCGAGCATGTTCTCGCGGCCGTCGGGGGAGGTGCGGTGCAGCTTGACCTTGCCCTCGGTGACGACATAGAGCCGGTCACCGGGGTCGCCCTCGTGGAAAAGGGAGTCCCCGCGCGCGAGGGTCACCTCACTCATGGAGGCACGGAGGTCCGCGGCCTGCTCGTCGTCGAGCGCCGCGAAGAGCGGGTTGCGCCGCAGAACGTCGTCCACGAGTACTCTCCTTGTCGACCTGCTCAGGGGATGTTCTTCCCCCACTTACCAGGGGACCGTGCTCCCCATCTTGCCGGACGGTCCAAACAGTGTGATCTGTCACAAGGATGCCGCACAGGTGTCCCGAGGTAAGCGGCAGGGGTCCAATCGGGGGCTGATCTTCCGGCTCCGGGGCGGATGTCAGTGCCGGGCTCTAGGCTGGCCGGGTGTCCAAATCGCCGGTGAGAGCACAGGCCAAGGGGGCTGGGCAGGTGGCAGTACGTCGTGATTCCGCTGTGGGCGAACAGGCGTCCGACGGGGGAGAGAAACCGGCAAAAGCAGCAAAGAAGGCGGCCGTGACGAAGACGGCGTCCGCGCGGAAGGCGGTCGCCGAGGGGGCGCCCCCGGCGCGCGGGGCAGTGGTGAAGAAGGCCGCACCGGCGCGCACGGCGGCCGACGGGAAAAGCGCTCCGGCGCGCAAGACGGCGACGGCGAAGAAATCCGCCCCCCTGAAGACGTCCGCGCCCGCGAAGACGTCGGCGCCCGCGAAGAAGTCCGCCGTCGCGAAGGCAGCCGCTCCGGCGAAGGCGACGTCGACCGCCGCGAAGAAAGCCGCCTCCGCGAAGAAAGCCGCCCCCGCCAAGAAAACGGCCCCCGCCAAGAAAGCCGCGAAGTCCGCCCCCGCGAAGACCTCCGCGCCTCCCTCGGGCGAGTCGCACACCGCGCTCGTCCGCCGGGCCCGCCGGATCAACCGCGAGTTGGCCGAGATCTACCCATACGCCCACCCCGAGCTGGACTTCGAGAACCCGTTCCAGCTCGTCGTCGCCACCGTGCTGTCCGCCCAGACGACCGACCTGCGCGTCAACCAGACCACCCCGGCGCTGTTCGCCAAGTACCCCACCCCCGAGGACCTGGCCGTCGCCAACCCGGAGGAGGTCGAGGAGATCCTGCGCCCCACCGGGTTCTTCCGGGCCAAGACGAAGTCCGTCATAGGGCTCTCCAAGGCGCTGACCGAGCAGTTCGGCGGTGAAGTGCCCGGCCGCCTGGAGGACTTGGTCAAACTGCCCGGCGTCGGCCGCAAGACGGCGTTCGTCGTTTTGGGCAATGCTTTCGGCAGGCCGGGCCTCACTGTGGACACGCACTTCCAGCGGCTGGTGCGGCGCTGGCAGTGGACCGGCGCGACCGAGCCCGACAAGATCGAGGCCGCCGTCGCCGAGCTGTTCCCGGCGAGCGACTGGACGATGCTCTCGCACCACGTGATCTTCCACGGCCGCCGCATCTGTCACGCCCGCAAGCCCGCGTGCGGCGCCTGCCCCATCGCCCCGCTCTGCCCGGCCTACGGCGAGGGCGAGACGGACCCCGAGAAGGCCAGGAAGCTGCTCAAGTACGAGAAGGGCGGCTTCCCCGGCCAGCGTCTCAACCCGCCGCAGTCGTACCTCGACGCGGGCGGCAAGCCGGCCCAGCCGCTGGCGGCCGGATGACGCCACGCCGGGCGGCACGGGCCGCGGAACGATCAGGGGGCGGTCACGGGTGGCAACGGGCAGAACGGGGGCGGCGATGAGGCGTACGAGTCATACGCGGGAGGCCGGACCGGTGGTGGTCAGCGACGAGGGCCTGCCCGACTGGCTCGACCCGGTGGCACGGGCCGCCGAGACGCTCGAACCGGCCCAGCTCAGCCGTTTCCTGCCGCCCGAGGACGGCGCCGGGCGGCAGTCCGCGGTACTGGTCCTGTTCGGCGAGGGCACGCGCGGACCCGAGCTGCTGCTCATGGAGCGGTCCAGTTCGCTGCGCTCGCACGCGGGCCAGCCGTCCTTCCCCGGCGGCGCCCTCGACCCCGAGGACGGCGACCCGGCGGCCGACGGACCGCTGCGGGCGGCGCTGCGGGAGGCCGAGGAGGAGACCGGCCTCGACCCGTCCGGCGTCCAGCTCTTCGGCGTGCTGCCCCGCCTCTACATCCCCGTCAGCGGCTTCGTGGTGACGCCGGTGCTCGGCTGGTGGCGCACCCCGAGCCCGGTCGGGGTCGTCGACCCGGCGGAGACCGCACGCGTGTTCACCGTTCCCGTGGCGGATCTCACGAATCCGGCCAACCGTGCGACGGTCGTGCACCCCGGCGGCCACCGAGGTCCGGCATTTCTGGTCGAATCGGCCCTGGTGTGGGGCTTCACGGCCGGGATCATCGACCGTCTGCTGCACTACGCGGGCTGGGAGCGGCCATGGGACCAGCACAAGCAGGTCCCGCTCGACTGGCGGTCGTGACAGGGTGTCTGCCGTGCTCTGTTCGGTGACGAGGCGAGGCAAGAAGCGGTGAACGTGCTGGACATCCTGTTGCTGGTCGCCGCCGTGTGGTTCGCGGTCGTCGGTTATCGCCAGGGCTTCGTGGTCGGCATCCTGTCGGTGATCGGCTTCCTGGGCGGCGGTCTGGTGGCGGTGTACACGCTGCCGGTCCTGTGGGGCGCCCTGACGGACAACGCGGAGGTCAGCACGACCGCCGCCGTCGTCGCGGTCGTCGTCGTCATCGTCTGCGCCTCCGTCGGGCAGGCCCTGACCACCCATCTCGGCAACAAACTCCGCCGCTACATCACCTGGTCGCCCGCGCGCGCCCTGGACGCGACCGGCGGCGCCCTCGTCAACGTCGTCGCGATGCTGCTGGTGGCCTGGCTGATCGGCTCCGCGCTGGCCGGGACGACGCTGCCGACGCTCGGCAAGGAGGTGCGCAGCTCCAAGGTGCTGCTCGGCGTCTCCCGGGCGCTGCCCACGCAGGCCGACAACTGGTTCGCGGATTTCTCCACCGTCCTCGCGCAGAACGGTTTCCCGCAGGTCTTCAGCCCCTTCTCCAACGAGCCCATCACCGACGTGCAGCCCCCGGACCCGGCCCTGGCCGGCAGTCAGGTGGCCGCCGACGCGCGCCGGTCCATCGTCAAGGTGACCGGCACGGCGACGAGTTGCGGCAAGGTCCTGGAGGGCTCCGGCTTCGTCTTCGCCGACCGGCGTGTCATGACCAACGCGCACGTGGTCGGCGGCGTCGACGAACCCGTCGTGCAGGTCGGCGGCGAGGGCCGGCGCTACGACGCGAAGGTCGTCCTCTACGACTGGCACCGCGACATCGCCGTCCTGGACGTGCCCGAACTGGACGCGCCCGCCCTGCGGTTCACGTCCACCGACGCGCGCAGCAGCGACGGCGCGATCGTCGCCGGGTTCCCGGAGAACGGCGGCTACGACGTCCGCTCGGCCCGGGTGCGCGGCCGCATCATGGCCAACGGCCCGGACATCTACCACCGTGGCACCGTCCGCCGCGACGTCTACTCGCTGTACGCGACGGTCCGCCAGGGCAACTCCGGCGGCCCGCTGCTCACCCCGCAGGGCCAGGTGTACGGCGTGGTCTTCGCCAAGTCCCTGGACGACGCCGAGACCGGCTACGCCCTCACCGCCGACGAGATCCAGGAGGACATCGTCAAGGGGCGCACCGCGAACCAGCAGGTGGACAGCGACAGCTGCGCCCTCTGAGGACGGACGACGGCGACACCATCGCCAACGGCGCCGAGGCCGCCGTTGGCGGGAGTCAGTTGCGCGGGTGGCGCAGGCGTACCGAGACCCAGCGGGCCCGGCGGCGCAGGATGCGCGGAATCCCCACGCGCGGATCTGCCTCCTGTGTCTGCGAAGCGCCCCCTCGCTGGTGGGGGCTCAGGCCACCCACCGGGCGGCGATTACGTGCTGCGTCACTGTGGTCGTGCGTCCAGCCCATACCCCGTCCTCTGCCCCCGCCCCAAGGTCCATAACCACCTCGGGGGCGCTCAATTGGCCTATGCGCGAGGCAAGTCGGTGTTCGTAGGACAGGCGTTCCGTTCCGGATACCGGGCGCATCGGGCCGGTCACCGATCGGGTTCGGGGTCTTTCAGCCAGTTGACCAGTTCGGTGGAGAACGCGACCGGGTCCTCCTCGTGCGGGAAGTGCCCGAGCCCGTCGAACAGCCGCCAGCGGTAAGGGGCTTCGACGTACTCGCCGGAGCCGGCCGCGCTGCGGATGCGCAGCACGGGATCGAGCGAGCCGTGCAGATGCAGCGTCGGCACCCGCAGCGGCCGTTTCATCCGTCGGTTGAACTGGATGCCGTCCGGCCGGGCCATCGACCGGACCATCCAGCGGTACGGCTCGATCGAACAGTGCGCGGTCGACGGGATGCACATCGCCCGGCGGTACACGTCCACCGCGTCGTCCTGCGGCGGGCGCGGCCCCGACCAGTCCCGGATCAGCCGGCCCACCAGTTCGCCGTCGTCGGCGGTCAGTTGCCGTTCCGGAATCCAGGGCCGCTGGAACCCCCAGATGTAGGAACCGGCGTTCGACTGCTTGACGTCCGAGAGCATCGCGGAGCGCCAGCGCCGGGGGTGCGGCATCGACGCGACCGCCAGTCGGCGCACCAGCTTGGGGCGCATCACGGCCGCCGTCCAGGCCAGATAGCCGCCCAGGTCGTGCCCGACGAGCGCGGCGTCCGGCTCGCCCAGGGAGCGGATCACGCCGGTGATGTCGAGCGCCAGGTTGGCCGGGTCGTAGCCGCGCGGGGTGCGGTCGCTGCCGCCGACGCCCCGCAGATCCATGGCGACGGCCCGGAAGCCCGCGTCGGCGAGCGCGGTCAGCTGGTGCCGCCAGGTCCACCAGAACTGCGGGAAGCCGTGCAGCATCAGGACCAGCGGGCCGTCGCCCACCTCGGCGATGTGGAAGCGGGCACCGTTCGCGGCGACATCGCGGTGCGTCACCCGGGTCCCGTCGGGGAGGGTGTCCGGTCTGACGACCGAGGCGGGCTGCGCCGAAGGTGTGGCGGGGTCGGTCATGAGGTCGAGCGTGCCACAACCGTGACGGTGGCGGGCGGGTGCTCCTCGATCGCCGCGGGCTGCGGGCGCGGGTGCGGCTTCGCGTTCTGGAGGACGCCGGCCGACTGCTTCACGGACGCGGCGACCTTCTGCGGCCCCTGGCCCCTCTTCGCCTTCTTCAGGAAGACGACGCCGATCAGCGCGAGCCCGACCGCGAGCAGCACGTTCGCCGCGAACGACAGCAGGAAGCAGAGGGCGAGATTCCAGTCGGTCCAGGTCCTGATGCCGTACGCCAGCGCGAAGTTGAGCATCGGCAGCGAGAACACCAGCACGAACAGGGCGACCACGAACGCGCCGCTGCTCACCGCGCCCCGCTTGACGTCCTGCTTCAGCTGCGCCTTGGCCAACGCGATCTCGTCGTGCACCAGCGCCGACATCTCGGTCGTCGCCGAGGCGAACAGTTGGCCGATGCTGCGTTCGGCGCCGACCGGGCTGCCGTCGGGTGCGCTCATCGCCGTCTCCCTCGTATCACTTTGTACCGTCCCGTCAGATCATGCCGGACGGTCGTCCTCATCGCCTGCCCCGCCCGTCACTTCGGCACGCCCGTGGCGCGCCGCGGCGGTCTCCTGCGCGCGCCGCCGGTGCTCGGCGGCCTTGCGCTCGTGGATCTGCGCCATCCGCAGGTGGTACGCCGGATCGTCCTGCTCGTAGACGTCGGGGACGCCGTCGCCGTCGTCGTCGCGCTCCTCCGCCTCGCACAGCCGGCGGTACTTGGTGTTCCGTATCTTCAGCAGCACGGTCGCCAGCAGGGCCGCGATCAGGGAGCCGGTGAGGACGGCGGCCTTGACCTGGTCGGTGAGGGCGGTGTCACCGGCGAAGGCGAGTTCGCCGATGAGCAGCGACACGGTGAAGCCGATGCCGGCCAGCACGGCCACCGCGAACACGTCCGCCCAGGCGAGGTCGTCGCTGAGCGAGGCCCGGGTGAAACGTGCCGTCAGCCAGGTGCCGCCGAAGACGCCGAGCGTCTTGCCGACGACCAGACCGAGCACCACCCCGAGCGTCTCCGGCCGCGTGACCACGTCGACGAGGGCGCCGCCCGACACCGTGACACCGGCGCTGAACAGGGCGAACAGCGGCACCGCGAGCCCCGCCGACAAGGGGCGCACCCGGTGCTCGACGCGTTCGCCCGGGGAGCGCGTCTCGTCGGCGCGGGTGGTGCAGCGCAGCATGAGGCCCATGGCGACGCCCGCGATGGTGGCGTGGACGCCGCTGTTGTACATCAGCCCCCAGATCACCAGGGCGAGCGGCACATACACGTACCACCCGCGCACGCCCCGGCGCAGCAGCGCCCAGAAGACGACGAGGCCGACGAACGCGCCCGCCAGCGCCACGAAGCCGATGTCGCTGGTGAAGAAGACGGCGATGATCAGAATGGCGAAGAGGTCGTCGACGACGGCGAGGGTGAGCAGGAAGGCGCGCAGCGCGCTCGGCAGCGAGGTGCCGATGACCGCGAGCACCGCGAGCGCGAACGCGATGTCGGTCGCCGTCGGCACCGCCCAGCCGCCGAGCGCACCACCGCCGATGCCGCTGGTCAGGGCGTAGACCAGGGCCGGAACGGCCATGCCGCACAGCGCGGCGGCCACCGGCAGCGCCGCCGCCCGGGGGTCGCGGAGATCACCGGCGACCAGTTCGCGTTTCAGTTCGATGCCGGCGACGAAGAAGAAGACGGCGAGCAGGCCGTCGGCCGCCCAGTGCGCCACCGAGAGGTCGAGGCCGAGGGCGCCGGGACCGAAGTGGAAGTCGCTCACGCGCTGGTAACTGGCGTGCAGTGCGGGGACGTTCGTCCAGATCAGCGCGGTGACCGCGGCGACGAGGAGGAGGACGCCGCCGACCGTCTCGGTGCGCAGCGCGTCCGCGACGAAGGTCCGCTCGGGCAGGGAGAGCCGGCCGAGCGCCCGGCGGGCGGGGGTGGTGCGGGGGGCGGGCACGGCGGGGTCCTTCGGTCGGAGGGCAGCGCGAATCGCTTGCCGACCAGACTTCCCGGCGCACCTATCGACGTACTGTACCCAGCATGCCTGCCGGGCAGTCGGGCGATCTCCACAGTAGGGAGGAAAGGGGCATCCGGCATGTCCGGCCGGACGCCCCTCCGTCGTCGCCCGGGTGCTCAGTCCTCGCTGGGGGTGGCGGGGAGCTTCGCCTGGATAACGTCCATAACTCCTGAATCGGTCAGGGTGGTGACGTCGCCCAGCTCACGGTTCTCCGCGATGTCGCGCAGCAGGCGGCGCATGATCTTGCCGGACCGGGTCTTCGGCAGCTCCGCCACCGGCAGAATCCGCTTCGGCTTGGCGATCGGGCCGAGCGCGGAACCGACGTGGTTGCGTAGGTCGGCGACGAGCTTGTCGTCCTCGTGCGCGGTGCCGCGCAGGATGACGAACGCCACGATCGCCTGGCCGGTCGTCTCGTCCGCCGCGCCGACCACGGCCGCCTCGGCGACCGACGGGTGCGAGACGAGCGCGGACTCGACCTCGGTGGTGGAGATGTTGTGGCCGGAGACGAGCATGACGTCGTCGACCCGGCCGAGCAGCCAGATGTCGCCGTCGTCGTCCTTCTTGGCGCCGTCGCCCGCGAAGTACTTGCCTTCGAAGCGGGACCAGTACGTGTCGAGGAACCGCTGGTCGTCGCGCCAGATCGTGCGCAGCATGGACGGCCACGGCTCGGTCAGGACCAGGTAGCCCCCGCCGCCGTTCGCTACCTCGTGCGCCTCGTCGTCGACGACGGTCGCGCTGATGCCGGGCAGCGGGGTCTGCGCCGAGCCGGGCTTGGTCGCGGTGACGCCGGGCAGCGGCGAGATCATCATCGCGCCGGTCTCGGTCTGCCACCAGGTGTCGACGATGGGCGCCTTGTCGGCGCCGATGTGCTTGCGGTACCAGATCCACGCCTCGGGGTTGATCGGCTCGCCCACCGAGCCCAGCACGCGGAGGCTGGAGAGGTCGAACTTGGCGGGGATGTCGTCGCCCCACTTCATGAACGTCCGGATCGCGGTCGGCGCCGTGTACAGGATCGTCACCCCGTACTTCTGCACGATCTCCCAGAACCGGCCCTGGTGCGGGGTGTCCGGGGTGCCCTCGTACATCACCTGCGTCGCGCCGTTGGCGAGCGGCCCGTAGACGATGTAGGAGTGCCCGGTGACCCAGCCGACGTCGGCCGTGCACCAGTAGACGTCGGTCTCCGGCTTGAGGTCGAAGACGGCGTGGTGGGTGTACGACGTCTGGGTGAGATAGCCGCCCGAGGTGTGCAGGATGCCCTTCGGCTTCCCCGTCGTCCCGGAGGTGTAGAGGATGAACAGCGGCTGCTCCGCCCCGAACGCCTCCGGGGTGTGCTCGGTCGACTGCCGCTCGACGATCTCGTGCCACCACACGTCCCGCTCGCCGTCCCAGGCCACCTCCTGGCCGGTACGGCGGACCACCAGCACGTGTTCGACGCTCGGCACGCGCGCGACGGCGCCGTCCACGGCGGGTTTCAGCGCGGACGGCTTGCCGCGCCGGTACCCGCCGTCGGAGGTGATGACGACCTTGGCGTCGGCGTCCTCGATGCGGGTCGCGAGCGCGTCGGCCGAGAAGCCGCCGAACACCACGGAGTGCGCGGCGCCGATCCGGGCGCACGCCAGCATCGCGATCGCCGTCTCCGGGATCATCGGCATGTAGACGGCGACCCGGTCGCCCTTCTGGACGCCCAGTTCGAGGAGGGCGTTGGCGGCCTTGGAGACCTCGTCCTTCAGCTCGGCGTAGGTGAGGGCACGGCTGTCGCCGGGCTCGCCCTCGAAGTGGATGGCGACCCGGTCGCCGTGCCCGGCCTCCACATGGCGGTCGACGCAGTTGTACGCGACGTTCAGCTCGCCGTCCTTGAACCACTTGGCGAACGGCGGGTTCGACCAGTCCAGCGTTTCGGTCGGCTCCTTGGCCCAGGTCAGGCGGCGCGCCTGCGCGGCCCAGAACCCGAGCCGGTCAGCCTTGGCCTGCTCGTACGCCTCTGCGGTGACGTTGGCGTGTGCGGCCAGGTCAGCCGGCGGCGCGAAGCGTCGCTCCTCCTTCAAGAGGTTGGCCAGGCTTTCGTTGCTCACGACATCTCCCTTTCCCAGGGTGTCCGTTGTGTCCCAGGCCACAGCTCATCAGACCCGGGGGTCCGGTGACAAGGGTCGACCAGCAAATTGGTTTAGACCTGTCCGAATGCAGATCCCCACCAGGTCAACCGGGGCATCAACACGCACGGACGCCCCCCGAAACCAGTTCAGCCTTCCCCCTTCACCCTGCGTACACACCAGCGGCGCGCGGCTCCCACCTCAACGGGCCCGCGCACCGCACCCGTTGTTCACCCGGACCGCTCGGCCGCCTCCACATGGTCGAACACCGTGGCCCGGCCCTCCCCGGCGAGCAGATACGCCTGCGCCTCGCCCACGTGGAAGTACATCCCGTGCAGCTCCAGCCCGCCGCCGAGCAGGGCGCGGGCGACCGACTCGTGCGCGCGCAGATGCGCCAACTGCTGCACCACGTTGGTCAGGCACAGCTGCTCGACCGCGTCGGCCGCCGCCCGCCCGGCCAGCCGCGCCCGCGGGCGACGCCGGTCGGCCATCCGCTCCACGCTGGGCAGCCCGTGCCGCAGCCACCGTTTGAGCGGCGTCTGCGGGCCGCCCGGCTCGGCGTCGAGCAGCGCCTGCATGGCCCCGCACCCGGAGTGCCCGCAGACCGTGATGGACCGCACCTTCAGCACGTCCACCGCGTACTCGATGGCCGCCGCCACCGAGTCGTCGCCGCTCTCCCGGCCCGGGGGCGGGACGAGGTTGCCGACGTTGCGCACCACGAACAGGTCGCCGGGACCACTGGAGGTGATCATCGACGTGACCAGCCGCGAGTCGGCGCAGGTGAGGAAGAGCTGCGAGGGCCGCTGCCCCTCCCGCGCCAGCCGCGCCAGCTCACCCCGGACCAGCGGGGCGGTGTTCCGCTGGAACGCGCTGATGCCACGGGCCAGTTGGTGAGCACGCGGAGTGTCGGCAGCGCCGGGCGCGCTGTCGGTGCCGTCGGCCCCCGGGGCGGCCGGGGTGGCCGGGGTGGCCGGGGTGGTGTCGGGACGCGTGGTCGGTGCGGGGGAGCGCGGGTGGTCGCAGTGGTGGTTGCGCCAGGGCGTCCAGGGACGGCACCGGCAGGAGGTGGGCGGCGTGGGCTGGACGGTGCCGGGGGTGCCGACGGGGGTGGTGTCGCCGTTGTCCGTCCTGCTCTCGGTGCCCTGTCCGCGAACTCCGGTGCGGCGGCCGGTCAGTTCGACGGTGCCGCCCCGCGCGGTGTGCGTGTTCTGCCAGTCCTGAAGGGACTCGTAGGCCGCGTGGTCCATGAAGGACCCGTCCAACTCCACGACGGCACGGGTGCCGTGGGGTACCAGGTGCAGGGCCCGGGTCAGGCGGGGCACCGCGAGGAACGTCAACTGCCCTCGGACGTGTACGTGATGGGCTCCTTCCTTCTCCTCGTGGGTGATGCGGGTGCGGGCGAGGCGGTGCAGGGCGACGGCGACCGCGACGGCGACCCCGAGGCAGACGCCCTCCAGGATGCCGAAGAGGACCACGCCGAGGGTGGTCACGACATAGACGAGCACTTCTCGATGGCGCGTCACCGTGCGGATGTGGTGCAGGGACACCATCTGGATGCCGACGGCCATCACCAGGGCGGCGAGTGCGGCGAGCGGGATCAGATCCAGGACCGGGACCATCAGCAGCGCGGCGATCACTACGAGAACGCCGTGCAGCATCGTGGAGTTCCGGCTGACGGCACCCGCGTTCACATTCGCCGAACTCCGCACGGCCACACCGGCCACGGGCAGTCCGCCGAGGGCGCCGGAGACGATGTTGGCGGCGCCCTGGCCGAGCAGCTCGCGGTCGAGGTCGCTGCGGCCGACGCGGGTGGTCAGGCCGGGGCGGGCGGCCACCATCTTGTCGACGGCGACCGCGCCCAGCAGCGACTGCACACTGCACACCAACGTGGTGGTCAGGACGGCGGCGACGACGCCGAGCACCGGGCCCTCGGGCAGTCCGGCGAGGGCGTGACTGCTCCAGGACGGCAGGTCGACCCTGGGGACGTCGAGGCCGGTGAGCGCGGCGGCGGCGGTGGCACCGGCGACGGCGACCAACGGCGCCGGGACGCGCCGCAGCAGGCGTCCGGTGCGGCCGGGGACGCGGGGCCAGAGCAGCAGCAGGGTCAGGGTCAGAGCGCTCACCGACACGGCCTCGGGCTGGAGCCCCGCCAACTGGGCGGGCAGCGCACGGAGGTTGTCGAGGACGGAGCTCTGCGGGGTGCCGCCCAGCACGATGTGCAACTGCGCGACGGCGATGGTGACACCGATGCCGGCCAGCATGCCGTGCACGACGGCGGGGCTGACGGCGAGTGCGGTGCGGGCCACCCGCAGGCAGCCCAGGCCCAGTTGGGCGAGACCGGCGAGGACCGTGATGGCGCAGGTCACGCGCCAGCCGTAACGGTGGATGAGGTCGGCGGTGACCACGGTGAGACCGGCGGCCGGGCCGCTGACCTGGAGCGGGCAGCCGCCGAGCCGGCCGGCCACGAGCCCGCCGGCCGCGGCGGCGACCAGGCCCGCCTGGAGCGGGGCGCCGGTGGCCAGGGCGATGCCGAGGGACAGCGGGAGCGCGATCAGGAAGACCGCGATCGAGGCGGACAGGTCGGCACCGGCGATCCGGAACCGGCCGGTCGGGGGCGGTGGGGGGCTGTGTGAGTGGTGGATGTTCTTCGTCCGAGTCGGGTCGGTGGCGTGGGTGGTGGCGCAGGCTGACATGGTTCCCGTCTCCTCCGGGGCAGCGCGGTCGCGGAACAGGTGAACCCCCGTCGGGGACGGAGGGCGGGTCGCGGCCGTGGGTCACGGCGTGCAGCGGCGGGATGAATCAACGCTTGGTAAACGAATCGTAATCCAGAGTAAAGGCATGGCATAGCTTTTCGGAGCAAACGGCGCAATGCATCACCTAGGTGAGTGAACCAAGCATTTTGTCGGCTTGTCGTATTAATTCCTTCTCGGCCTCGTGCGACCTTGGCGGCGCTGTCGGCCTGGCCCGGCACATCACCAGAAAACGCCCTGATCGGCGTTGGCCTGAGAGAAGGAAGAAGGTGGGCGGAAGATGGCCGCCACCCAGAGGATCGCCGTCGGCGCGGTGATCACCGCGACCTGCGCCGCGTCGCTCGCCGGCTGCGGACTCGGCTCCGACACCACATCCGGCGCCCCCGGTCCGCAGAAGGACAAGCAGGGTCACGCTCCCGGGAGCGTGACCCGCCTGATCGGCGACGGCTCCACCGCGTACACGGGTGCGCAGCCGCACCTGCCCCGGGCCGAGCGGCTCAAGCCCGGCCAGAAACCACCGCAGTTCGTCGTCTTCTCGTGGGACGGCGCCGGGGAGGACAGCCAGAAACTGTTCTCCCACTTCAGGAAGGTCTCCAAGGCCAACCACGCCACGATGACCTACTTCCTGAGCGGCGTGTACCTGCTGCCGGAGGACAAGCGCGACGAGTACAAGCCGCCACAGCACTCACCGGGCCGCTCCGACATCGGCTTCAACGACGAGCAGGGCATCGCCGACACCGTCAAGCAACTCCGCCTGGCCTGGCAGGAGGGCAACGAGATCGGCACCCACTTCAACGGCCACTTCTGCGGCGCCGAGGGCGGCGTCGGCACCTGGTCGGTCGAGGACTGGAAGAGCGAGATCGCTCAGGCGAAACGTTTCGTGAAGTCCTGGAAGACCAACTCCGGGATGAAGAAGGCGGCTCCGCTGCCCTTCGACTACGACAAGGAACTCGTCGGCGCCCGCACGCCCTGCCTCGAAGGCCAGAAGAACTTCATGAAGGCCGCCCGCGAGCTGGGCTTCCGCTACGACACCAGCGGCGTCAACAACCAGCTCTGGCCCGGCAAGAAGGAAGGGCTCTGGGATCTGTCCATGCAGCTCGTGCCGTTCCCCGGGCACTCCTACGAACAGCTCACCATGGACTACAACTTCATGGTCAACCAGTCCGGCACCGAGACCCAGGGCGACCCCGACAAGCAGGCCTACTGGGGCGACCAGATGCGCGACGGCCTCCTCCAGGGCTTCCAGCGCGCCTACGACGGCAACCGCGCGCCGCTGATCATCGGCAACCACTTCGAGTCCTGGAACGGCGGCACGTACATGAACGCCATCCAGGAGGTCGTCGAGAACGTCTGCAACAAGTCCGACGTCCGCTGTGTCTCCTTCCGGCAACTGGCCGACTGGCTGGACGCCCAGGACCCGCAGACCCTGGCGAAGCTGCGGTCCCTGAAGGTCGGCCAGGCCCCGAAGCAGGGCTGGGCGCCCTTCCTGTCGGCCCAGCCCGCCCCCGCTCCCAAGGGCGTGCCCGGGGCACCGGCCGTCAAGCAGTGAACGCCGGGGCGTTCGGCGCCGTCAGACGTCGGCCGTGACGCCCTCGCGGAGCACGAACCCGGGGTCGACCTGCGCCGCCAGGTCGGCCCCGGTGCGCGCGTTGCCCCAGGAGGCGGCGTTCTTCAGATGGAAGTGGACGGTCTGCCGGGTGTAGCGCTCCCAGTCACGCCGCTCGTACGCCGCGTCCGCTGCGGTCTGAAGGGCGCGCAGGGCACGGCGGTTGGTGTCCTCAAGGAACTCGAACCGGGGCGGGCGGCCCTTTTCCATGGCGCGCACCCAGTCCGAGTGCCCGACGGTCACCAGCAGGTCGTCCCCGACCTCGGCCCGCAGGAAGTCGAGGTCGTCCTCGCCCTGCACCTTGTTGCCGACGACCTTGAGGGCGACGCCGAAGTCACGGGCGTACTCCTTGTACTGGCGGTAGACGGAAACCCCCTTGCGGGTCGGTTCGGCGACGAGGAACGTCATGTCGAAGCGGGTGAACATGCCGGAGGCGAACGAGTCCGAGCCGGCCGTCATGTCGACGACGACGTACTCGTCCCGGCCGTCCACCAGGTGGTTCAGGCACAGCTCCACCGCTCCGGTCTTGGAGTGGTAGCAGGCGACCCCCAGGTCGGCGTCGGTGAAGGGGCCCGTGACCATCAAACGGACGGCGCCGCCGTCGAGTTCCACCGGCCGGGCGCAGGCGTCGTAGACCGGGTTGTTCTCGTTGACCCGCAGCAGCCGGGAGCCCTCGCCGGGCGGGGTCGTCTTGATCATCGTCTCGACGGAGGCGATGCGGGGGTTGGAGCCGCGCAGATAGTCCTTGATCAGCGGCAGCCGCTCACCCATCGCGGGCAGCGCGGCGGCCTGGGTCTCGTCCAGGCCGAGAGCGGCCCCCAGATGCTGGTTGATGTCGGCGTCGACGGCGACGACCGGCGCCCCGGTGGCCGCGAGGTGGCGGATGAACAGGGAGGACAGAGTGGTCTTCCCGCTGCCGCCCTTCCCGACGAAAGCAATTTTCATGTTCACAAAGGGTAGTCGGTCAGTGGCTTTGCGTGGCATGCCTTCGTGAAGAACACCACTCCTTCGTGGGGCGGGCAGCCGGGGTGCGTAGGGTCGTACTCATGAGTACGACAGGCGCGACCGCCGATCCGCTCGCGGCCCTGGGCTCACTGCCCGGCGTGCCCGAATCCGTGGAGTCCGTGCGCAAGTCCGTGGACCGGGTCTACGGGCACCGCATCATGCGGCGCCGCAGCAACGAGATCACCGGCGAGGCGGCGCTGCGCGGAGCCCGCGGTTCCGCCGCGCTGTCCGGCGCCGACTGGGCGCTCGAAGAGGTGCGTCGGCGCACCGACTTCAGCGGTGACGACGACGCGCGCGTGGTGGGCGCCGCGCTGCGGCTGACCGCCGAGGCGGGTCAACTGCTGTCCATCTGGCGGCAGTCGCCCCTGCGGGTGCTGGCCCGGCTGCATCTGGTGGCCGCGGCGGGACGGGCCGACGAGATCGGCCGCCCGCGCCAGGAAGGCGAGCCCGTCGACGAGCCGCTCATCGAACTGCCGGCGCCGAGCGCCGCCGAGGTGCACGGCCGCCTTGAGGGCCTGTCCGAGCTGATCATCGCGGGCAGCGCGGCACCGGCCCTGGTGACGGCCGCGATCGTGCACGGCGAACTGCTCGCGCTGCGCCCCTTCACCTCGCACAACGGCCTGGTCGCGCGCACCGCCGAACGCATCGTCCTGGTCGGCAGCGGCCTCGACCCGAAGTCCGTCTGCCCGGCGGAGGTCGGCCACGCCGAACTGGGCCGCGCGGCCTATCTGGCGGCCCTCGACGGCTATGTCTCCGGCACACCCGACGGCATGGCCGCCTGGATCGCCCACTGCGCCCGCGCGGCCGAGCTGGGCGCACGCGAGTCGACGGCCGTGTGTGAGGCGCTCCGGCGCGGAGCGGCGTAGGGCGGCGAAAAGGCCCCCCGCGCGCGGGGGGCCCGAAAAGGGTTGCGGCGGTACGGGATGCGTACCGCCGCCAGCATGTCGGCCGAGTTACCAAGCGTCCTCGATATATGCCCATCAGGCCGGGGACTCTGCCCGTGCCTGGTGCGGCTGGCCCGTAATCGACGGGTCGACGTCGCGTGGGTGCCCGGTGTCCATGCGCGGTCCGTGGGGCCTTGTGCGTCGGTGAAGGTGATCCTCTCGGATGTCCTTGGTCTCGCGGGCCGTTGCATCCTTTGTACTCCAGCACCGCAGCAAGCGGAACCCCTGCCTACGGTTCTTTACTTTTCCGCTCAATCAGGTGCGAAACGGGCGGGTTTCGGACGCGGCTGCCCGGTGAGCGGGCGGCGCGCTGTCAGAGGGCCGTCGTGCGGCGCCGGTTCGCGTACCAGACGAGGCCCGCGGTGGCCGCGGCGGCGCCTATCGCGGCGGCGGCGACCAGCGCCGGGCGGGGCGGCACGGAGAACGACGGGATGCGTTGCTTGAGCCGCACCGGGCGGTGGAAGTCCAGGATCGGCCACGCGCGCGTGAGGGCCTCGCGGCGCAGCGCCCGGTCCGGGTTCACGGCGTGCGGATGCCCGACACTCTCCAGCATCGGCAGATCCGTCGCCGAGTCGCTGTAGGCGTAGCAGCGCTCCAGGTCGTACCCCTCGGACTCGGCCAGCTCCCTGATCGCCTCGGCCTTCGTCGGGCCGTACGCGTAGTACTCCACCTCGCCGGTGAAGCAGCCGTCCGCGCCGACCACCATGCGGGTCGCCACCACGCGGTCCGCGCCGAGCAGTTCGCCGATCGGCTCGACCACCTCGGCGCCCGACGTCGACACGATGACGACGTCACGGCCGGCCGTGTGGTGCTCCTCGATCAGGGAGGCGGCCTCGTCGTAGATGATCGGGTCGATCAGATCGTGCAGCGTCTCGGCGACGATCTCCTTGACCTGTTCGACGTTCCAGCCGCGCACGAGCCCGGAGAGGTACTCGCGGGTGCGTTCCATCTGGTCGTGGTCCATACCGCCGACGAGGAAGACGAACTGTGCGTAGGCGGCCCGCAAGGCGGCCCTGCGGTTGATCAGACCGCCTTGGTAGAACGACTTGCTGAAGGTGAGCGTGCTCGACTTGGCAATGACCGTCTTGTCCAGGTCGAAGAAGGCAGCCGCGCGGGGCAAGGACCAGTTATCCACGACCCCGAGCATAGGCGCAGCCCATTCGGCGTAAGGTGGGGCGCGTGGGTTTGCCTGAGAAGGCTCTCGGGTACACCATGGAAGTCACGGATCGTTCGCGACCGTGCGAACCCGGCCCGACTCCTCCCCCCCCCGAGTCTGGCCGTGGGGACGACCCCCGCTCTCCCCCCCGGCGGGGGTCGTCGCACGTCCGGGTGGGTTTTCTCCTCTCTCCAACGGCTGTGAAGCCGTCCCGAGGCGGCTGCGGCCGCCCCTTTCGCATGCCCACGACCCGTCACTGTGCGTGACTGATTTGCTGCTCTGCGGAAGGCTTTTCGGGGGCGCGCAAGGGGTGTGCAAGGGGTGGCGGGGCGCGGTGCCCGGTGCGGTGCGGTCATCACCGGTATGGGTGACGGAGATATTCACAGGACCTGAGTCATCCACAGTTTTCGACCAAGATCCACATCATTTCCGAGATCCCCTCATCGTGATTCCCAACCCGCCCGGCTCGCGCCGAGTTCATGACCGGAGCCGGTTTGTCGGACGGGGTTCGGCCGGTTTCCACCTGCCGTGCATAGGGAGGCCGCTTTTCCGGTTCTTCCCGCCTTTGGGAATCGCGTGGCCGCACGGGCGGCACGTCAGACACAGCGATGGGGGACGCAGACCATGGCAGGAGCCGTCACACACGAACCACCGCCCGCCGCCTCCGGGCGGCAGGCCGGACCACTGATCGTCACCGAGGACGTCCAACTCCTCGACGACCTGCTGCGGCTGTGCGCCGCGGCCGGAGCGACACCCGAGGTCCACCCCACCGTGCCGGAGCGCGCGGGCAGGTGGGAGGCGGCGCCGCTCGTGCTGGTCGGGGACGACGCCGCACTGCGGGTGCGCGGGGCCGCGCGCAGAAGGGGAGTGGTGCTGGTCGGCCGCGACCAGGACGACTCGGGCGTCTGGCGCCGCGCCGTCGAGATCGGCGCCGATCACGTCCTGATGCTTCCCGACGGGGAACAGTGGCTGGTCGACCGCATCGCCGACGTGGCCGAGGGCGTCGGCCGCCCCGCCCTCACCGTCGGCGTGATCGGCGGGCGGGGCGGCGCCGGGGCCTCCACGCTCGCGTGCGCCCTCGCCGTCACCTCCGCCCGCGAGGGGCTGCGCAGCCTGCTCGTGGACGCCGATCCACTGGGCGGCGGACTCGACGTACTCCTCGGCGGCGAGACCGCCGACGGGCTGCGCTGGCCCGCCTTCGCCGCCTCGCGCGGCCGGGTCGGCGGCGGCGCCCTGGAGGAATCCCTGCCCCGACTGCACTCCCTACGGGTGCTCAGCTGGGACCGAGGAGACTGCGTCACCATCCCGCCGCAGGCCGTCCGGGCGGTGCTCGCCGCGGGCCGACGGCGCGGCGGCACGGTCGTCGTCGACCTGCCCCGCCGCCTCGACGAGGGGGTCGCGGAGGCTCTCGCCCAGCTCGACCTCGGTCTCCTCGTCGTCCCGGCCGAACTGCGCGCCGTCGCGGCGGCCGGGCGGATCGCCTCCGTCATCGGCATGGTCGTACGGGACTTGAGGGTCGCCGTCCGTGGGCCCTACGCCCCCGGACTCGACGACCGTGAGGTGGCCCGGCTGCTCGGGCTGCCGCTGGCCGGCGAGGTACCGGTCGAGTCGGGGCTGCTGCGCCCCGGCGAGGGCAGGACGCCCCCGGGAGGGGCCGGGCGCGGTCCACTGGCCCGCTTCTGCAAGGGGTTCTGGGAGCGGGCGTTGATGGAGGCGGGGAACGCGTGAGCGGGTCCGGGGTGACGCGTCGACGGGCGGAGCGGAATCCGGCGGGCGCCGGAGCGGACGGCTCGCCCGGACTGCTGGACGGGGTGCGGCAGTGGCTGGTCGAGAGCGGGGCCGAGCCGACCCCCGCACGGGTGGCGCAGGCGCTGCGGCACCAGGGGCGGGTGCTCGGGGACGCCGAAGTCCTCGGCGCGGCCGAACAGTTGCGCTCCGAGCTGGTCGGCAGCGGGCCGCTGGAGCCGCTGCTCGCCGACCCCTCGGTGACCGACGTACTGGTGTCGGCGCCCGACCGGGTCTGGGTGGACCGGGGCGGCGGCCTTGAGCTGACCGCGGTCGCCTTCCCGGACGCGGCGGCCGTACGACGCCTCGCCCAGCGGCTGGCCTCGGTCGCCGGACGACGACTGGACGACGCACGGCCGTGGGTCGACGCCCGGCTGCCCGACGGGACCCGGCTGCACGCGGTCCTGCCACCGGTCTCCGTCGACTGCGCCTGTCTGGCCCTGCGGGTGGTCCGGCCGAAGGCCTTCACGCTCGGCGAACTGGTCGCGGCGGGCACCGTGCCGCCCGGCGGGGACCGGCTGCTGCGGGCGCTCCTGGAGGCCCGGCTGTCGTTCCTGATCAGCGGGGGCACGGGCTCCGGGAAGACGACGCTGCTGAGCGCGCTGCTCGGACTGGCCGGACCGGGGGAACGGGTCGTCCTCGCCGAGGACTCGGCGGAGCTGCGCCCCGACCATCCGCACGTCGTCCGCCTGGAGACCCGGCCCGCCAACCAAGAGGGCGCCGGACTCGTCACCCTCCAGGACCTGGTCCGGCAGGCCCTGCGGATGCGCCCCGACCGACTGGTCGTCGGCGAGGTACGTGGGCCCGAAGTCGTTCATCTGCTCGCCGCGTTGAACACCGGCCACAGCGGCTGCGGCACCGTCCACGCGAACGCGGCGGCCGACGTACCGGCCCGCCTGGAAGCGCTCGGCACGGCGGCCGGGCTCGACCGGGCCGCGCTGCACAGCCAGTTGGCCGCGGCGCTGTCGGTGGTCCTGCATCTCGTGCGGGACCGGGCCGGGCGGCGGCGGATCGCCGAGGTGCACGTCCTGGAGCGGGACCCGACCGGCCTGGTGCGGACGGTACCGGCGCTGCGATGGGGCACGCGGGCGTTCGTCCGCGAGCCGGGGTGGGGGCGGTTGCGGGAGTTGCTGCGGGACGCGAACGCCCTCGACGTCGACGAGGAACAGGAGGCGGAACGGTGACGGTGACCGGGGTGGCCATGGCGTGTGCCGGGGCGGCGGTGTGGCTGTTCGGGGAGTGGAACTCGGGGGCCAGGCGGGCGCGGTTGCTGCTCGCGGGCGGCGGCGTGGTGGGCGCCGGGCAGCCTCCCTGGGGGGAGTTGGCGGCGGGACTGCGGCGGGTTCGGGGGCGACTGGGGCCCGAGTGGTGGGCGTTGGCGGCCGGTCTTGTGCTCGCGGTGCTGGGCGCCTCGGTGGTGCCGGTCGTCGCGGGGGCGGCCGGGGTGCCGGTGCTGCGGCGGGTGCGGCTCGCGCGGGCGGCCCGTGCGGCACGGGAGCGCCGGGGGGACGCGGTGATCGCCCTGTGCGGGGCGCTCGCCGGGGAGGTGCGGGCCGGACGGCAGCCGGGGGAGGCGCTGCTGCGGGCGGCGTGGGACTCCGGCGGGCTCGGTGAGGCGCAGCCCGCAGTGCTCGCGGCGGCCCGGTTCGGCGGTGATGTGCCGGGCGCGTTGGCCTCGGCGGCACGGGAGCCGGGCGCGGCGGGGCTGCGGGGCCTGGCGGCGTGCTGGCGGGTGGCCGTGGACCAGGGGGCGGGCCTCGCGGCCGGACTCGACCGGCTCGAAGGGGCGTTGCGCGCGGAACGGGACCAACGTGCCGACCTGCGCGCCCAGTTGGCGGGCGCCCGATCGACGGCCCTGATGCTGGCCGCGCTGCCCGTCCTGGGCCTCCTCCTCGGCACGGCCCTGAACGCCGACCCCCTGCACGTCCTGCTCCACACCGCCGCCGGCCTGGGCTGCCTGATCACCGGCGGCGCACTGGAGGCGGCCGGGATGTGCTGGGCGACCTGGATCGTACGGAGGGCGGAGGCGGGGTGAGGGGCGCCGAGGGGGCGGGCGGGACTCGTGCGGGGCCGGGGCTAGGCGAGGCGATGCGGGCGGGACTCGTGAGGGGCGGAGGTCGGGGGCTGCGGCGGCAGCGGGGCGGGTGGAGGGTGCGGGCGGCGGCGGTGGTGAGCGCGCGGGTGGATCTGGCGAGGGGCGGAGGCCGGGGTGACGGCGAGCCGGGGTGGATGAAGGGAGCGGCAGGTCGGCGTGAGGGGAGGCGGGCGGAACTTGTGAGGGGCGGGGCCCGGGTGATGGCGGGGCGGGGCGGTGAAGGGGACTGGGGGCCGGGGTGAGGAGACGGGCGGGTCTGGCGAGGGGCGGGAGGCCGGGGTGATGCGGGGTCGGTGGGCCGAAGGGGACCGGAGGCGCGGGCGGGGGCGGAGTTGGCGAAGGGGTGGGTGCGGGGGCGTTGTGCGGAGGCGGTCAGTGGCGGTGTGTGAGGAGGACGGTGTGGTGAGCGGGGAAGTTGTCCACAGGGTGGGGGTGGTCCTGGGGGTGTTGGTCGGGGCCGGGTGGCTGGTGCGGAGAGGGGTGGCCGCGCGGTGGGAACGCAGGGTGCGGCGGCGACTGGCCGACCTGGTGGCGGGCGCGGAGGCGGTCCCCGGTGAGGTGCGGGTCGAGGCGCGGGAGGTCGTCCGGCGGTGGGCGCCATTGGCCGGGGTGGCCGGTGCCGGGTGGGTGCTGGTCGGCGGTGTCGCCGGGGTCGCCGTGGGGGTGGGGGCCGCGGCGGGGTTGTGGTGGTGGCGGGCACGGCAGAGGGCGCGCGGTGCCCCGGAGTACGACGCGGGGGAGGCGGCGGATCAACTACCGCTGGCTGCCGACCTGTTGGCCGCGTGCATCGCCGCCGGTGCGGGTCCCGTCGTTGCCGCGCACGCCGTCGGGGAGGCGCTGGGCGGCCCGGTCGGGGACGCGTTGGCGCGGGGCGCGGCAGAGGTGCGGCTCGGCGGGGAACCGTCCGAGGCCTGGCAACGGCTCGGCGCGCTGCCCGGCGCGGGCGGGCTGGCCCGGCTGCTTGAGCGGGCCGGTGAGTCCGGGCTGCCCGCTGCGGGACCGGTGACCCGGCTGGCGGCGGACGCCCGCGCCGACTGGACCCGCACCGCGACGGCCCGGGCCAGACGGGCCGCCGTCATGGTCACGGCACCGGTCGGACTGTGCTTCCTGCCCGCGTTCATCGCGGTGGGCATCGTGCCCGTGGTGATCGGCCTCGCGGGCGGGGCGCTGGGAGGGGGTGGTCGATGACGGGCGGCACGGGAGCGGGCGGCAAGGACTGACGCCGGGCCGAATCAGCGGGTTCGGCGGCAGGTGGTGAGACCAACGGAACTGATCTTCATGGGGGTTGAGATGTACCAGGCGGTGCGGGCGCGGTGGTGCGCCCTGGTGTGCGGGACGCGCGGGGCACGACGGGACGCGGGGATGGTCACTTCGGAGTACGCGATGGGCATCGTGGCGGCGGTGGCGTTCGCGGTGGTGCTCTACAAGGTGGTGACCAGCGGGGCGGTCAGCGCCGAGTTGCAGGCGATCGTGAAGCGGGCGCTCGATGCGGGGATGTGAGCGGCGGCACGACGCCGGGTTCGTGACGGCGGAGTCGGCCATGGTGCTGCCCGTGCTGGTGATGTTCGTACTGGCGCTGCTGTGGGGCCTGTTGATGGTCGTCACGCGGATTCAGTGCGTGGACGCGGCCAGCGCGGGAGCCCGGGCGGCGGCCCGGCAGGACCCGCACGAAGCCGTCGTCCGGGTGACCCGGGAGGTCGCGCCGCGCGACGCCAAGGTCACGATCGGCCGGGAGGGGGAGCAGGTCCGCGTGGTCGTCGTGGCCCGGCCGCGCGGGTTGGGCGCTCTGCCGTTCGAGGTGCGGGAGGAAGCGGTCGCGGCGGCCGAGGACGCCGAGGTCGGAGTGGAGGGCGAACGGTGAGGAGGGTGCGGGGCGTGACGGGGGCCGACCGGGGCTCCGCCACTGTCTGGAGCGTCGGCGCGATCACCCTGCTGTGTGTGGTGTTCGGGGGCGTACTGGCCGTGGGGCAGGCCGCGGTGACCCGGCACCGTGCCGCCGCCGGTGCGGACATGGCGGCGCTGGCGGCGGCGGACCACTGGGCCAGGGGCGCCCCGGAGGCCTGCGCCCGGGCCGACCGGGTGGCCCGGGCCCAGGGCGCGCGGCTCGTGCGGTGCGTGGTCGTCGGCGATGTGTCGGATGTGACGGTGGGTTCGGGCGGGGGCCCGTTCAGGGCGGAGGTGAGGGCACGGGCTGGGCCGGGGCGTGCCGCAGGAGTGTGGTGAGGAGGCGGATGGCGCCTCGTTTGTGGAGGGGGTCGTTGCCGTTGCCGCATTTGGGGGACTGGATGCAGGACGGGCAGCCGGCGTCGCACTCGCAGCCGGCGATGGCCTCACGGGTGGCGGTGAGCCAGGCGTGGGCGGTGTGGAAGGCACGCTCGGCGAAGCCCGCGCCGCCGGGATGGCCGTCGTAGACGAAGACCGTGGGGAGGAGGGTGTCGGGGTGCAGGGGGATCGAGACGCCGCCGATGTCCCAGCGGTCGCAGGTCGCGAAGAGGGGCAGCAGGCCGATGGAGGCGTGCTCGGCGGCGTGCAGGGCACCGCCGAGGATCTCCGGGTTGATCCGGGCCTCGTCCAACTGGTCCTCGGTGACCGTCCACCACACCGCGCGGGTGCGCAGGGTACGAGGAGGGAGGTCGAGTCTGGTCTCGCCGAGCACCTCGCCGGTGAGGACACGTCGACGCAGGAAGGAGACGACCTGGTTGGTGACCTCGACGGAGCCGTAGCAGAGGCGGCCGTCGCCCCACGGGATCTCGGTGTCGGTCTCCAGGACGGAGATGGCCGTCGTGTCGCGGGCGACCGTCGAATACGCCGGGTCGGCCCGCTCGACCAGGGCGACGGACTCGTCCAGGTCCAGTGAGCGCACCAGATAGGTGCGGCCCTGGTGCAGATGGACCGCGCCCTCGTGGACGGTCGTGTGCGAGGACCCCGCGTCGACGGTGCCGAGGAGGCGGCCGGTGCCGTTCTCGACGATCTGGACCGGCGGTCCGCCCTCGCCACGGATGTCGGTGAGGTCGGCGGCCCGTTCCCGGCGCGTCCAGTGCCAGGCCTTCGTGCGGCGGCGCAGCAGCTTCGCGGCCTCCAACTGGGGCAGGAGTCCGGCCGCAGCCGGGCCGAAGAGGGTGAGGTCCTCCTCGGTCAGCGGGAGTTCCGCGGCGGCGGCGCACAGGTGCGGAGCGAGGACGTACGGGTTGTCCGGGTCCAGGACCGTGGACTCCACGGGCCGTTCGAACAGCGCCTCGGGGTGGTGGACGAGAAAGGTGTCCAGGGGGTCGTCGCGGGCCACCAGGACGGCGAGGGAGCCCTGCCCGGCCCGTCCCGCGCGGCCCGCCTGCTGCCACAGGGACGCGCGCGTGCCCGGGTACCCGGCGATCAGCACGGCGTCGAGGCCGGAGACGTCGATGCCGAGTTCCAGGGCGGTGGTGGCGGAGAGGCCGAGGAGTTCGCCGGAGTGCAGGGCCTGTTCGAGGGCGCGGCGCTCCTCGGGGAGGTAGCCGCCGCGGTATGCGGCCACCCGCCGGGCCAGCGAGCGGTCGACCTCGGCGAGGCGTTCCTGGGCGATGAGGGCGATCAGTTCGGCGCCGCGCCGGGAGCGGACGAAGGCGACCGAGCGGACGCCCTGCACGGTGAGGTCGGTCAGCAGGTCGGCGGTCTCGGCGGTGGCGGTGCGGCGGACCGGGGCGCCCTTCTCGCCGTGGAGCTCGGTGAGCGGGGGCTCCCAGAGCGCGAACACCAGTTCGCCACGTGGTGAGGCGTCGTCGGCGACCTCCACCACGGGCAGGCCGGTCAGGCGGCGGGCGGACACCGCGGGCTCGGCGGCGGTCGCGGAGGCCAGCAGGAAGACCGGGGAGGCGCCGTACCGGGCGCACAGGCGGCGCAGCCGACGCAGCACCTGGGCGACGTGCGAGCCGAAGACACCCCGGTAGGTGTGGCATTCGTCGATGACGACGTACTGGAGCGACTTCAGGAAGGAGGACCAGCGGGGGTGGGACGGGAGTAT
This sequence comes from Streptomyces sp. NPDC091279, assembly GCF_044757465.1. Classification (NCBI taxonomy): domain Bacteria; kingdom Bacillati; phylum Actinomycetota; class Actinomycetes; order Kitasatosporales; family Streptomycetaceae; genus Streptomyces; species Streptomyces sp. NPDC091279. Next base: position 218,269 of record NZ_JBIVVA010000003.1, on the reverse strand, counting down.
GCCCCGGTGCAGCATGTCCGGGTTGGTCAGGACGTAGTTGGCGTACTGGCGGACCCACTCGCGTTCCTCGAACGGGGTGTCACCGTCGTAGACCGCGGGGCGGACCGCGTTTCCCAGCGGTTGTGAAAGTTCCTTCACGGAACGCAACTGGTCGGCGGCGAGCGCCTTGGTCGGGGCGAGGTAGAGGGCGGTGGCGCCACGGCCGTTCGGCGCCTCGGAGCCGTCCAGGAGGGCCGACAGGACGGGCGTGAGGTACGCCAGGGACTTCCCCGACGCCGTGCCGGTGGCGACGATCACCGAATCGCCGTCCAGGGCGTGTTCGGCGGCCTGTGCCTGGTGGGCCCAGGGGTGTTCGATGCCGGCGACCTGGACCGCGGCGATCACTTCGGCCCGAATCCGGTCAGGCCAGACGGCATGACGACCCGCCCGCGGGGGCAAGTGCTCCGTATGGGTGATGCGCGAAGCCCGGCTCGGCCCGGAGGCGAGTCGGCCCAGGATCGTGCCCGGTGCGAGCCGGGAAACGGGGTCCGTCGGGGATCTTTCGGGTCGGTGATTCTTGGCCATTGGCACCGAGTGTGTCACTGGCGTGACGGACAATGGGACCAAGGCGTCGTGCGGGCCCGCCGGTAAGTGATTGAATGCCATCGCGGCTGGCGAACCGTTCCGGGGGCTCCGCCGAGGTGTCCCGAGGGACGACCGCTCGATAGCAAGGTGCTGGAGGAACCGTGGACCTGTCCCTGTCGACCCGTACCGTCGGCGATCGTACGGTCGTCGAGGTCGGTGGCGAAATCGACGTATATACCGCGCCCAAGCTGCGTGAGCAGCTGGTCGAGCTGGTCAACGACGGGAATTTTCATCTCGTCGTGGACATGGAGGGCGTCGACTTCCTCGACTCCACCGGGCTCGGCGTGCTGGTCGGCGGACTGAAGCGGGTGCGTGCCCACGAGGGCTCGCTGCGCCTGGTCTGCAACCAGGAGCGCATTCTCAAGATCTTCCGTATCACCGGTCTCACCAAGGTGTTCCCGATCCACACCTCGGTCGACGACGCGGTGGCGGCCACCGACTGACCGCCGGCCCGGGAACGGCACCACCGCGACCGGGCGGAAGAAGTCCAGCGAGGGGGTCCGGGCGTTCGGTGGCCCGGCCCCCCGACAGCACGTCCCGTAGTTTCGAGGGGGATGCATGGCCACCGTCGAGCTCCGCTTCAGCGCGTTGCCCGAGCACGTCAGGACCGCCCGTCTGGTGGCGGCAGCGGTGGCGCGCAGGGCCGGAGTGGACGAGGCCGTCCTCGACGAGGTCAGGCTCGCGGTCGGCGAGGCCTGTAGCCGAGCCGTCGGACTGCACCAGAACGGCGGCATCGACGCGCCGATCCAGGTGCTGTTGATCGAGGAGGAGAAACAGTTCTCCATCGAGGTCGGCGACGAGGCACCCCGCTCGACCCCCGGTGCCGGTGGACCGGGCGCCGCCGGGGACGACGTCGATACCGAGGAGGACGAGATGGGCCTCGCGGTCATCAGCGGCCTCGTCGACGACGTCGAGGTCACCGCCGGGGAGCACGGCGGGTCGATCCGTATGACCTGGCCGACCACCCCGCACATCGTGCCGGTCGCCTGACGCCGAGCCGGCGTCGTACGCACGCACTGTCCAGGGCCCTGCCGACGCGGGGCCCTGAGTCTTTTCCGGCCGCCGCCGAATTCGTGAAGGAATTCACGACCGCCGGCGATCATTCGGGTTCGAATGGCCGATGCTGTGATCACGCTGCATAGTGGTGCCCATATAGGAGTTGATGTCGGCGTCCATGCCTCCGGGGCGTTACCGCATTATGGTCGCGCAACCGGACGTCGATCATTTGCCGATGGCGAATGAAGGCCAATTCCCTTTGCCGTGCCCTGTATTGATCAGGTTCCGCTCCCTACAATCCGTCCACGTCTTGAGCTCAGTCCAAGCGTCAAGGAGGACGAATGGCGGGGCTTTCCGTCTCTCGGCAGTTGGATCACTCCACATCCCTCGCGGCAGCGGTACTGACCGACGACAACCGGATCATCGTGGTGGTCATCGCGGTCGTCGCGCTGGCCGCCCTCGTGGTGGCGGGCGTCCTGGTGCGTCAGGTGCTCGCGGCCGGCGAGGGCACCGACCGGATGAAGGAGATCGCGGCGGCCGTCCAGGAAGGCGCGAACGCCTATCTGGCACGGCAGTTGCGCACCCTCGGCGTATTCGCCGTCGTCGTGTTCTTCCTGCTCCTGTTGCTGCCCGCGGGCGACTGGAATCAGCGCATCGGACGATCACTGTTCTTCTTGATCGGCGCCGGATTCTCGGCGGCCACCGGCTATATCGGGATGTGGCTCGCCGTGCGCAGTAATGTGCGCGTCGCCGCGGCGGCCCGGGAAGCGACTCCGGCGGCGGGTGAACCGGAAAAGGATCTCACCGCCGTCGCCCACCGGGCGATGAAGATCGCTTTCCGTACGGGCGGCGTCGTCGGCATGTTCACGGTGGGGCTCGGGCTGCTGGGCGCCTCCTGCGTGGTGCTGGTGTACGCGGCCGACGCGCCGAAGGTGCTGGAGGGGTTCGGCCTCGGCGCCGCCCTCATCGCCATGTTCATGAGGGTGGGCGGCGGCATCTTCACCAAGGCCGCCGACGTCGGCGCCGACCTGGTCGGCAAGGTCGAACAGGGCATCCCGGAGGACGATCCGCGCAACGCCGCGACCATCGCCGACAACGTGGGCGACAACGTCGGGGACTGCGCGGGCATGGCCGCCGACCTCTTCGAGTCGTATGCCGTGACGCTGGTCGCCGCGCTGATCCTCGGCACGGCGGCCTTCGGCGACTACGGGCTCGCCCTTCCGCTGCTGGTGCCGGCGATCGGTGTGCTCACCGCCATGATCGGCATCTTCGCGGTCGCCCCGCGCCGGTCCGACCGCAGCGGCATGTCCGCGATCAACCGAGGCTTCTTCGTCTCCGCGGTGATCTCGCTCGCCCTGGTCGCGGTGGCCGTCTTCGTCTACCTCCCCGGCAGCTACGCCGGTCTGCACGGCGTCAGCGACGCGGCGATCAGGGCGAAGGACGGCGACCCGCGGATCTTCGCGCTGGTCGCGGTGGCGATCGGCATCGTCCTCGCCGCCCTCATCCAGCAGCTGACCGGCTACTTCACCGAGACCAACCGCCGCCCGGTCCGCGACGTCGGCACGTCCTCGCTCACCGGCCCGGCCACCGTCGTCCTCGCCGGTGTCTCCCTGGGGCTCGAATCGGCCGTCTACACCGCCCTGTTGATCGGCCTCGGCGTGTACGGGGCGTTCCTGCTCGGCGGAACGTCGATCATGCTCGCGCTGTTCGCGGTGGCGCTGGCCGGCACCGGGCTGCTCACCACGGTCGGTGTGATCGTCGCCATGGACACCTTCGGGCCGGTCTCCGACAACGCGCAGGGCATCGCCGAGATGTCCGGCGACGTCGAGGGCGCCGGTGCGCAGGTGCTCACCAACCTGGACGCCGTCGGCAACACCACCAAGGCCATCACCAAGGGCATCGCCATCGCCACCGCCGTCCTGGCGGCGGCGGCGCTCTTCGGGTCGTACCGGGACGCGATCACGACCGGCGCGGCCGACGTGGGCCAGAGACTCAGCGGCCCGGGCTCGCCGCTGACCCTGTCCATGGACATCTCGCAGCCCAACAACCTCGTCGGGCTCATCGCGGGCGCCGCGGTCGTCTTCCTCTTCTCGGGCCTCGCGATCAACGCCGTGTCGCGGTCGGCGGGCGCGGTGGTCTACGAGGTGCGGCGGCAGTTCCGCGAGAAGCCCGGGATCATGGACTTCAGCGAGAAACCCGACTACGGCAAAGTCGTCGACATCTGTACCAAGGACGCGTTGCGGGAGCTGACCACGCCGGGGCTGCTCGCCGTGCTGGCGCCCATCTTCGTCGGGTTCACGCTCGGCGTCGGCGCGCTGGGCGCCTATCTCGCGGGCGCGATCGGCACGGGCGCGCTGATGGCCGTGTTCCTCGCCAACTCCGGCGGCGCGTGGGACAACGCCAAGAAGCTCGTCGAGGACGGCCACCACGGCGGCAAGGGCAGCGACGCCCACGCCGCGACGGTGATCGGCGACACGGTCGGCGACCCCTTCAAGGACACCGCGGGGCCCGCGATCAACCCGCTCCTGAAGGTCATGAACCTGGTGTCACTGATCATCGCCCCGGCAGTGATCAAGTTTTCCTACGGGGCGGACCGGAGCCTCGGACTGCGGATTCTGGTCGCCGCGCTCGCCCTGATGGTCATCGTCGGCGCCGTGTATGTCTCCAAACGGCGCGGAATCGCCGTCGGCGACGACCCGGACGCCGGGCAGGGCACCAAGTCGGCGGACCGGGCGGCCGTTTCGTAGGCGGCTCCGACGGGCCTCCGGCGGCCGGGAACAGCGGCTGCCGGGCGGCGGAACGGCCCAAGAGGCGGGCGGGCGGCGCGTGTTGACGCGTCGTCCGCCCGGCCGGTGTCGCGGCCCTCGCCGTGAGGCTTCTCTCTCTTGGTGCAAATGGCTGCAATAAGGGGCCTACCGGATGGCTGGGCGGCAGGGGGCGGGCGTCTGCCGTGTAGGGTCCGGGGGCTCAGAGCCATGGAAGGGACCAATCCGGTGAACAAGAAGCTCGCGGCCACACTGTCCGGCGGGGCGGTACTGGTACTGGCACTGTCGGGATGCGGCAGCAGTGACGACAGCAACGACAAGCTGGACGCCTGGGCCAAGCAGGTCTGCGACGCGGTCCAGCCGCAGGCCAAGAAGATCGAGGCCGCGAACGCCGCGATCCAGAAGGAGAGTTCCGAGAACAGCCCGGCGAAGGACGTCAAGAAAGCAGACGTCCAGGCCTTCCAGGACATGTCGGACGCGTACAAGGCGATCGGTGCGGCCGTGCAGAAGGCCGGCGCTCCCGACGTCGAGAACGGTGCGAAGAAGCAGAAGGACGCCGTCAAGGAACTCGACGGCATCGCCTCGGCGTACGCCTCCCTGAAGAAGCAGGTCGAAGACCTCGACACCAAGGACCAGGCGAAGTTCGCCGACGGTCTCAAGGGCATCGCCACCGGCCTCGACAAGCTGGGCAAGACCGGCAACGACGCCCTCAAGGCACTGGAAGAGGGCGACGTCGGCAAGGCGATGGCCAAGCAGGCCAGTTGCAAGAGCGCGTCGGCCCCGGCCCCGTCGGCCACCTGACGTTCCCGGGCGGAACGAACCCGGCACGGAGAACGGTCCGGCAGACCCCGAAAGCCTCGGTACCCGCGCGTACCGAGGCTTTCGCGCGTGCGGGTGTCGGACGGGCGCTTCCGACGGCGTACGCGCGTGTGCCTCGTCGGCTCGTGTGGGCGTTCGCGATGTCAGTGGGAGCGGACACAATGGGGAGCGTGAGTGATTCCGGTCTGTCCTCCCTGCCCGTCCTGCCCGCCTCCGACCGCCCCGAGACAGCCGCCCGGCTGCGGGACGCCTTCCTGGCCGCGTCCTTCACCGCCGACGGTCTGCTCGATCTGCTCGGCGCCCCCGCGTACGCGGCGCTGGCCCGCAGCGAGACCGTGCCCGCGCTCCGGGCGACCCGCGGGGACACCTCGCTTGAGGTGCTCGTCCGGCTCTTCCTGCTGCGGCAGCCCGCGCCGCACGCACGCGTGGCCGACGTCCTGCCCGTCGCCGAGTGCCTGGAGAGCGGCTGGCTCACCACCGTCGGCGACGACGAGGTCGCCGCGACCGTCGACGTGCGGCCCTACGGCGGACCCGACGGCGAGGACTGGTTCATCGTCTCCGACCTGGGCTGCGCGGTCGGCGGCGCCAGCGGGATCGGCAACCGCGCCGAGGGGGTCGTCCTGGGCGTCGGCGGTGCCTCCACGACGCTGGCCGGCATCACCGTCCGCACGCCGGTCCCGGCCGCCCTCGACCTCGGCACCGGCTCCGGCATCCAGGCGCTGCACGCCACCCGCCACGCCACGCGCGTGACGGCGACCGACCTCAACCCGCGCGCGCTGCATATCACCGCCCTCACCCTGGCGCTCTCCGGCGCGCCCGCCGCCGATCTGCGCGAGGGGTCGCTGTTCGAGCCGGTCGCGGACGGCGAGACGTACGACCTCATCGTGTCCAACCCGCCGTTCGTCATCTCGCCGGGCGCGCGACTCACCTACCGGGACGGCGGGATGGGCGGGGACGATCTGTGCCGCACGCTCGTTCAGCAGGCGGGGGAGCGGCTGAGCCGGGGCGGGTTCGCGCAGTTCCTCGCCAACTGGCAGCACGTGGAGGGGGAGGAGTGGCAGGACCGGCTGCGCGCGTGGGTGCCGCGCGGCTGCGACGCCTGGATCGTGCAGCGCGAGGTGCAGGACGTCACCCAGTACGCCGAGCTGTGGCTGCGCGACGCCGGGGACCACCAGGGGGACTCGGCCGCGTACCAGGCGCTGTACGACGCGTGGCTGGACGAGTTCGAGGCGCGCAAGGTGAAGGCGGTCGGCTTCGGGTGGATCACGTTGCGCAGGAGCGACGCCGCCGAGCCGTCGGTCACCGTGGAGGAGTGGCCGCACTCGATCGAGCAGCCGCTCGGGGACACCGTCCGCGCGCACTTCGACCGCCTCGACTACCTGCGCGTCCATGACGACGCCGCCCTGCTCGAAGGCCACTTCAGGCTCGCCGCCGAGGTCGTCCAGGAGCAGGTCGGGCTGCCCGGCGCCGAGGACCCCGAGCACGTCGTGCTGCGCCAGCACCGGGGGATGCGGCGGGCGACCAAGGTGGACACGGTCGCCGCGGGCTTCGCAGGCGTGTGCGACGGCTCGCTGAGCGCCGGTCGCATCCTGGACGCCATCGCCCAACTGGTCGGCGAGGACCCGATCCTGCTGCGCGACCGCACCCCCGCCCAGCTCCGCGTCCTCGTGGAACAGGGCTTCCTCGAACCGGCGTGAGGGGAGCGGGCAGGGAGCGGGAGGGGCGCGCGGGAGGGCGCGGTACAGGGGGAGCCGGGCGCCGGGTCGGGCACTCGTGCCGGGGTGGGCTGATGCGGGCGGGCGCGGGGCCCGGGCGGCGGCGCTGGGGCTCCGGGGCTGACTGATGCCGGGGCACGTGCGCGTGGGCCCGGGAGCAGCGGGTGCCGGGGCACGTGCGCGTGTGGGCGTCGGGCTCGGGGCCAGTGGGGGCCGGGGCAGGTGGGCTCGCGGCGGGCTGGTGTGCGCCCCGGGGCGGCATGGTCGGCAGGGGGGAAATCGGCCAACATCCTGGCGGGGGTGTGAGGTGCCGGGTGCCTTGGGCGCTGGGGGCGGTGGGGCACGCGCGCGGTGGAGGCATGCGCGCGATGGAGCACGTTGCGGGCGGGGCGTGCGCGCCGTGGGCACGCGCGCGGGTGGGGGGCGTGGACCGGCGGGGTGGGTGGCGTGACGGTGCCGTCATGGCCGTTGGCGTGCGGGGGAACGGGAAGGGCGTGCGGAGTCGGCCGGGAGGGAGCCGGTGCTCAGGGGGCGTTCCCTCGGGCGCGGGGGCGTACGACCAGCGGGTTGGGGGGCGTGGGGCAGGGGGTGGCGGTGGTGCGTTCACCTCTGGTTCGCCGGGGCGCCGTCCGTGCGTGCCAGTCTGCCCGGGCGAGGTGCGTGTCGACGGGGAGAAAAGGGGCAGGGGAGCCATGGAGAGCGGACCGGCGATCTTCGCGGGCGCGGTGTTCGCCCTGTTCGGAGGCGCGCTGCTGGTGTGGACCGGGGTCCGGGCGCGGCAGGGCGAGCCCGTCGCGCACGATGTGAACCCCGTCGCATCCCTGACCCTCGCGAGCCTCTTCGCGCTGATCGCGCTGATCCTCTCCGCGTGGTGCTTCACGCGACTCTGAAGGACCGCGCCGAGCTGGGGCGCCACCGCCAGATCGTGATCGTCCGGATCGGCTCGAACAGGCCGGTGGGTACTCCGGGCGGCAGGAATGGCGGTAGTCGGGTTACCGTTCGAGTGGCCGTTGCGGGCTTTTCCCGTTTGACACGGGGGCGGGATGTACCGTCACACTCCGCAGCGACACCATGACCCGACCCCGGGACGAAGGCCTGGGGAGGCCACAGCACCGACCGGAGAGAAGAGCGAAGTTGTCCCCGACCAGCGAGACCGCACAGGGCGGGCGTCGACTCGTCATCGTCGAGTCGCCTGCCAAGGCGAAGACGATCAAGGGCTACCTCGGCCCCGGCTACGTAGTCGAAGCGAGCGTCGGGCACATCCGCGACCTTCCGAACGGCGCCGCGGAGGTGCCCGAGAAGTACACCGGCGAGGTCCGTCGCCTCGGTGTGGACGTCGAACACGACTTCCAGCCGATCTATGTGATCAACGCCGACAAGAAGGCGCAGGTCAAGAAGCTCAAGGACCTCCTCAAGGACTCCGACGAGCTCTTCCTCGCCACCGATGAGGACCGGGAGGGCGAGGCGATCGCCTGGCACCTCCAGGAGGTCCTCAAGCCGAAGATCCCGGTCAAGCGCATGGTGTTCCACGAGATCACCAAGGACGCGATCCGGGCGGCCGTCGCCAACCCGCGTCAGCTCAACCAGAAGCTCGTCGACGCGCAGGAGACCCGCCGCATCCTCGACCGCCTCTACGGCTACGAGGTCTCGCCGGTCCTGTGGAAGAAGGTCATGCCGCGGCTGTCCGCCGGGCGTGTCCAGTCCGTCGCCACCCGGCTCGTGGTGGAACGGGAACGCGAGCGCATCGCTTTTCGTTCTGCTGAGTACTGGGACCTGACGGGCACCTTTGCGACCGGCCGCGCGGGGGACTCGTCGGACCCGTCGTCGCTGGTCGCGCGCCTCCAGACCGTCGACGGCAGGCGGGTCGCGCAGGGCCGCGACTTCGACTCCCTGGGACAACTCAAGAGCGAGCAGATCCTCCACCTCGACGAGGCGAACGTCCGTGCGCTCGCCGCCGCCCTGGCGGACACCCGGTTCGCCGTCCGCTCCGTCGAGTCCAAGCCGTACCGCCGCTCGCCGTACGCCCCGTTCCGTACGACGACGCTCCAGCAGGAGGCCAGCCGCAAGCTCGGCTTCGGCGCGAAGGCGACGATGCAGGTGGCCCAGAAGCTGTACGAGAACGGCTTCATCACCTACATGCGTACGGACTCCACGACCCTCAGCGACACGGCGATCACCGCCGCCCGCACCCAGGTCACCCAGCTGTACGGCGCCGACTACCTGCCGCCCCAGCCGCGCACGTACGCCGGCAAGGTCAAGAACGCCCAGGAGGCGCACGAGGCGATCCGTCCCTCGGGCGACCGCTTCCGCACCCCGGCCGAGACCGGCCTGACGGGCGACCAGTTCCGTTTGTATGAGCTGATCTGGAAGCGGACCGTCGCCTCCCAGATGAAGGACGCGACCGGCAACAGCGTCACGGTCAAGATCGGCGGCACCGCGTCCGACGGCCGCGACGTCGAGTTCAGCGCCTCCGGCAAGACGATCACCTTCCACGGCTTCCTCAAGGCCTACGTCGAAGGCGCCGACGACCCGAACGCGGAGCTGGACGACCGCGAGCGCCGCCTGCCGCAGGTGGCCCAGGGCGACGCGCTGACCGCCGAGGAGATCACGGTCGACGGGCACGCCACCAAGCCCCCGGCCCGCTACACCGAGGCCAGCCTCGTCAAGGAGCTGGAGGAGCGGGAGATCGGCCGCCCGTCGACGTACGCGTCGATCATCGGCACCATCCTCGACCGCGGCTACGTCTTCAAGAAGGGCACGGCGCTCGTCCCGTCGTTCCTCTCCTTCGCCGTCGTCAACCTCCTGGAGAAGCACTTCGGGCGGCTCGTCGACTACGACTTCACCGCCAGGATGGAGGACGACCTCGACCGCATCGCGCGCGGTGAGGCGAAGTCCGTGCCGTGGCTGAAGCGTTTCTACTTCGGCGAGGGCACGGTCGCCGGTGTGGCGGCCGACGCGGGCAACGGCGACGGCGACCACCTCGGCGGCCTCAAGGAACTGGTGACCGACCTGGGCGCGATCGACGCGCGCGAGGTGTCGTCGTTCCCGGTGGGCAACGACATCGTGCTGCGGGTCGGCCGGTACGGCCCCTACATCGAGCGCGGCGAGAAGGACTCCGAGAACCACCAGCGCGCCGACGTGCCCGAGGACCTGGCGCCGGACGAGCTGAGCGTCGAGCACGCCGAGGAACTGCTCGCCAAGCCGAGCGGCGACTTCGAGCTGGGCGCCGACCCCGAGTCGGGGCACCAGATCATCGCCCGTGACGGCCGTTACGGCCCCTATGTCACCGAGGTGCTCCCCGAGGGCACCCCGAAGACCGGGAAGAACGCCGTCAAGCCGCGCACCGCGTCCCTCTTCAAGTCCATGTCCCTGGACACGGTCACGCTGGCGGACGCGCTCAAGCTGATGTCGCTGCCGCGTGTCGTCGGCGTGGACGCGGAGGGCGTGGAGATCACCGCGCAGAACGGCCGCTACGGCCCGTACCTGAAGAAGGGCACGGACTCGCGGTCCTTGCAGACCGAGGACCAGCTCTTCACGATCACCCTGCAAGAGGCGCTGGAGATCTACTCCCAGCCCAAGCAGCGGGGCCGCGCCGCCGCCAAGCCGCCGCTGAAGGAGCTGGGCGAGGACCCGGTCAGCGGGAAGCCGGTGGTAGTGAAGGACGGCCGGTTCGGTCCGTATGTCACCGACGGGGAGACCAACGCGACCCTGCGCTCAGGCGACAGCGTCGAGGAGATCACCCCGGAACGCGGATTCGAACTCCTCGTCGAGAAGCGGGCGAAGACCCCGGCGAAGAAGACGACCAAGAAGGCGCCCGCGAAGAAGACGGCCGCCAAGAAGACCGCCGCGAAGAAGGCCGCCCCGGCCAAGAAGGCGACGGCGGCCAAGAAGACCACGGCGAAGTCGACGACGGCCAAGAAGACGACGACCGCCAAGAAGGCGACCGCCGCCAAGTCCGCGGAGGACTGAGGCGGTTCGCTCGCCCCGCCGATTCCCGGCCCCGCGGCCCCGCCGCCCCCTGACCTCCGGATCAGGTGGGCGGCGGGGCCGCGGAGTTGTCAGGGGCGCGAGCCGTTGTCAGGGGGCGCGGGCGGTGGGTCTTCCCTTGGACTGCGGCGCCGCACGATCCGTATGACCGGTTGGTCCGGACGGCTGGTCCTGACCGGATGGCTGGTCCTGAGCGGAAGGCGATCGGGCCTGAGTGGAATCGGTCCGGGTCGGGCTGGTTGCGTGACGGAACCGTTCGCGAAAAGAACGCCCCGACAACGCTTTGGTGTCGGGGCGTGCGTACGTTCGGACAGGTACGACTGGTTGTCAGTGGCTGCCGATAGGCTGAAAGCATGACGCGAGCCGAGCAGCCAACGGCCCACCACCCGGCCCCCGACGACGCACTGGTCGCGGACTCCCGCGAGCGTGCCGTCCGCGCCTTGCTGCGCGAACCGCAACTGAAGCGGCTGTGGAGCGCCCAACTCGTGGGCGGAGTCGGCGACATCCTCGCCCTGCTGGTGGTGGTCCTCCTCGTCCTCCAGGCAGCCATCGCCGAGGGAGCCTTCGGCGGCGGCTACCGCGGCGTGGCGTTCGCAGTGGCGACCGTTTTCGCCGTGCGGATCTTCGCGACGATCCTCTTCGGGGCGGTGCTTCTCGGCCCGCTCGCCTCGCTCACCTCGCAGGAGGGCCCACTCGACCGCCGGTGGACGATGGTCGGCGTCGACGGGCTGCGGGCCGTGCTGCTCCTCATCGCGCCCCTGTGGATCGACTGGACGCCGGACGACGCGCCGGCCGTCCTGCTGGTCACGGCCTTCGTGACCGGGGTCGCCGAGCGCTTCTGGACGGTCTGCCGGGAGAGCGCGGCCCCCGCGCTGCTGCCCGCCCCGCCGCTGGAGGGCGCGACGGTACGGCCGTTGCCCGACCATCTGGACGCGCTGCGCCGGCTCTCCCTGCGCACCGGGTTCGTGGCCGTGCCGCTCGCCGCCGCCGCGCTCGTCGCCGCGTCCCTCGTCAACAACCTGCTGGGCGCCGGGATCGACTGGTTCGCCCAGCACCAGGCGGCGCTGGCCTCCTATGTGGCGGCCGGGCTGTTCGCCGCGTCCCTCTCGGTGCTGACGTTCCTGGAGCTCCCGGCGTCGCGCACGCCACGCGCGCGTTCCCCGCTGGAGGGGCTGCGCCGCCCCAAGTCGGGCAACGACATCGACAAGGGCCGCACGGGCACGATCCCGCTGCTCGTCCTCGCCTCGGCGTCCGTCGCGGGCGCGATCGCCGCCGCCGTCGCCGTCGCCGTGCTGCACGCCAAGGAACTGGGCGGCGGCCCCGTCCTGTACGGCCTGCTGGTCCTCGGGCTGACCGGCGGTGTCGTCGTCGGCATCCGCACCGCCCCGAAGGTGCTCGTGACGCTGTCCAGGCGTCGGCTGCTCGCGCTGGCGATCGCCTTCACCGGCGTCGCGCTGCTGGCCGCCGGGCTCGTCCCGGACGTCACCACCGTGGTCCTGATCGTCGCGCTGGCCGGTGTCGGCGCGGGCGTCGCGGCCAACACCGGGCACACCCTGCTCGACCAGGAGGCCGAGGAGTACCGCCGCGCGCGGACCACCGAGCACCTGCACGCGGTGGTCCGGGTCTGCGTGGCGCTCGGCGCGCTGGTCGCCCCGCTGGTCGCCGCGGCGATCGGCCCGCACCGCCTGGAGAACGGCAAGTTCGTCTTCGCGCACGGCGGCGCCGCCTTCACCCTGATGCTCGTCGGCGCGCTGCTGCTGCCGGTCGCCGCGCTGGTCCTCGCCAAGGCCGACGACCGTTCCGGCGTCCCGCTCCGCAACGACCTGCGGGACGCGCTGCTCGGCGGCGACGACCGGGCGACGGGCCGCGCGACGAGCGGCTTCTTCATCGCCCTGGAGGGCGGCGACGGAGCAGGCAAGTCCACCCAGGTCGAGGCGCTCGCCGAGTGGATCAGGGCCAAGGGCCACGAGGTCGTCGTCACCCGCGAGCCCGGCGCGACGCCGGTCGGCAAGCGGTTGCGGTCGATCCTGCTCGACGTGTCGAGCGCCGGGCTCTCGCACCGCGCGGAGGCGCTGCTGTACGCGGCCGACCGCGCGGAGCACGTCGACACGGTGGTCAGGCCCGCCCTGGAGCGCGGCGCCGTCGTCATCTCCGACCGGTACGTCGACTCCTCGGTCGCCTACCAGGGCGCCGGGCGGGACCTGTCGCCCACCGAGATCGCCCGCATCAACCGCTGGGCCACGGACGGACTCGTTCCGCATCTGACGGTGCTTCTCGACGTTTCGCCGGAGATCGCGCGCGAACGGTTCACCGAGGCGCCGGACCGGCTGGAGTCCGAGCCGGCGGAGTTCCACGCGCGCGTGCGCTCCGGGTTCCTCACGCTGGCCGCGGCCGCCCCCGGCCGGTACCTCGTCGTGGACGCGGGCCAGGAGGCCGAGGCCGTCACGACGGTCGTCCGGCACCGCCTCGACCAGCTGCTGCCGCTCTCCGAGGCCGAGGTGAAGGCCCAGGAGGAGGCGCGCAGGCAGGCCGAGGAGGACGCCCGCCGCAAGGCCGAGGAAGAGGCCGCCCGCAAGGCCGAGGAGGAACGGCTGGAGCGCGAGCGCCAGGAGCAGCTCGCCCAGCTGCGCGCCGAGGAGGAGGAGCGCAAGCAGCGCGAGCTGGAGGAGGCGCAGCGACGCGAGGCCGAACGGCAGGCCGAGGAAGCCCGGTTGCGGGCCGAGGAAGCGCGCCGCCGCGCGGAGGAGGAGCGGGCCCGGCTGCTCGCCGAGGAGAAGGCCCGCGCGGAGGCGGAAGCCCGCCGCAAGGCCGACGCGGAACGGCGTCGTCAGCAGGCCGAGGAGGAGGCCCGGCTGCACGCCGAGGCCGAGACCCGGCGCCTGGAGAAGCAGCGCAAGGCCGAAGAGGCGCTCCTGCGCGCGGAGGAGGCCCGCCGCCTCGCCGAACAGGCCGCGACCGCAGCGGAACGGCGCCCCAAGAAGTCGAATCCGTCGGCGAGTTCGGGACCGGGGGACGACGCGGCGACGGTGACCACGCCGATGGTCACGCCGGAGGAGGCCTCCGGGGCCGCGGGTGCCGGTGCGCGATGGGGCCGGGGGTCCGTGGACCCGGACTCCGGCTCGGACTCCGGCTCCGGCTCCGGCTCCGGCTCTGGCCCTGGCTCGGAAGGGTCTGGTGGGGCGGGCGGTTCGGGTCCGGGGCGGGGTTCGGGTCGTCCCGAGGGGGCGGCGTGGGGTTCGGGCGGTGCCTCTGATGAGACGGCTGTGCTGCGGCCGGTGCGGGACGGTTCCGGGCGGTCCGGCGGTGAGTCCGAGTCCGAGGTGACGGCGACCCTGCCGAAACCGCCGGTTCCGGAGGGCTCGGCCGAGGAGACGGCGGTGTTGCCGCCGGTCGTGCCGGGTGCGGCTGAGGAGACGGCGGTGTTGCCTCCCGTGGTGCCGGGTGCCGCCGACGAGACGGCTGTGCTGCCGCAGGTGCCGCCCGCGAGCGCCGACGAGACCGCGAAGCTGCCTCCCGTGCGGGGCGGCGACCCTGCCGACCGGGTGCCGCCGGGGTTCTTCCGGGACGAGTCGGGCGCCGGCGCGGCTCCGGGGCAGCGGTACGGCGATCTGGGCGAGGACCGGACACGCGAGCTGCCCCAGGTCGGCGCGGACGTGCCGCCCGCCGGTGCGCAGGCGCCGCGCCGCAGGCCTCGCTCGGACTGGGCCGAGGAGACGCCGTTGGACGACCTGCCGTCCCTGGCCGACGAGTTGCTCGGCCCGCGCGAGGATGAGCGCGGCGATGACGCGGGGCGACGCGGGGGGCGCGGGCGCTGAGCGTCGGCGGGAGCGGGAGTTGACGATGCGCCGAGGGTGGTGAGGCGGCGCGGGAGTTGACGGCGGGGCGGTGTCCACGGGAGTGGGGGCCGCCCCGGTTGTGTTTGGTGGGGGTGGTGGTGTGTGTGGGGGCGGGTGCTGGGGCTGTCGGGGGTGCTGGGGTTGTCCGGCTTGATGGGTTTGATGGGCTTGCGCTCGGGGATTGGGCGGGGCTGGTGGAGGTGGGCTCCGGTCGGTGGGGGCGGGTGGTGGCGCTTGCGGTCGGGTGGGGTGGTTGGGGGCTGGCCGGTGGGCGGTGGTGGGGTGTGGGCTGGGCGGTGCGGTGGGCGTCGGATGCGCCGGCTCGGGGAGGCCGGTGGGCGTCGGTTGTGGTGGCGTCGTTTGCCTTGGTGTCGTTCGGGCTGTTCGGGTTGGGGTTCGGTGGTGTTCGTTCTGGGGTGGGTGCGGGTGTGATTCTGCTGGTGGGCGGCGTTGTCAGTGGTAGCCCGCACAATGGGGGGCGGAACGTGGGACGTGACGAAAGGGCGGGGTGACGTATGACGGTGTGGGACGACCTCGTCGGTCAGGAGAAGGTGGCCGAGCGGCTCGACGCGGCTGCCCGGGACGCCGACGCCCTGGTCACCGCGGCCTCCGCGCGCACGCCCCCGCCGGAGGCCTCGAAGATGACGCACGCGTGGCTGTTCACGGGGCCCCCGGGCGCCGGGCGTACGCACATGGCACGGGCGTTCGCCGCAGCGTTGCAGTGCGTGTCCCCGGACCGCGCGCTCGGCGGCTCCCCGGGCTGCGGGTTCTGCGACGGCTGCCACTCCGCGCTGATCGGCACGCACGCGGACGTCACCACGGTCGCCGCCGTCGGTGCGCAGATCCTCGCCGACGACATGCGGGACACCGTACGGAAGTCGTTCACCTCACCCGCCAACGGCCGTTGGCAGATCATCCTCGTCGAGGACGCCGAGCGGCTGAACGAGAAGTCGGCGAACGCCGTCCTCAAGGCCGTCGAGGAGCCCGCCCCCCGCACCGTCTGGCTCCTGTGCGCGCCCTCCCTGGAGGACGTGCTGCCCACCATCCGCTCCCGCTGCCGTCACCTGAACCTGCTGACGCCCTCCGTCGCCGCCGTCGCCGACATGCTCGTACGGCGCGAGGGCGTCGAACCGGACGTGGCCGCCGCCGCAGCCCGAGCCACGCAGGGCCACGTCGACCAGGCTCGCCGCCTGGCCACCGACCCGGCCGCCCGGGCGCGACGTGCCGCCGTGCTGAAGCTGCCGTTGCGGGTCGAGGACGTCGGCAGCGCGCTCAAGGCCGCGCAGGAACTGGTCGACGCGGCCGCCGACGACGCCAAACAGCTCGCCGAGGAGATGGACGGCAAGGAGACGGACGAGCTGAAGGCGGCGATGGGCGCGGTGCAGGGCGGGCGGATGCCGCGCGGCACGGCGGGCGTGATGAAGGACCTGGAGGACATGCAGAAACGGCGCCGGACCCGTACCCAGCGCGACAGCCTCGACCTCGCCCTCACCGACCTGACCGGCTTCTACCGGGACGTTCTCGCCCTTCAGCTCGGCTCCCGGGTGGCGATCGCCAACGCCGACGCCGAGGACGCCCTCGAACGGCTCGCCCGCAGCGGCTCCCCCGAGGCCACACTCCGCCGCATCGAGGCGATCGGCGCCTGCCGCGAGGCCCTCGACCGCAATGTGGCGCCGCTGCTGGCGGTGGAGGCGATGACCATGGCGTTGCGGGCGGGGTGACGGGGGCGGGGCGTGGGGGTGGCGTGGGGGTGGGTGCTGGTGGGGGTGGTCGGGCTGGTCGACGTTGGTCGGACTGGTCGGCTTGAGCGGTTTGGTCGGCTCGACCTGGCTCGATCTGGCTTGGTCGGGTGGATCGGTTTGGTTCCGGTGGGCTGGCTCGGCGGGATTAACGGGCTTTACGGGTTCGGTGGGCTCGACCAGTTCGGTGGGGCGACGGTTTGGTGGGTTCGGCCGGGTGGGGGCTTGAGGGGGCAACTGGCTTGCTGGGCGCCTCGGTTGCCCTGTATGCGGGGCTGCGGGCCTGCGGGCCTGCGCGACCTGCGTGACAGAAGTGGCCTGCGTGGCGGGGAAGGCCCTCGTGACGGGGAGGGGCTGCATGGCAGGGATGGCCCTGCTGACGGGGATGGCCCTCGTGACGGGGGTGTCGGGGTGGTCGGGATGATCAACGGGAGGTTGACCAGGTAGCTCGTACGGGGCAGTTCGGATACAGAGAGCACTTCATCGATCGCACAGAGTTAGGGTCGTTTGATGCACATCAGGCGAACTCCCCGCCCGACCACCCCGTCCTCCGGCCCCGGGCGTCACGCGACCGGCGCGCTGCTCGCCGTTGCCGCGCTGCTCGTCGCCGCCTGCTCGCCCTCGGGCTCGGTGGACTCCGCCGAGGGGGCGGCGTCGGTGACCCTGGCCGCGCTGCCGAAGGCCACGCCGGCGGCGTTGTCGCCGTACTACGCGCAGAAGTTGGCGTGGCGCAGCTGTGGAGTGTCCGGCTTCGAGTGCGCGACGATGAAGGCGCCCCTCGACTACGACGCTCCGGCCGCCGGTGACATCAAACTGGCCGTCGCGCGCAAGAAGGCGACGGGCAAGGGCGCGCCGCTCGGCTCCCTGATGGTGAACCCCGGCGGCCCGGGCGGCTCCGCGATCGGCTACCTCCAGCAGTACGCCGGCATCGGCTACCCGGCGAAGGTACGGGCCCGTTACGACATGGTCGCGATGGACCCGCGCGGGGTCGCCCGCAGCGAGCCGGTCGAGTGCCTGAGCGGGCGCGCGATGGACACGTTCACGCAGACCGACACCACCCCCGACGACCAGCGGGAGACCGGCGAACTCGTCGACGCGTACAAGAAGTTCGCCGAGGGCTGCGGGGAACGTTCGTCGAAGATGCTGCGCCATGTGTCCACCGTCGAGGCGGCCCGGGACATGGACATGCTGCGCGCCGTGCTGGGGGACCGGAAGCTGACGTACGTGGGGGCGTCGTACGGGACGTTCCTGGGGGCGACGTACGCGGGGCTTTTCCCGGACCGGGTCGGGCGGCTCGTGCTGGACGGCGCGATGGACCCCTCCCTGCCCGCGAGCCGCATGAACCTCGACCAGACGGCGGGCTTCGAGACGGCGTTCCAGTCGTTCGCGAAGGACTGCGTTCAGCAGTCGGACTGCCCGCTCGGCGGCAAGGGCACCACGCCCGCGCAGGTCGGCGACCACCTGAAGGCGTTCTTCCGGAAGCTCGACGCCCATCCGATCCCCACCGGCGACGCGGACGGCCGCAAGCTCGGCGAGGCCCTCGCCACCACCGGCGTCATCGCGGCGATGTACGACGAGTCGGCGTGGGCGCAGTTGCGCGAGGCGCTGACGTCGGCCATGAAGGAGAAGGACGGCGCCGGTCTGCTGGTCCTGTCCGACAGCTACTACGAGCGCGACGCCGACGGCCACTACGCGAACCTCATGTACGCCAACGCCGCCGTCAACTGCCTCGACCTCCCCGCCGCCTACTCCACGCCGGAGCAGGTGAAGGACGCGCTGCCCGCCTTCGAGAAGGCGTCGCCGGTCTTCGGTGAGGGCCTCGCGTGGGCGTCGCTGAGCTGCGCGTACTGGCCGGTGAGGCCGACGGGGGAGCCGCACCGGATCGAGGCGAAGGGCGCGGCGCCCATCGTGGTCGTCGGCACCACGCGCGACCCGGCGACGCCCTACCGCTGGGCCCAGGCCCTCTCCCGTCAACTGTCCTCCGCCCGCCTCCTCACCTACGAGGGCGACGGCCATACGGCGTACGGGCGGGGCAGCGCGTGCATCGACTCGGCGATCGACACCTACCTGCTCCAGGGGACCCCTCCGGCGGAGGGAAAGCGCTGCTCATAGCGCGTGTCGGCGGGGCGGGCCGGGGGCGTCGCGGGGTGCTCCGAGGGGTGGCGCGGAGCACCCGCGAAACTGTGTAGACTTACCGTCGTTGCCGACCGCACCATGGTGCGGAGAGCGCGCCGCCTTAGCTCAGATGGCCAGAGCAACGCACTCGTAATGCGTAGGTCTCGGGTTCGAATCCCGAAGGCGGCTCTGTGGAAGCCCCAGGACTCACTCGCCGTGACCTGGGGCTTTTGCTTTTTTCGCCCCCGGCGTCGGCCGACCCAGCCTCCCCCGGCGTCGGCCTACCCAGCCTCTCCCGGTGTTGGTCGGCGCGGCCTTCTCCGGTGTTGGTCGGTGCGGCCTCTCTCGATTGGGTGGTCGAGTCTGGCGAGGTTGAGGTGAAGGCGGGCCGGGGTTCTCCGGTTCGTGTGCTGTGTGGGCGCATGGTTGGCGTTCCTCGTTGAGTTGCTGTGGGCCGGGCTGTCCAAGCGTTCAAGATCTCTCTACCGTGGGTGTCCGACTGCCCTGCGGGGCTGGATGGGCGAAGGGGGCTGTGTGGAAGTCGAGTTGGGGGCTCTCGCGGTATCGGGGGCGACAGCACTGGTCGAGCTGCTCGTGTCGGAGGCGTATGAGCGGGCGAAGAACGGACTGGTCCGGATCTTCGGACCGCGCTCTTCGGATGAGGCCGCCGCAGAGGAACTGCAAGCGGATCGTGAGGAGTTGGACAGGGCGCGGGAGGAAGGTGACACGGACGCCCAGGGCCGTGTCCGGGAGCGTCTGGAAGGGCGACTGTCGGGAATCTTCCAGCAAGATCCGGGGTCCGTGGAGGAGCTGGCGCGGCTGTTGTCCGAGCTGGCGCCGGATGCCTCACGTACCTTCGTCAACCTGGTCAGCGGCGGTGTGAACCACGGTCTGGTCCTTCAGGGTTCGCCCGTTCACGGTGACATCCACTACCACGTTGCGCCGGCACCTTCGCCGGGGTCGGGCCGTTCTGTCAGGCCCGACCAAGTGCCGGTCGTGACCGGGCCGTTCAGCAACCGGACCGATGAACTCGCGGCCTGGGAAGCGCGACTCGGCATGCTGGAGGGCAGCTCCGTCGGTATCGATGTACTGGTCGGACCTCCCGGAGTCGGCAAGACGGCCATGGCCTGGCGGTGCGCGGAAAGGGCCAGAGAACGGTTCCCGGACGGGCAGCTGTACGTGGATTTCGCGGCCCTGCGTGACCAGGTCACGCCGCTCAGCGGGCCCGGTGGGGACGTCTCCGAGGCGCTGGCCATGTGTCTGAGGGCCCTGCCGGGCGGTGACGTCGGCATTCCGGACTCGCTCCTCGACCGGACCAACCTGTTCCGGTCGCGTACGGCCGACCTGCGTATCCTCCTCGTCCTCGACGACGTCAACCAGGCCGCGCAGGTTCGTGCTCTGATTCCCAAGGGGCCGGGCAGCGCCGTACTGGCCACGAGTCAGGGCCGGATCGGTGACCTGACCGTTCGCAGCGGCGCCCGGTTGACACCCGTCAAGCCACTGAATGCGCACGGCGGGCTGGAACTGCTGACGGACCAGTGCGGTGCGGAGGCGGTCGAGGCCGAACGGGAGGCGGCGGAACGCCTGGTGGGCTTGTGTGACGGGTTACCCGTGGCCTTGCAGGTCGTGGCGGCGCGGCTCGACGACGAGCTCCTGACCATGGCGGAACTGGCCGCCGAACTCGAAGACGAGGCCGGTCGACTGGCCGGACTGGCACTGGACGGGGAGGAGTCCTCGGTGTCCGCTGTATTGGGCCCGTCCTACCGGTTGCTGCCGCCCGCTGCGGCGCGGCTCTACCGGCTGCTCGGGTGGCTGCCGTTCGGTATTTTCGACGTCGGCGTGGCCGCGGTCGGCGCCGGTATCGACCCGGGGAGCGCGAAGCGCCTGCTGGGCGTGCTGGTGAAGGCCAGCCTGCTGGAGAAGATGCACGACGGCCGGTACCGCATGCATGACCTCATTCGGCTGCATGCCCGGGAGTGTGCGGTCGAGGTGGAGCCGGCGACCGAGCAGGCGGCGCTGACGAAGCGGGTGGGCACGCACTACCTCGTTCTCACCGCGTTCGCCGACCGGGCGCTCAGGAAGGAGCGGCTGCGGATCGCCGACCTCGCGGACCTGCTGCGGGACGCCGACGACCCCTTCGCCGCGGCCGGCGGGCCACCGCCGCTTGAGTGGCTGGACACCGAGCGTTCCGCCATCCTCGCGGTACTGCGCGGCGCTGTCCGGCACGGACTCCACGCCCTGGCCTGGCGTCTGGCCGAGGCGTTCTCGGTGCTGTTCCTGTACCACCGTTATCTCAGGGCGTGGACGGAAGCACTCGAACTGGGCATCGAAGCGGCTGCGGCAGCGGCGGCCTCGGCGGACACGGCGGGCGAGGTCGAGGAGGCGACGGCAGGCGAGGCCCGGCTACGCAGCCTGCTGTCACGCCCGTTGCTCGACCTCGGTGAGAACGACCGGGCGGGAGTGCAGCTGGAGCGGGCCGTCGCGCTGGCCGAGACGACCGGGCGCCTCGCCCTGCGCGCCTCCGTGCAGGAGTTCCTCGGCCGATACCTGGACGTTGTCGACCCGCCCGAAGCGGTCGGGGCGTATCGGTGCTCCCTCGAACTCAACGAACGTGCCGGGGAGACCCGCGGAGCCGCCCTCGTCACCTTCTTCCTCGGGTGCGCGCTGGATGTCCGGGGCGATCACGCGGACGCCCTGGTCCTGCTGCGCCGGGCGCAGCGGGACCTGGAGAACCGGGTGGAGCCCGACCTGCGGATGGCGGCCCGGGTGAAGGCTGCCATCGGCATCGTGCACGGTCATCTCGGCGACACCGGGCAAGCGCTCCGTGACCTGCTGGCGGCGGCCCGTGCGCTGGCCGGGGTGGCGGACGGGATGCAGTACGAGGCGCAGGCCCGGGTGCAGCTCGCCGACGTCGCCGAGCGGGCGGGCGGCCAGGAGGAGCTGGTGCGTGAGTGTCTGAGCCGGGCCGCCGACATCTACGAGGCACGCGGCAACCGCCGCCTGTCGGAGGAACTGCGGCAGCGGTTGAACGATCTCGACGGCTGACCCACTGATCCGCTGACCCACTGACCCGCTGAGCCACTGACCCGCTGAGCCTGGTTTCCGGTGTGGGTCGGCGGTCAACTGGTCAGCGGGTCGGCAGGGCGGGACGGAGACGCAGGACGACGTCCTCGTCCCGCAGGTCGCCGATGCGCAGCGTCACATGGGTTCCGTCCAGCGGAATCCCCGCACGCAGACAGGCATGGACGACTGCGGCGGGCACACCCGGGTCCAGTTCCGGACCGGTGGTCGCCGCCTCCACGACCCGGCCGTCGCTGAGCCCGATCAGACAGCCGCCGCCACGCACCGCCGACGCCGCGACCAGGCTTCCGGGCAACTGGGCGAGGGTGTCCTCGATCCAGCGCAGGGCCCCGACCGAGGTGGGCGCGGCGTGGCGGCGGACGAGGACCGAGGCGCTCTCGGTCAGCCGGAGGTCGCGTTCGTCGTCCGCGCAGGCCAGATGCGTGAAGAGGGTGTCGGAGTCCGGAGGCGTCCTGCCGTGTGCGGCGACGGTTGCTGGGAAACGGCGCATGGTGACGGTCGGCGCTGTCCGGTCCCCGGCGACGCTGGTGGTCACCTCCCATGAGGTGACCGGTGTGTCGGGTGGATCTGGAACCGGCAGTACCAGGGCGGTCGGGGGCGAGGAGGTCGGTTCCGGCAGCTTCAGCAGGCGGTAGAGGGCGGTGCGGAGCCGGGCGAGGGCCTGCCCCGGCTCGGCGAAGGCCTGCGCGGCGACCGCCGCGTACCGCTCGGGCGGGTGCTCGCGTACGACGTCCTCGACCTGTCGGCGCAGGTCCCCGCGCGGATCGAGCCGGGGTGCGACGGCCGCCAGGTCGTGGACGGCGGTTCCTGGCACCGCGTCACCGCCGAACGTCGCCAGCAGCAGCGGGGTGCCTGCCGCCGCCCCGTACAGGGTGACCGAGCCGTGATCGCCCACGAGGACGTCCGCGGCGACGAGCGCGGGCCGCCAGGCATGGACGGTCGGCATCAGCAGCAGCCCCGCGTCCAGGGCGGCTGCCTGCACGGTGCGGATCTGCCAAGTCCCGTGGGCCGACCACACGTTGGGGTGGACGATCGCGCCGACCCGGTATTCGTCGTAGGGAAGTCGCGCGATGAGGTTCGGCAGGAGATCCGGGTGGCGGCCCAGGAGGGAGGTCGGCCCCCAGGTCGAACTGATCATGACCAGACGCTGGTGTTCCGTGACACCCAGAGCCTCGCGGTACGCCTTCCTGCGCGGCCGGCTGGTGGTCAACTCGTCGAAGCAGGGGTCGCCGACCAGCAGCGTGCGCCCGGCCGCTTTCGGATGGGCGGCGAGCAACTGTTCCTCCTGGGCCGGGTGGGAGACCGCCAGCCAGGCCCGTCCCGACTCCAGCAGGGAGTCCGGTACGACCCCGGAGAGCCTCTCGTGCGGACTCCGGGAATCCGGCACGAGCTTCTGGAAGCCGACGCCGTGCGGCAGCACGAGCACCGGACAGTCGCCTTCCGGCACGTCGATGTTCTCGCTGGCGGAGAGGATGAGGTCGGGGGCGATGTGCCCCAGCTGCTCCCAGGGCATGACCCGGCATCCGGCATGGTGGAGGAGGTCGAGGACGCCGGAGCCGAAGGCGGACGTGGGGTCGTGGGCGAAAACGACGGTCACACGGGGGTCGCCGCGCACGAGCAACGGCAACGTTTCCAGGACGCGTACGGTCGAGGTGACCGTACGGGCGGCGACGACAAGGGTGCGTTCGCCAGGGAAGGTGCTCCAGCGGTGGGCGTCCCGCCCCACGGGCACGCGGAGCGGCCGGCTACCGGACAAGGCGCCCGCCTCTAACAAACCCGCTCCTCCAGCTGGTCAGAGGCTCGCGGCTCGCGGCTCGCGGCTCGCGGCTCGCGGCTCGCGGCTCGCGGCTCGCGGCTCGCGGCGATGGTGCTTTTATCGCTTTTCAAGCCGGTTGGCAATCTTTCGGGAAGTTTCATGGCGAGTAAGTGCACGTGTGAACTCGTACACGGTAGCGAATCACGCCGACCGCAACGTAAGCATCGGTCAGGTCGGGCCGTTCCTGCCGTTGTAGACACCGAGGCCGATGTGGTGGGTGCTCTCCGTCGGTCGAGTTCGGCGTGGGCGGCAGGCGTTTGATGTCGGTCATCGCTCGTGGCCGAGGTCGGTCGATAGGTGGTTCAGGAGGGTGTGTGCCGCGTTGGGGATGACCGTGCCGGGTGGGAAGACGGCTGCCGCTCCCATCTCCAGGAGGGTCGGCACGTCCTGGGGTGGGATTACTCCGCCTACGACGATCAGGATGTCTTCGCGGGCTTCCTTGGCCAGTTCGTCGCGTAGGGACGGGATCAGGGTGAGGTGCCCTGCGGCGAGGGAGGAGACGCCGATGATGTGGACGTCTGCTTCTACCGCTTGGCGGGCCACCTCGGCCGGGGTCTGGAAGAGGGGGCCGACGTCGACGTCGAAGCCGAGGTCGGCGAAGGCGGTGGCGATGACCTTCTGGCCCCGGTCGTGGCCGTCCTGGCCCATCTTGGCGACCAGGATGCGCGGGCGGCGGCCCTCGGCCTCGGCGAAGGCGTCGACCAGGGAGCGGGTGCGGTCGACGGCGGCGGAGTCGCCCGCTTCCTTGCGGTAGACGCCCGAGATCGTGCGGATCTGGCTTGCGTGGCGGCCGTAGACCCTTTCCAGGGCGCCTGAGATCTCTCCTACCGTCGCTTTCGCGCGGGCCGCTTTCACCGACAGTTCCAGGAGGTTGCCCTCGCCTGCGGCTGCTTGGGTGAGGGCGTCCAGTGCTTGCTGGCAGGCCTTCTCGTCGCGTTCCGCTCTGAGGCGGCGCAGTTTTTCTGTCTGTTGGGTGCGTACCGACGTGTTGTCGACCTTCAGTACGTCGATCTGTTCGTCGGTTTCTACGCGGTACTTGTTGACGCCGATGACCGGCTGACGCCCGGAGTCGATGCGGGCCTGGGTGCGGGCTGCGGCTTCCTCGATGCGGAGTTTGGGGATGCCCGCGTCGATGGCCCGGGCCATGCCGCCCGCCCGCTCGACCTCCTCGATGTGCTGCCAGGCCCGCCGGGCGAGGTCATAGGTGAGCCGCTCCACGTAGGCGCTGCCGCCCCACGGATCGATGACGCGGGTGGTGCCCGACTCCTGCTGGAGGAGGAGTTGGGTGTTGCGGGCGATGCGGGCGGAGAAGTCGGTGGGCAGGGCGAGGGCCTCGTCGAGGGCGTTGGTGTGCAGCGACTGCGTGTGGCCCTGCGTCGCCGCCATCGCCTCCACGGCTGTCCGCGTCACGTTGTTGAAGACGTCCTGCGCGGTCAGGGACCAGCCCGAGGTCTGTGAATGGGTGCGTAGGGAAAGGGACTTGGGGTTCTGCGGGGCGAACTGCCGTAGCAGTTTGGCCCATAGCAGGCGGGCTGCCCGCAACTTGGCGATCTCCATGAAGAAGTTCATGCCGATCGCCCAGAAGAACGACAACCTGGGCGCGAACGCGTCTACGTCCAGGCCCGCTTCCCGGCCCGCCCGGATGTACTCGACGCCGTCGGCGAGGGTGTATGCCAGCTCCAAGTCGGCTGTCGCGCCCGCCTCTTGCATGTGGTAGCCGGAGATGGAGATGGAGTTGTAGCGGGGCATGCGCTGGGAGGTGTAGGCGAAGATGTCGGAGATGATCCGCATCGACGGTTTCGGCGGGTAGATGTAGGTGTTGCGGACCATGAACTCTTTGAGGATGTCGTTCTGGATGGTCCCGGCCAACTTCTCGGGCGGGACGCCCTGTTCCTCGGCGGCGACGATGTAGAGCGCCAGCACGGGGAGCACGGCGCCGTTCATCGTCATCGACACCGTCATCCTGTCGAGGGGGATGCCGTCGAAGAGTTGGCGCATGTCGTAGATCGAGTCGATCGCGACGCCCGCCATGCCGACATCGCCGGTCACGCGGGGGTGGTCGCTGTCATAACCCCGGTGGGTCGGGAGGTCGAAGGCGACCGACAGGCCTTTCTGGCCGGCGGCGAGGTTGCGGCGGTAGAAGGCGTTGGACTCCTCCGCTGTGGAGAACCCGGCGTACTGGCGGATGGTCCAGGGCTGGTTGACGTACATCGTCGGGTACGGGCCGCGCAGGAACGGGGCGATGCCCGGGTAGGTGTCCAGGAAGTCCAGGCCCTCCAGGTCGTGGCCCGTGTACAGCGGCTTGACCTGGATGCCCTCCGGGGTCTCCCACAGCGGCGCGGCCTCGCCGGTGGCCTGTTCGGCGGCCTTGGACCAGTCGTCGAGGTCGGCGTCGGCGGCCGGGGTCCCCAGCTCGATGCCGGTGAAGTCGGGGATGTGCCCCATCGTTGCCATCAGGACACTCCCATGCGGTCGAGGGTGGTGGAGAGCACGGCTACGGCGTCGCAGCCCGCGAAGACATAGGTGTCGACGTCGGAGTACGGTCCGGGGCGGCCCGCGAGGAACACGTGCCCGGCACCGGCCGCCCTCAACTCCCCGGCGACCAGGGCCGCTTGCTCCTCGTACAGGGCGTCGCTTGAGCAGAGGCACGCCTCGGTGGCGCCGCTCTCCGCGAACTCGCCCTCGGTGACCGGCTCGATGCCGCCCGCCTGGAAGAGGTTCGACGCGAAGGTGAGGCGGGCTGTGTGCGCGGCGGCCGGGCCGAGGGCGGCCAGGTAGATCCGGGGGCGGGCGCCGGTGGCGGCGAGATGGGCGTCGGAACGGGCACGCAGCGCCTCGTAGGCCTCGTCGCGCCGGACGCGGGGGAGGCCTCCGGAGGGCGGCGCGGGGGCGGGTGCGCGGGCGACGGGTCTCTCCGTCAGGTGGGGGAACTCGCTGACGCCGGTGATGGGTTCGCGGCGCTCGGCGAGCTTCGCGCTCCGGGCCGACCAGGTCTCGGCGAGGCGTTCGGCGATCATTCCTGATGTCAACGCGGCTTCCTGGCCGCCCACTTGCTCGATCTGCTGGAAGAACTCCCAGGCTGAGTGGGCCAGTTCATCGGTCAGCCGCTCCGCGTACCAGGAGCCGCCCGCCGGGTCGATCACCCGTGCCAGGTGTGATTCCTCGATGAGGATCGTCGACGTGTTGCGGGCGATCCGGCGCGCGAACGCGTCCGGCAGGCCCAGCGCATGGTCGAACGGCAGCACGGTGACCGCGTCCGCCCCGCCCACCCCTGCTGCCAGCGTCGCGACCGTCGTGCGCAGCATGTTCACCCACGGGTCGCGGCGCGTCATCATCACCGGCGAGGTCACCGCGTGCTGCACCTGCGCTCCGGCTGCCGGTGCCCCGCACACCTCGGCCACCCGGGCCCAAAGGCGCCGCGCCGCACGGAACTTGGCGATCGTCAGGAACTGGTCGGCGGTGGCCGCGTACCGGAACTCCAGCTGCCCACAGGCCTGTTCGACACTCAGACCGGCGCCGGTCAGCTCCCGCAGATACGCCACGCCGGTCGCCAGGGAGCAGCCCAGCTCCTGTGCCGCCGAGCCGCCCGCCTCGTGGTACGGCAACGCGTCCACGGTCAACGCCCTTAGCCCCGGGTACGTTTCGGCGCAGCGCCGGGTGAGGTCGGTGAGGGGCGGGATGCTGGAGGGGCGGCCGGTGCGGGCTTGGTGGGCCAGGGGGTCGGCGCCGAGGTTGCCGTGGACCAACTCCGGGGGGATACGCCGTTCCGTGCAGAGGCGTAGTAACGCGCTTGCGGCCGGCCCGACTTCGGCACCCGCGTCCAGGACGATCGGCGCCAGGTCGAGGTGGACGCCGTTCAGCACTTCGGGGAGGGACGCGAGCGGGATGGCGTTCGGGCCGATGGTGAGCCAGAGGGACGTGGCGCCGTTCTCCAGGTCGGTGAGGACGGCGTCGTTGTCCGCGATCGTGTGGCGTTGGCGTACGTCCCAGCCGCTGACGGTGTTGCCCTCGGGCCTGCTGCCCCGGAGGTAGGGGGCGAAGCCGGGGAGGCCGGGGGCGGGGGCCCGGTCGCGCGCGGTGTAGAGGGGGCGGGTGGTGAGGCCGTCCTCCAGCGGCGTGGACAGCGCGGCCTCGGCTGCCTCGGCCGTGACCTCCCTGCCCGACTTGCGCAGGACGCCCGCCACCAGCTGCTGCCACTCCTCATGGAGT
This sequence comes from Streptomyces sp. NPDC091279, assembly GCF_044757465.1. NCBI lineage: Bacteria > Bacillati > Actinomycetota > Actinomycetes > Kitasatosporales > Streptomycetaceae > Streptomyces > Streptomyces sp. NPDC091279. The sequence goes on along the minus strand of NZ_JBIVVA010000003.1, from coordinate 190,567 downwards.
GGGGGAGGGGACGGGGGCTCGGGGCTTGTCCGCATGGGGGCTCCTTTCCTTGGTGGAGCGGTGACTTGGGCGCTTCAGCCGGTCGGGAGCGCGGTGCGGGCGAGGATCGTGCGGATGCGGGTGATGACGTCCGGTGCGCGGTCGGCCAGGTAGAAGTGGCCGCCGGGGAAGACGTGCATCTCGAAGGTGCCGTTGGTGTGTTCGCGCCAGGCCTCGGCGTCGTCGAGCGGGACCTTCGGGTCGGCGTCGCCCGTGAGGGTGACCACCGGGCAGCTCACCCGGTGGAAGCGCTCCGGCTGGTAGGTCTCGGCGGCGCGGTAGTCGGCGCGCAGGGCCGGGAGCACCATGCGCAGCATCTCGTCGTCGCCGAGGATGCGGGCGTCGGTGCCGGACAGCTGCTTCAGCTCGGCGACGAGGGCCTCGTCGCCCAGCGTGTGGACGTACTCGGGGGACAGGCGCGAGGGCGCGCGGCGGCCCGAGGCGATGAGCACGGCGGGCGGCGTGCCCGCGCGCTCCAGCAGACCGGCGAGTTCGAAGGCGACGGAGGCGCCCATGCTGTGCCCGAACAGGGCCAGCGGCCGGTCCGTCCAGCCGTCGAGCAGGACGGGCAGGAGCCGGTCGGCCAGCTCGGTGACGCTGCTCGCGCACGGCTCGGTGCGCCGGTCCTGGCGCCCCGGGTACTGCACCGCGAGCACGTCGGCCACCGAGGACAGCGCGCGGGCCACCGGCAGGAAGAAGCCCGCGGAACCGCCGGCGTGCGGCAGGCACAGCAGCCTGGCGCCGCTGTCGGGCGCCGGGTGATAGCGGCGTATCCAATGCCCCGGTTCGAGCGAATTCGCGTCCACACTCGGCTCCGTTTTCCGTGGTTTTTTCTGATTTCGGATTGCTGAGGAAAATGAGGCAGCGTCATTTTCGCAGGCGGCTTCAATGTATCACTCAAGGGTCGCTCAAGGAATGCTCAGGAATTACTCTTGATGGCGTTTGCGCGCATGTGACCTGTAGTTCTTGTTGGCCGCGATGAAGTGAGAAAGTGCGGTGAAAGAGGGGTGGAAAAGGAGAGCTGTACGGTCCTGGCAGAGTCGAACTATGTGGAATCGAAAATCCGTCCTTCCGTGTGGATCTGATTTCTCTTCTTTCGCCGATGTGTCCGCCGACCGAGGGTGCACGCCATGTCGTCTAATGACCCGATCGCGATTATTGGTCTGTCGTGCAGGCTGCCCGGCGCACCCGACGCCGAGGCGTTCTGGCGCCTGCTGCGGGACGGGGGTGACGCCGTCGCGCGGGGGTCGGGCGCGACCGGTCCGCGGGAGTGCCGGCTGCCGGCCGGGCTCCTGGACGGCGTCGACCTCTTCGACGCCGAGTTCTTCGGCATCTCCCCGCGCGAGGCCGCGGCCATGGACCCGCAGCAGCGCCTGATGCTCGAACTGAGCTGGGAGGCCCTGGAGGACGCCGGGATCGTGCCCGCCGTTCTCGAAGGGGCCGAGGTCGGCGTCTTCGTCGGCGCGGTCTGGGACGACTACGCCACCCTGCTGCACCGGCACGGCGCGGACGCGCTCACCCATCACACGATGACCGGCGTCCAGCGCGGCATCATCGCCAACCGGATCTCCCACGTCCTGGGCCTGCGGGGCCCCAGCATGGCCATGGACACCGGACAGTCCTCGTCCCTGGTCGCCGTCCACCTGGCCTGCGAGAGCCTGCGCCGCGGCGAGTCCACCCTCGCCGTCGCCGGTGGCGTCAACCTCATCCTCACCCACGAGAGCACGGACACCGTCAGCGCGTTCGGCGGGCTTTCCCCGGACGGCCGTTGCTACACCTTCGACGCGCGGGCCAACGGCTTCGTGCGCGGCGAGGGCGGCGGCGTGGTGATCCTCAAACCGCTGGCCGCCGCCCTGGCCGACGGCGACACCGTGTACGGCGTCGTCCGGGGCAGCGCCGTCAACAACGACGGTTCCGGCGAGGGCCTGACCGTGCCGAGCCGGCATGCCCAGGCCGCCGTGCTCGAACGCGCCTACCAGCGGGCCGGGGTGGACCCGGCCGACGTGGGGTACGTCGAACTCCACGGCACCGGCACCAAGGTGGGCGACCCCGTCGAGGCGGCGGCGCTCGGCGCGGTGCTCGGCGTCAACCGGCCGGACACGGCTCCCCTGCCCGTCGGCTCGGTGAAGACGAACATCGGTCACCTGGAGGGCGCCGCGGGCATCGCCGGGCTCCTCAAGGTGGTGCTGGCCCTGCGCCACCGACAGCTCCCGCCGAGCCTGAACTTCACCCGCCCCAACCCCGCGATCCGCCTGGAGCAGCTGAACCTCCGCGTGCAACGGGAACTCGGGCCCTGGGCGGACACCGACGGCCCCCTGACGGCCGGCGTCAGCTCCTTCGGCGTGGGGGGCACCAACTGCCATGTGGTGGTGAGCGCGGGGCCCCTGGGGGGAGGCGGGAGCGAGCCTGGACGGGAGACCGTGGGTGCCCCCGAGAGCGAGGGTGGGTGCGGGAATCCGCCCAACTCCGGTTCTGGCGTGCTGCCTTGGGTGGTCTCGGGGCGTTCGGGCGACGCGGTGCGGGGGCAGGCGGAGCGGTTGCTCGGGCATGTGCGGGAGCATCCCGGGCTCGCTCCGGCCGACCTCGGGGTCTCGTTGGCCAGTACCCGTACCGCCTTTCGGCATCGGGCCGTGGTGCTCGGCGCCGACCGGGCGGACCTCGTGGCCGGGCTGGGCGCGCTGGCGGGCGGGGAGGTCTCCGCAAGTGTGGTCAGCGGCACGGCCGTTGAGGACACCGGGGTGGTGTTCGTGTTCCCGGGGCAGGGGTCGCAGTGGACGGGGATGGCCGTTGAACTCCTAGCTTCAGCACCGGTGTTCGCTCGGCGGATGCGGGAGTGTGAGGCGGCGCTCGCTCCCTACGTCGACTGGTCGTTGGCCCAAGTGCTGGGCGACGACGAGGCGTTGGGGCGCGTGGATGTCGTTCAGCCCGTGCTGTGGGCGGTGATGGTGTCGTTGGCCGAGCTGTGGCGGTCTTACGGGGTGGAGCCCGCTGCTGTGGTGGGGCATTCACAGGGGGAGATCGCCGCCGCCTGTGTCGCGGGGGCGTTGAGTCTTAGTGACGGGGCGAAGGTTGTTGCGCTGCGGAGTCGGGCGCTGGTGGCGTTGTCCGGGTCCGGTGGGATGGTTTCCGTTCCTCTGTCCGTGGACGAGGTGGCCCAACTGCTGCCTGGCGGGGTGTCCGTGGCTGCCGTGAACGGGCCCGCGTCGGTCGTGGTCGCCGGTGATCCGGCGGGCCTCGATGCCGTGCTGGACCGGGTCGAGGGGGCGCGGCGGATTCCCGTCGACTACGCCTCGCACTGCGCCCATGTGGAGGAGGTCGAGGAACGGCTCCTCGCGGAGTTGGCGTCGGTGCGGCCCAACTCGCCCCGGGTGCCGCTGTGTTCGACGGTGACCGGCGAGTGGCTCGACGACGCCGGCGTGGACGCCGGGTACTGGTACCGGAATCTGCGGCAGACCGTACGGTTCGAGGAGGCGACGCGCGCCCTGCTGGAGCGGGGGCATCGGACGTTCGTCGAGGTGAGCCCGCATCCCGTGCTGGCCATGGCGATCCAGGGGACCGCAGAGGAGGTCGGCGCGCAGGCCGCCGTGGTGCCGTCGTCGCGGCGCGGTGACGGCTCCCTGCACCGGGTGCTGACCTCGCTGGCCGAACTGCATGTGCGGGGCGCCCACGTCACCTGGGAGCAGGCGTTCCCGGCGGACGCGCGCCGGGTCCCGCTGCCCACCTACGCCTTCCAGCGCCGGAGCCACTGGCTGGACACGTCGGCGGCGCCGTCGGCTCCCCGTCCCGTGACCCCGGCCGTGACCCCGGCCGGGCCCGCGACCGCCCCCTCGGCCGACCTGCCCGAGCAGCCGGGCGGGGCTGAACTCCTCGACCCCGGAAGGGCGTTGGAGCTGGTCCGCGCGCACGCCGAGGTCGTTCTCGGACACTCCGGGGTCATGGCCGGCCACTCCGGGCCCGGGGCGATCGAAACGGACCTGACCTTCAAGGAACTGGGCTTCGACTCGTTCATGTCCGTCGAACTGCGCAACCGGCTCGGCGCCGCGCTCGGCCGCCCCCTCCCCGTCGGCCTCCTCTTCGACCACCCGACGCCGCAGGCCCTCGCGGCGTCCCTGGCCGCGCCGGAGCAGGCGGTTGCGCCCGTGGCGGTGGCGTCGAGGTCGGACGAGCCGATCGCGATCGTGGGGATGAGCTGCCGTTATCCGGGTGGGGTGGGGTCGCCGGAGGAGTTGTGGCGGGTGGTGGCGGACGGGGTGGACGCCACCGGGGAGTTCCCGACCGACCGGGGCTGGGGCCTCGACACGCTCTACGACCCGAACGGCCAACGCCCCGGCACGAGTTACACCCGCTCCGGCGGTTTCCTGGACGACGTGGCCGGGTTCGACGCGGCCTTCTTCGGCATCTCGCCCCGGGAGGCCCTCGCCGTCGACCCGCAGCAGCGGCTGCTCCTGGAGACCACCTGGGAGGTCTTCGAACGCGCGGGCCTCGACCCCGAGACCCTGCGGGACAGCGACACCGGCGTCTTCGTCGGCGCCATGGCCCAGGACTACATGCCGCGCCTGCAAGAACTGCCCGTGGAGTTCGACGGCTACGGCCTGACCGGCAGCACGGGCAGCGTCGCCTCCGGCCGGCTCTCCTACGTCCTGGGCCTGCGCGGCCCTGCGGTCACCGTGGACACCGCGTGCTCGTCGTCCCTGGTCGCCCTGCATCTCGCGGCGCAGTCCCTGCGGCAGGGTGAGTGCACGCTCGCGGTGGCGGCCGGTGTGACGGTCATGTCCACGCCGGGGATGTTCGTGGAGTTCTCCCGGCAACGGGGGCTCTCGGCGGACGGGCGCTGCAAGGCGTTCGGCGCGGGCGCGGACGGCACCGGGTGGTCCGAGGGCGTGGGCGTGCTGCTCCTTGAGCGGCTGTCCGACGCCGAGCGCAACGGCCACCCCGTCCTTGCGGTGGTGCGGGGCAGTGCGGTGAATCAGGACGGCGCGTCCAACGGCCTCACCGCGCCCAACGGTCCCGCTCAACAGCGCGTGATCCGGCAGGCGTTGGCCAACGCCCGCCTCGAACCGTCGGATGTGGATGCCGTGGAGGCGCACGGTACCGGCACGACCCTTGGCGACCCGATCGAGGCGCAGGCGTTGCTTGCGGCCTACGGGCAGGATCGTGAACGTCCGCTGTATCTGGGGTCGTTGAAGTCCAACATCGGGCACACGCAGGCCGCCGCCGGGGTCGGGGGCGTCATCAAGATGGTGCAGGCCATGCGCAACGGGAGGTTGCCCCGGACGCTGCACGTGGACGAGCCGACGCCGCATGTCGACTGGGCGTCGGGCGCGGTCGAGCTGCTGACCGAGGAGCGGGACTGGGTGGTCGACGGGCGTCCGCGCCGGGCCGGGGTGTCGTCCTTCGGCGTGAGCGGGACCAACGCCCACGTGATCATTGAGCAGGCGGCGACGGTCGGGGGGCGGTCTGGGGTTGCCGTTGGGCGGGCGGGCACGGTTGACGATCGCCCCGTCAGCCCCGTTGGGCGGGCTGTCATCGGCGCCGACCGGCCCGGCGTTCCCGTCGCGCAGGCGGTGGCGGGCGTCGACTCGGCTGCCGTTCCCGGTGGCGGAACGGATCACGCGCCGGTGGTGTGGGCGTTGTCCGGGCGGACCGATCGGGCGTTGCGGGCCCAGGCCGGGCGGTTGCGGGGGCACCTTGCCGAGCACCCCGGTCTCGCCGTGGGGGACGTCGGCCAGGCGCTGGCCACCACCCGGTCCGGTTTCAATCACCGGGCGGTGCTCGTCGGGCGCGACGGCGATGAGTTCGACGCCGGGTTGCGGGCGCTGGCGGCCGGGGAAGAGGTCGCAGGACTGGTGCGGGGGACGGCCGTTGAGGACACCCGGGTGGTGTTCGTGTTCCCGGGGCAGGGCTCCCAGTGGACCGGGATGGCCGCCGAACTCCTCGCTTCAGCGCCGGTGTTCGCTCGGCGGATGCGGGAGTGTGAGGCGGCGCTCGCGCCCTACGTCGACTGGTCGTTGGCCGAAGTGCTGGGCGACGAAAAGGCGTTGGGGCGCGTGGACGTCGTTCAGCCGGTGCTGTGGGCCGTGATGGTGTCGTTGGCCGAGCTGTGGCGGTCCTACGGGGTTGAGCCCGCTGCTGTGGTGGGGCATTCCCAGGGGGAGATCGCCGCAGCTTGTGTGGCGGGGGCGCTGTCGCTGGAGGACGGGGCCAAGGTCGTCGCCCTGCGCAGCCAGTTGATCCGCGCCGAACTCGCCGGGCACGGCGGCATGGCCTCCGTGAACCTGTCCTACGACGCCCTCGCACCCCATCTCGCCGACTGGGCAGGCCAGTTGTCCGTCGCGGCCGTCAACGGTCCCGCCTCCCTCGTCGTGAGCGGCGACGACGAAGCACTCACCGGGCTCCTCGACCGGCTCTCGGCAGCGCAGGTCCGCACCCGCCGTATCCCGGTGGACTACGCCTCCCACTCCGCCCAAGTGGAGTCGATCCGCGAGGAGTTGCTCACCGCGCTGGCGGAGCTGCGGCCGAGCGGCTCCCGGGTGCCGTTCTGGTCGGCGGTGACCGGTGAGGCGATCGACACGGCCGGGCTCGACGCCGCGTACTGGTACACCAATCTGCGGGCCACCGTGCGTTTTGAACCCGCCGTACGGGATCTGCTGGACCACGGGCACGGTGTGTTCATCGAGGTCAGCCCGCATCCGGTGCTGGTGCCGGGCATCCAGGAAGCCGTCGGGAGCACGGGCGGCCCTGCGGTCGTCCTCGGCTCGCTGCGCCGTGGCGACGGCGGTGGGCGCAGGTTCCTGACCTCCCTCGCCGAGGCCCACGCGCACGGCGTGCCGCTGGACTGGAACGCCGTTCACCCCGGCGCGTCCGCGACCGGCGTCGAACTGCCCACGTACGCCTTCCAGCACGAGCGGTACTGGCTGCCGTCCGCCCCTGCGCGCGGGCGGGGCGCCGGTGGCCCGGACGACTGGCGCTACCGCGTCACCTGGCGTTCGCTGCCCGTCGCCGCGTCGTCGCGACTGGACGGCACCTGGCTGCTGGCCGTCCCCGCGAGCCGACAGGACGACCCCCTCGTGGCGAACTGCACGCGCGCCCTCAGCTCCGCCGGGGCGACGGTGGTGCGCTGGACGGTCAGCGACGACCACCTCGGCAACGTCACTGCCGTTGCCAACGGCGGTGTGGGCGACGGCAGTGTCGTCAAGGGCGGTGTCGCTAACGACGGCGTCGTCAACGGCGGTGTGGGCGACGGCCGTGTCTTTAACGGCGGTGTGTCCAACGGTGGTGTCGGCAACGTCAGTGACGTCACCAACGGCCTTGTCGGCGGCGGCGGTTCGGTATTGGCGGGCCCGCTCGGTCTGCCGTTGCCCGGCGTTTCGTCGACCGGCGTGGATCTGGCCGGTGTGCCGTTGCCCGGTCTGGATCTGGCCGGTGTGGTGCCGTCCGGCACGTCGTTGAGCGGTGTGTTCTCGTTGCTCGCGCTCGATGAGCGGCGTCTTGCGGGGTCGGCCGCGCCTGCCGGGTTCCATGGCACGCTCGCCCTGTTCCGCGCCCTGGACGGTGCGGATGCCGGGGATGTGCCGGTGTGGCTGGCGACCTGTGGTGCCGTCGCCGTTCGCCCCGATGAGCCGTTGCCGAGGCCGGATCAGACGCTGGTCTGGGGGCTCGGCAGGGCCCGTGCGCTGGAGCGGCCGCAGGTCGGGGGCGGTCTGCTCGACCTGCCTGGCGATACCGATGCCGATGCCGGCGTCGGCGGCGATGCCCTCGCCGTGTTGCCGGCCGTGCTGGCCGGGGTGGATCACGAGGACCAAGTCGCCGTTCGCGAGGGGCGGTTGTACGGCCGTCGGCTGGTGCGTCCGGGGGCCCGGCAGGCGTCCGGACGGCCCTGGCGGGCGCGGGGCACCGCTCTGGTCACCGGGGGCACCGGCGCACTCGGCGCCCAGGTCGCCCGATGGCTCGCGCGGGCCGGGGCCGAACACCTGGTCCTCACCAGCCGCCGTGGCCCCGACGCCGACGGGGTGGCCGAACTCCGTTCAGAACTCGTCGAGTTGGGCGCCGAGGTCACCGTCGTCGCGTGCGATGTCGCCGACCCGGAGCAACTCGCCCGGCTGCTGGACTCGTTGCCCACGGACCGTCCGCTGCGGACCGTGGTGCACGCCGCCGGGACCCTGGTCGAGGCACCGCTCGGGGAGGTGACCGCCGCCCAGGTCGAACAGGTGCTGCGGCCCAAGGTCGAGGGCGCCCGGCACCTGCACGAACTGACCCGCGAACGGGGCCTCGGACTGGACGCGTTCGTGCTGTTCGCCTCGGGTTCGGGGGTCTGGGGCAGCGCCCGCCAGGGTGTCTACGGCGCGGCCAACGCCTACCTGGACTCCCTCGCCCGGCACCGCCGTGACCAGGGACTTCCCGCCACCTCCGTCGCCTGGGGCGCCTGGGGCGGCGGCGGTATGGGGGCCGTGGACGGGGCGGCGGACGCCTGGCGCGGGCTCGGCGTGCTGCCGATGGACCCGGACGCGGCCGTCACCGCCCTCGGCCACGCCCTGGACGCCGACGAGAGCGCCCTCACCGTCGCGGACATCGACTGGAGCCGGTTCGCCCCGGTGTTCGCGTCCGCCCGGCCCCGGAAACTCCTCGCCGACCTGGCCGAGGCCCAACGCGCGCTGACCGATGGGGAAGGTGACGAACTCGACTGGCCTGGAGGGGAGTTGGCCGAGCGGCTGGCCCAACTCACCTCATTCCGGCGGGTCGACGCTCTGCTCGAACTCGTTCGCGGTGCGGCAGCAGCCGTTCTCGGGCACGCCGACGAGCAGGCTCTCCAGCCCGAACGTGCCTTCAGGGACGCCGGGTTCGACTCGTTGACCTCCGTCGAACTCCGCAACCGCCTGAACGCGGCCACCGGCCGCACCCTGCCCGCCACCCTGGTCTTCGACCACCCGTCCCCCCTCGCCCTGGCCCGCTTCCTCGACGCCCTCCTCTTCAACCAGGAGCGGGACGCCACCGCCACCGCCACCGCCTCCGCCGACGCGGGGTCCGCCGTGGCGGTGGCGTCGAGGCCGGACGAGCCGATCGCGATCGTGGGGATGAGTTGCCGTTATCCGGGTGGGGTGGGGTCGCCGGAGGAGTTGTGGCGGGTGGTGGCGGACGGGGTGGATGCCACCGGGGAGTTCCCGACCGACCGAGGGTGGGACCTCGACGCGCTCTACGACCCCGACCCGGCGCACGCCGGAACCTCCTACACGCGCCGGGGCGGCTTCCTCCAGAACGCGGCACTCTTCGACGCCGAGTTCTTCGGGATGAGCCCGCGCGAGGCGGTGGCGACCGACCCGCAGCAGCGGCTGCTCCTGGAGACCACCTGGGAGGTCTTCGAACGCGCGGGCCTCAACCCGGCTGCTCTCAGGGGGAGTTCGACCGGCGTCTTCATCGGTGCCATGGCCCAGGACTACGGCCCCCGCATGCACCAGGCCCCGCAGGAACTGGAGGGCTACCTCCTCACCGGCAACATCGGCAGCGTGGCCTCGGGCCGCATCTCGTACACGTTCGGCCTTGAGGGCACGGCCATGACGGTCGACACTGGGTGCTCCGCCTCGCTGGTGGCACTGCACCTCGCGGCGCAGGCGCTGCGGCAGGGCGAGTGCTCCCTCGCGGTGGCCGGCGGCGTCACCGTGATGCCGACACCCGGCGTCTTCGTCGAGTTCTCCCGGCAACGGGGCCTGTCGGTGGACGGCCGCTGCAAGGCGTTCGGGGCGGGGGCGGACGGCACGGGGTGGTCCGAGGGGGTGGGGGTGCTGCTGCTTGAGCGGCTGTCCGACGCCGAGCGCAACGGCCATGAGGTGCTGGCCGTGGTGCGGGGCAGCGCGGTGAATCAGGACGGCGCGTCCAACGGCCTCACCGCGCCCAACGGTCCCGCTCAACAGCGCGTGATCCGGCAGGCGTTGGCCAACGCCCGCCTCGAACCGGCGGACGTGGACGCTGTGGAGGCGCACGGTACCGGCACGACCCTCGGTGACCCGATCGAGGCACAGGCGCTGCTTGCCGCGTACGGGCAGGGGCGTGAACGTCCGCTGTATCTCGGGTCGTTGAAGTCCAACATCGGGCACACGCAGGCCGCCGCCGGGGTGGGCGGCGTCATCAAGATGGTGCAGGCCATGCGGAACGGGACGTTGCCCCGGACGCTGCACGCGGACGAGCCGACGCCGCATGTCGACTGGTCGGCCGGAGACGTCCAGCTGTTGACCGAACCCCTGCCCTGGCCAGAGACCGGCCGACCCCGCCGCGCCGGCGTCTCCGCATTCGGAGTCGGCGGAACCAACGCTCACGTGATCATCGAGGAGCCACCGGAGGGGAGTGAGCGGGGGGCGGGGCTCGCGTCGCCCTCGGCTGGGGCGGGGGTGGCTGTGCCGGATGGCGGTGGGGCCGTGTCGGGTGGTGTCGCGCTCGGCGCTGCCGCGTCGGCATCGGGCGGTGTCACGCTCGCGTCCGGCGCTGCCGTGCCCGTACCCGGTACCGCCGAGCCCGAGCCCGAGCCCGCCGCACCCGCATCCGGTGCCGCCACCTCCGCCCTCGGTGCTGGCGCCGCCACCCCCGAACCCGCCACCCCCCTCCCCTGGATGCTCTCCGCCCGCACCCCCCGGGCCCTCCACGCCCAGGCCGACCGGTTGCGGAGCCACCTCCAGGAACACCCCGGCCTCTCCCCGGCGGACGTCGGGTTCTCTCTGGCGACGACGCGGGCGCCCTTTCCGCATCGGGCCGTTGTGCTGGGCGCTGGGCGTACCGAACTGCTAGGCGCCCTCGATGACTTGGCGTGCGGCAGGGACGCTCACGGTGTGGTTGGAGGGGTGGCTGCTGATGACGCCCGGGTGGTGTTCGTGTTCCCGGGTCAGGGGTCGCAGTGGACGGGGATGGCCGTTGAACTCCTCGCTTCAGCGCCGGTGTTCGCTCGGCGGATGCGGGAGTGTGAGGCGGCGCTCGCGCCCTACGTCGACTGGTCGTTGCCTCAAGTGCTGGGCAACGAAGAGGCGTTGGGGCGTGTGGATGTCGTTCAGCCTGTGTTGTGGGCTGTGATGGTGTCGTTGGCTGAGTTGTGGCGGTCTTATGGGGTTGAGCCGGCCGCTGTGGTGGGGCATTCGCAAGGGGAGATTGCTGCTGCCTGTGTCGCGGGGGCGTTGAGTCTTGGCGATGGGGCGAAGGTTGTTGCTCTGCGGAGTCGGGCCCTTGTTTCGTTGTCCGGGTCTGGCGGGATGGTTTCCGTTCCGTTGCCCGTGAGCGACGTGGGCGAGCTGCTGCCTGCCGGGGTGTCCGTGGCCGCCGTGAACGGGCCCGCGTCTGTGGTCGTGGCCGGTGATCCGGCCGGGCTTGATGTCGTGCTGGACCGGGTCGAGGGTGCTCGCCGGGTTGCTGTGGACTATGCCTCGCACTGTGCCCATGTCGATGCCGTTCAGGGGGAGTTGAGCGAGGCGCTCGCCGGTGTCAGTGGCCTTCGGCCCCTGGTGCCTTGGTGGTCTTCCGTGACCGGGGCGTGGGTTGAGGAACCCGTTGAAGAGGGGTACTGGTTCCGGAATCTGCGGCAGGCGGTGTTGTTCCAGCCGGCCATCGAGGCGCTCGTTGCCGCCGGGCACGGGGTGTTTGTCGAGGTCAGCGCGCATCCGGTGTTGACGGCCGCCGTGCAGGACATCGTGGCCGGGCTCGGGGCGTCGGCTGTGGCGCTGGGGAGTCTGCGGCGCGGGAAGGGTGGGCTCGGCCGGTTCCTGACCGCGCTCGGTGAGGCCTACGTGGCCGGGGTGCCGGTCCAGTGGGCCGGTGCGTTCCCGGCGGGCGCTCGTCGGGTGCCGTTGCCTACCTATCCCTTCCAGCAGCAGCGGTACTGGCTGACCTCCGCGTCGACCACCGAACGGCACCCCCTCGCGCTGACGGCCACCGCCCTCGCAGACTCCGGTGAGATCCTGCTGACCGGGGACTGGTCGCGGCGGACCGCGCCCTGGCTGTCGGACCACGCCGTGTCCGGCACCGTGCTGCTGCCCGGCACCGCCTTCGTGGAACTCGCCGTCCAGGCCGCCGACCAGGCGGGTTGCGACCAGGTGACCGAACTCGCCCTGCACAACCCGCTGACCCTGCCCGCCGACGCCACCGTGACCCTTCAAGCGCTGGTCGGCGCGGCGGACAGCACCGGGCGACGGACCCTGGTGATCCACTCCCGCACCGGCGCCGACGGGCCCTGGACCAGGCACGCCAGCGGCCAACTCGGCGCCGCCGACACGGCCGTTGAGCGGTCGGAAGAAACGGCAGAACCGGCAGAACCGGCCGGGGTTTGGCCGCCGGGTGGGGCGGTGCCGGTTGACACCGGTGGGTTCTATGAGCGGCTTGCCGTGGCCGGGTATGAGTACGGGCCGGCTTTTCGGGGGCTGCGGGCCGTCTGGCGGGACGGTGACGAGTTGCTCGCCGAGGTGGCGTTGCCCGATGAACAGCGGCTGGATGTAAGGGCGTTCGCGCTGCATCCCGCGCTGCTCGACGCCTGTCTGCACACCATGGCGGCCGACGCGGTTCTCTCCGACGCGGCCGGAATCCGGCTGCCGTTCGCCTGGAGCGGGGTGCGCGTGCGCGCTGCGGGCGCGACGACCGTCCGGGTGCGGGTCCGCCGACTCGGTGAGGACAGCGTGTCGGTGACGGTCACCGATCCCGGCGGAGCGCCGGTGGCGACCGTGGAGCGGCTGGCGCTGCGGCCCGTCTCCGCAGGGCAGTTGCGTGACGCGGAGCGGCGTCAGGAGCACCACGACGCGCTGTTCCGGGTCGAGTGGACCCCCGAGCCGTCCTCAACCGACCCTGCCCCGGCCCCCGTTCACACCTTCACCGACCTCGCCGCACTGCGGGCCGCCGTCACCGGGGACACGCCCCTCACCGGCACCGTCGTGCTGACCATCGACGGCGTGCCCGGCGACCCCATCGCCGCCGTACGGAACGAGACGGCCCCCGTCCTCGACCTGCTCCACGCCTGGCTCGACGACGAACGCCCCGTGCCCGCACGGCTGGTGGTGGTCACCCGGGGTGCCGTCGGCGTACGGGACGACGAGGACGTCATCGACCTGGCGCACGCCCCGCTGTGGGGGTTGATCCGCTCCGCGCAGACCGAGCATCCGGGCCGGTTCGTGCTCGTCGACACGGACGGGGACCCACGTTCCACGGCCCGGCTCGCCGCCGCCATAGCCCGCGACGAACCCCAACTCGCCCTGCGAAAAGGCGAATTGCTCGTCCCCCGGCTGGCCAGGGTCACGCCGGGTCACCCCGTCGACGGGCCCGTCTGGGACCCCGACGGCACCGTACTGATCACCGGCGGCACCGGAACGCTCGGCGGCCTCGTCGCCCGGCACCTCGTGGCCGAACACGGTGTACGCCACCTGCTGTTGGCCGCCCGGCGCGGTCCCGAAGCCCCGCGAGCGGCCGAACTCCTCCGTGAGCTAACCGAGTTGGGTGCAGAGGTGACCGTCACCGCCTGTGACGTTGCCGACCGGGACGCGTTGGGCGCGCTGCTCGCCGCGATTCCCGCCGACCATCCGCTGACCGCCGTTGTCCATACGGCCGGTGCCGTCGACGACGGCGTCCTCACCGCGCTCGACGCCGACCGGCTCGACACCGTGGTGCGGCCCAAGGCGGACGCCGCCGTCCACCTGCACGAACTGACCCGGGATCTCGATCTGTCGGCGTTCGTGCTGTTCTCCTCGGCGTCGGCCACCTTCGGCACCGCGGGGCAGGCCAACTACGCGGCGGCCAACACCTTCCTGGACGCCCTCGCCCACCACCGCCGCTTCCACAGCCTGCCCGCCACCTCCCTGGCCTGGGGTTACTGGGCTGAGACCAGCGAACTCACCAGCGGGCTCGGCGACAACGACGTGAACCGGCTGGCCCGCACCGGCGTGCTGCCGCTCTCCGCCGCGCAGGGCCTGAGCCTGTTCGACGCGGCCCAGGAACACCCCGACGCGCTCCTGGTGACCGCCCGCCTGGACCTCCCGGCGCTCCGGGCGGCCGCCGGACCCGTCGCCGCCGTCCTGCGCGGACTCGTACGGACCCCGGTCCGCGCCCAGGCCGGGACCGGACCCGCGGCCGCCGGTGCCCCGGCCGGACTGCGCGGCCGCCTCGACGGGCTGTCGTCGGCCGAACAGGCCTCCCTGGTAACGGAGTTGGTGCGCACACAGGTGGCCCTGGTGCTCGGCCACGGCGGCGCCGACGACGTGGACCCGGAACGCGCCTTCAAAGACAGCGGCTTCGACTCCCTCACCGCCGTCGAACTCCGCAACCGGCTCGGCGCGGCCACCGGCCTCACCCTCCCGGTCACCCTGGTCTTCGACCACCCCAACCCCGGCGCGCTCGCCGCCGACCTGGTGGCCCGGCTGCTGGGCACCACGGCCGAGCGGACCCCGCCGACGGCGGCCGGGACGCCCGCCGACGAGCCGATCGCGATCGTCGGCATGGCCTGCCGCTACCCCGGCGGCGTCGGTTCCCCCGAGGAACTCTGGGATCTGGTATCCGCAGGTCAGGACGGTGTTGCCGGGTTCCCCGCCGACCGGGGCTGGGACCTCGACGCGCTCTACGACCCCGACCCGGACCACGCCGGCACCGCGTACACCCGGCAGGGCGCCTTCCTCTACGACGCCGCAGACTTCGACCCGGGCCTGTTCGGGATGAGCCCGCGCGAGGCGGTGGCGACCGACCCGCAGCAGCGGCTGCTCCTGGAGACGACCTGGGAGGCCTGCGAGCGCGCCGGCATCGACCCGACCGCCCTCAAGGGCACCCCGACCGGCGTCTACATGGGCGTCATGTACAACGACTACGCCTCCCGCCTCCAGCACGTCCCCGACCACGTCGAAGGCCAGCTGCTGACCGGCAGTTCGGGCGCCGTCGCCTCCGGGCGGCTGGCGTACACCTTCGGCCTCGAAGGCCCCGCGGTCACCGTCGACACCGCCTGCTCGTCGTCGCTGGTCGCCCTGCATCTGGCGGCGCAGGCGCTGCGGCAGGGCGAGTGCACCATGGCCCTGGCCGGTGGCGTGACCGTGATGGCGTCGCCGGGTGTCTTCGTGGAGTTCTCCCGGCAACGTGGACTCGCCGCCGACGGCCGCTGCAAGCCGTTCGCCGCCGCAGCCGACGGCACCGGCTGGGGCGAGGGCGTGGGCGTGCTGCTCCTGGAACGGCTCTCCGACGCCCGCCGCCACGGCCACGACGTGCTGGCCATCGTGCGCGGCAGCGCGGTGAACCAGGACGGCGCCTCCAACGGCCTCACCGCCCCCAACGGCCCCTCCCAACAGCGCGTGATCCGGCAGGCGTTGGCGAACGCCCGCCTCGAACCGTCCGACGTGGATGCCGTGGAGGCGCACGGTACCGGCACGACCCTTGGCGACCCGATCGAGGCACAGGCGCTGCTTGCCGCGTATGGGCAGGATCGTGAACGTCCGCTGTATCTCGGGTCGTTGAAGTCCAACGTCGGGCACACGCAGGCCGCCGCCGGTGTGGGCGGCGTCATCAAGATGGTGCAGGCCATGCGGAACGGGACGTTGCCCCGGACGCTGCACGTGGATGAGCCGACGCCGCATGTCGACTGGTCGTCGGGCGCCGTCGAGCTGTTGACCGAGGAGCGGGCCTGGGCGGCCGAGGGGCGTCCGCGTCGCGCCGGGGTGTCGTCCTTCGGCGCCAGCGGGACCAACGCCCACGTCATCATCGAGGAGGGGGAGCGGACGGCGGAGGGTCAGCGAGCAACGGAGGGGGAACAGTCGGCGCAGGGGGAGCGGGCAGCCGACGGCTCCGGCGCGCTCCCGGCCGACCCTTCCGTGCCCTGGGTGTTCTCCGCCCGTACGGGGCAGGCGCTGTTCGCCCAGGCCGCCGCACTCGGGGCCGCGCTCCGGGCCAACCCCCAACTGCCGCTGGCCGATGCCGGGTTCACGTTGGCGACCACGCGTGCCGTACTGGAACACCGGGCGGTGGTGGTCGCGGGGGACCGGGAGGGATTCCTGGCCGGTCTTGACGCCGTGAGCGAGGGCGAGGGCGTCACCGGCACACCCACCGGCGCCGGCCGGGTGGTGTTCGTGTTCCCGGGGCAGGGGTCGCAGTGGACCGGGATGGCCGTTGAACTCCTCGCTACAGCGCCGGTGTTCGCTCAGCGGATGCGGGAGTGTGAGGCGGCGCTCGCTCCCTACGTCGACTGGTCGTTGGCCCAAGTGCTGCGCGACGACGAGGTGTTGGGGCGCGTGGACGTCGTTCAGCCGGTGTTGTGGGCGGTGATGGTGTCGTTGGCCGCCTTGTGGCAGTCCTATGGGGTTGAGCCCGCTGCTGTGGTGGGGCATTCGCAGGGGGAGATCGCTGCCGCTTGTGTCGCGGGGGCGTTGAGTCTTAGTGACGGGGCGAAGGTTGTTGCGTTGCGGAGTCGGGCGCTGGTGTCGTTGTCCGGGTCCGGTGGGATGGTTTCCGTTCCTCTGCCCGTGGGCGAAGTGACCGAGCTGCTGCCTGCCGGGGTGTCCGTGGCCGCCGTGAACGGGCCCGCGTCGGTCGTGGTCGCCGGTGACCCGGCGGGGCTTGACGTCGTGCTGGCCCGCGTCGAGGGTGCTCGCCGGGTTGCCGTGGACTACGCCTCGCACTGTGCCCATGTCGACGCTGTGCAGGGGGAGTTGGCTGAGTCGCTGGCCGGCGTCGGTGCTGGTCGGCCCGTAGTGCCCTGGTGGTCTTCGGTGACCGGGGCGTGGGTCGAGGAGGCTGTGGAGGAGGGGTACTGGTTCCGGAATCTGCGGCAGGCGGTGTTGTTCCATCCGGCCATCGAGGCGCTCGTTGCTGCCGGGCACGGGGTGTTTGTCGAGGTCAGCGCGCATCCGGTGTTGACGGCCGCCGTGCAGGACATCGTGGCCGGGCTGGAGTCGGCAGCTGTGGCCGTGGGCACCCTGCGGCGCGGGAAGGGTGGGCTCGGGCGGTTCCTGACCGCGCTCGGTGAGGCGTATGTGGCCGGGGTGCCGGTCCAGTGGGCCGGGGCGTTCCCGGCGGGCGCTCGCCGGGTCCCGTTGCCGACGTATCCCTTCCAGCACCAGCGGTACTGGCTCGCCCCCGCCCCCGTGCGCGACGCCGATCCCGACACCGCGCTCACGCACCCGGTGCTGCACTCCGTCATGGCGCTGCCCGGCTCCGACCGGCTGCTGTGCACGGGGCGGATCTCCCTGCGGGAGCACACCTGGCTGGCCGACCACGGCGTCGGCGGTACCGTCCTGCTGCCCGGCGCGGCCTTCGTGGAACTCGCCATCCAGGCCGGTGACCAGGCGGGCTGCGACCGGCTTGAGGAGCTGATCCTCGAAGCGCCCCTGGTGCTCACCGAGGACGCCGACACCCGGGTGCAACTGGAACTCGGCGCCCCGGACGACACCGGCCGCCGTTCCCTCAGCGTTCACGCGCGCGGCCGGGACGCGTCGGAGTGGACCCGGCACGCCACCGGCACCCTCGGGCGGGCCGACGGACCTGCCGGCGAGGGCCTCACGGTCTGGCCCCCGGCGGACGCCACCCCCGTGGACGCCGAGGGCTTCTACGCCGGTCTCGCCGCGCGCGGTTACGACTACGGGCCCGCCTTCCGGGGCGTACGGGCCGCGTGGCAGGGCGACGGGCGCGCGTTCACCGAGGTCGCCCTCGACCCCGAACAGCGGGAATCCGCACGGCGGTTCGGCATCCACCCCGCGCTCCTCGACGCCGTACTGCACGCCGTCGGGCTCGGGCCCGCCTCCGCAGCCGACGGTGAGGCGCTGCTGCCGTTCTCCTGGCAGGGCGTCACGCTGCACGCGACCGGCGCCGACGCCGCCCGGGTGCGGGCCGAGTTCACCGGCCCCGACACGGTCGCCCTGACCGTCGCCGACGCCGACGGGCTGCCGCTCGCCTCGGTCGAGTCGCTGACGGTACGGCCGGTCTCCCTCGGACAGTTCACCGGCGACCGGGTCAACGACGGTCTCCTGCACGTCCGTTGGCAGGAACATCGGGGAGAGGCCCAGGAGCTTGCCGGACCCGGCGTTCTGCTGGGGGCGGCCGAACCGGGTGTGCGGGCCGCCCTGTTGGCGGCCGGGGTCCGGGAGGCTGCCGATCTCGCGGGCGTCCCCGCCGGGACCGACGTCCTGGTCCTCGCTCCGCCGGTCGTTGAGGGAGATGTCGTTTCCGGGACCGAGCAGCTCGTGCGGGACACCGTCGAGTTGATCCAAGCCGCGCTTGCCGATGACCGGCTCGCCGGGGCCCGCCTGGTCCTCGTCACCCGGGGTGCGGTGGCCACCGTCGTTCAGGAGGACGTGCGGAACCTGGCCGGGGCCGCCCTGTGGGGGCTGTTCCGCACCGCGCAGTCCGAACACCCGGGCCGTTTCCGGATGGTCGACCTCGACGACACCGACGCCTCGGCGGCGGCGCTGCCTGCGGCGCTCGCGTCGGACGAACCCCAACTCGCCCTGCGCGCAGGCGCCTTGCACACCCCGCGCCTGACCGCGCCCGACGCCGACGGGACGTTGGCGCCGCCCGCCGAGGGAGCCTGGCGCCTCGATGTCACGGCGGCCGGGACCCTGGAGAACCTGGCCCTGCTGCCCGCCCCGGCCGCCACCGCACCGTTGGCCGCAGGGGAGATCCGGGTGGCCGTACGCGCCGCCGGACTCAACTTCCGGGACGTCCTCATCGGGCTCGGCATGTACCCCGGCGCGGGCATCATGGGCAGCGAGGGCGCCGGAGTGGTCGTCGAGACCGCACCCGACGTCACCCGATTCGCCCCCGGTGACCGGGTGTTCGGGCTGTTCCTCGCCGGTGCCTTCGGGCCCGCCGTGGTCGCCGACCAGCGGATGGTCGCCCGGATGCCGGACGGCTGGACGTTCGCGGAGGCCGCCGCCGTGCCCGTCGTCTTCCTCACCGCCTACTACGGCCTCGTCGACCTGGCCGGGCTCGGCGCGGGCGACCGGGTCCTCGTGCACGCCGCCACCGGCGGGGTCGGCACGGCCGCCGTCCAACTCGCCGCCCACCTGGGCGCGGAGGTGTACGCCACCGCGAGCCCCGCCAAGTGGCCCGCGCTGCGCGCCCTCGGCGTGCCCGACACCCGCATCGCCTCCTCCCGCGACCTCGCCTTCGAGGAACGTTTCCGGACGGCCACCGAGGGACACGGCATGGACGTCGTACTCGACGCGCTGGCCGGGGAGTTCGTGGACGCGTCGCTGCGACTGCTGCCGCGCGGCGGGTGGTTCGTCGAGATGGGCAAGACCGATCCGCGCGACCCGGCGACCGTCGCCGCCGACCATCCGGGCGTCCACTACACGGCGTTCGAGCTGATCGAGGCCGGGCCCGCACGGATCGGCGCGATGCTCACCGAGCTGCTCGCGCTCTTCGAGAGCGGCGCGCTCACCCCCGCCCCCCTCACGACCTGGGACGTCCGCCGCGCCCCCGAGGCCGTCCGGCACCTCAGCCAGGCCCGGCACATCGGCAAGGTCGTCCTCACCGTCCCGGCGCCGCCCCGCCCCGACGGCACCGTCCTGATCACCGGCGCCACCGGCGCGCTCGGCTCGGCCGTGGCCCGGCACCTCGTGACCGCACACGGCGCACGGCACCTGATCCTGGCCGGCCGACGCGGCCTCACCGCACCCGGCGCGGCCGAGCTGCGCGACGAACTAGCCGCGCTGGGCGCCGAGTTGACCGTCGCCGCCTGCGACACCGCCGACCGGGCGCAGCTGGCGGCGCTGCTCGCGGCGGTCCCCGCCGAGCACCCGTTGACCGGTGTCGTGCACGCGGCGGGCGTCCTCGACGACGGGCTGATCACGTCGCTGACCGGCGACCGGATCGACGCCGTGCTGCGGCCCAAGGTCCGGGGCGCCTGGCAGCTGCACGACCTCACACGCGACCTGGACCTGTCGTTCTTCGTCCTGTTCTCCTCGGCCGCCGCCGTCCTGGGCAGCGCGGGACAGGCCAACTACGCCGCCGCCAACGCCTTCCTCGACGCCCTCGCCCAGCACCGCAGGGCGCGCGGGCTGCCGGGCACCTCGCTCGCGTGGGGCCTGTGGGAGGAGCGCGGCGGCATGACCGGCCACCTCGACGACACCGACCTCGCCCGGATGGCCCGCTCGGGCATCCTCCCGCTCACCACCGAGGAGGGGTTGCGGCTGTTCGACGCGGGCCGGGGAGCCGACGAGGCGGTCCTCGTGCCGTTGCGGCTCGACACCCGTGCCCTGCGCGAAGCCACCCCGGGCCACTCCCCGTTGCTGCGGAGCCTGGCTCGCCCGGCAGCCCGCAGGACGGCCGGGGCGACGGCCGCCGCGCCCGTCACCGGACCCACCCTGCGCGACCGGCTGGCCACCATGACCGCAGGTGAACGCGGGCGGACCCTCCTCGACCTGGTCCGCGCCCACACCGCCACCGTGCTCGGCCACGACCGCCCGGACGCGGTCGGCCCCGCCCAGCCGTTCAAGGATCTCGGCTTTGACTCCCTGACCGCCGTCGAACTCCGCAACCGCCTCGCCACCGCCACCGGCGTACGGCTTCCGGCGACCCTCGTCTTCGACCACCCCACCCCACTGGCGCTCGCGGAGCGGTTGCGCGCGGACCTCGTCGACGACGCCGTCTCCGCAACGGCGCTGCTCGACGCCGAACTCGACCAGCTGGAGGCGTCGTTCGCCGCCGCCTCGGTCACCGAGCCCGACACGGTGGCCTTCGCGGCCCGGCTGCGGGCGCTGCTCAAGCGGGTCGAAGGGCCCGCCGCCGGGGCACCGGACGGCGGCCCGTCCGACCTGCCGGACCTCGGCGACCTGGCGGATCTGCCCGACCTGTCGAACGCCAGCGAGGACGAACTCTTCGCGATCATCGACGCCGATCCGAACCACCTCTGACCGGTCGATCCGGTCGATCCGGTCGATCCGGCGGATCGGCCGACTCTGGCGGCCAGTTGATCCGCTGGGTGGCCGACCCGTTGACCCGTCGATCCGCTCAACCGCCGTACTCCGGCGGCGCGTTACCGAACTCCCCACCTCCTTCAGCGCATTCGACGTCGATCGCTGATCTCCCCCAGTTGAACGAGGCAGGCCATGGCTACTGAACAAGAGCTGTTCGACTACCTGAAGAAGGCGACCACCGACCTGCGTCAGGCCCGCCGCCGGGTGCGCGAGCTGGAGACGGCGGGCGAGGAGCCCCTCGCGATCGTCGGGATGGCCTGCCGCTACCCCGGCGGGGTGACGACCCCCGAGCAGCTGTGGGAGCTGGTCGCGAACGGCACGGACGCGGTGTCGCCGTTCCCCGCCGACCGGGGCTGGGACCTCGACGCCCTGTACGACCCGGACCCGGACCACATCGGCACCTCGTACGCGCGGGAGGGCGGCTTCGTCGAGGGTGTCGACCGTTTTGACGCGCCGTTCTTCAGCATCTCGCCGCGTGAAGCGCTCGCGATGGACCCGCAGCAGCGGCTTCTCCTGGAGGTCACCTGGGAGTTGCTGGAGCGGGCCGGGGTCGACGCGGCCGGGCTGCGCGGCAGCAGGACCGGGGTGTTCACCGGCATCAGCCACCAGGACTACGCCCTCGGGCTGCCGCCGTCCGAGGAGGTCTCCGAGGGCCACCTCATGACCGGCAACGCGATCAGCGTCGTCTCCGGGCGGGTCGCGTACACGTTCGGCTTCGAGGGGCCCGCCGTCACCGTCGACACGGCGTGCTCGTCGTCGCTGGTGGCGATCCATCTGGCGGGGCAGGCGCTGCGGTCGGGGGACTGCTCGCTCGCGGTGGCGGGCGGCGTCACCGTCATGGCCACGCCGAACGCGTTCACCCGGTTCAGCCGGGAGCGGGGCCTCGCTCCGGACGGCCGCTGCAAGCCGTTCGGCGCGGGCGCGGACGGCACCGGGTTCAGCGACGGCGTGGGCGTGCTGCTCCTGGAACGGCTCTCCGACGCCCGCCGCAACGGCCACGAGGTGCTGGCCATCGTCCGGGGTACCGCCGTGAACCAGGACGGCGCCTCCAACGGCCTCACCGCACCCAACGGCCCTTCCCAACAGCGTGTGATCCGGCAGGCGTTGGCGAACGCCCGCCTCCAACCGTCGGATGTCGACGCCGTCGAGGCGCACGGCACCGGCACCACCCTCGGTGACCCGATCGAGGCGCAGGCCCTGCTGGCCACCTACGGGCAGGGGCGTGAACGGCCCCTGTATCTCGGGTCGTTGAAGTCCAACATCGGGCACACGCAGGCCGCCGCCGGGGTCGGGGGCGTCATCAAGATGGTGCAGGCCATGCGCAACGGCACCCTGCCCCGCACCCTGCACGCCGACGAACCCACCCCTGAGGTGGACTGGGCCGCCGGTGCGGTCTCCCTGCTGACCGAGGCCAGGACCTGGGAGAACGGCACCCGGCCGCGCCGGGCCGGCGTCTCGTCGTTCGGCATCAGCGGCACCAACGCCCACCTCATCCTCGAACAGCCCCCGGAGGAGGCGCCGGCCGGCCCGGACGCCGAGCCCGCACCCGACCGGCCCTCCACCGCCCTTCCCTGGCTGCTGTCGGCCCGCTCCACGGCGGCCCTGCGCGAGCAGGCCGCCCGGCTCGCCGCGCACACCCTCGCCCACCCCGAACTCGCCCTCACCGACCTCGCGTTCTCGCTGGCCACCACGCGCACCGCGCTCGACCACCGGGCCACCGTCGTCGCCGCCGACCGGGACGCGCTCCTCGCCGGACTCACCGCCCTCGCCGACCCCGGACACCCCGGCCCCGCCGCCCCCTGCGAGGCCGTCCCCCGGGTCGCCTGGGTGTTCTCCGGACAGGGCTCCCAACGGCCCGGCATGGGACGGGAGTTGTACGCCCGGTTCCCGGTGTTCGCTGACGCCCTCGACGAGGCGTGCGGCGAACTCGACCGCTGGGTCGGCCGATCCGTGCGGGACGCGATGTTCGCGGACGCCGAAAACCCTTCGAACGGCGCCGAGTTGGCTGACACCGGGCTTGCGCAGCCCGTGCTGTTCGCGTTCCAGGTCGCCCTGGCGCGGCTGTGGCGGTCCTGGGGGCTCAGCCCCGACGTGGTCGCCGGGCACTCGGTGGGTGAGTTCGCCGCCGCGCACGTGGCGGGCGTCCTGAGCCTGCCGGACGCCGCCCGGGTGGTCGCTGAACGCGGCCGCCTGATGGCCGAGTTGGCCCCGGGCGGCGGCATGACGGCGGTGACGGCGAGCGAGGCGGACAGCACCGCCGACCTGCCCGCAGGCGTCACGGTCGCCGCCGTCAACGGCCCGACGGCCACCGTGCTCGCCGGTCCCCTCGACCTCCTGGAGACAGCGGCCGAACGGCTGCGCGCGCGAGGCGTGCGCACCCGGGCGCTGCGGGTCAGCCACGCCTTCCACTCGACGCTGGTGGAACCGATGCTGGCGGAGTTCGGCGCGGTGCTGGCCGACGTGACCTGGCGGCGCCCCGAGGTGACCTTCGTGTCGACGCTCACCGGCACCCCGGTCTCCGACGAACTGTGCGACGCCGCCTACTGGACCCGCCACGCGCGCGAGACCGTTCGGTTCGCGGACGCCCTGGGCGCCCTGCGGGACCTGGGCGTCACCGCCCTGCTCGAACTGGGCCCCGACGGCACTCTGTCCGCGCTGGCCGGGGACGCCCTGGGCACCGCCATCCCCGCCCAGCGCAAGGACCGGGGCCAGGAAGAGGCGCTGCTCGGCGCCCTCGCCGGGCTGTGGGAGCACGGCGCCGCCCCCGACTGGCCCGCCGTCTTCACCGGCACCGGAGCCCACCGCACCGCCCTGCCCACCTACCCCTTCCAGCGCGAGCGGTACTGGCTCGACCCGGTCAGCGCCCTGCCCGGACGCCCGGGGCTGCTCGGCCTGACCGCCCCGGAACACCCGCTGCTCGGCGCGGCCGTCGCCCTCGCCGACGGCGACCTGGTCCTGTTCACCGCCCGTCTCTCGCCGCGCACCCACCCCTGGCTCGCGGACCACGCCGTGCAGGGCACGGTCCTGCTGCCCGGCACCGCGTTCGTGGAACTGGCCCTGCACGCCGGTGACCGGGCCGGCTGCCCCCGCCTCGACGAACTCACCCTGGTCACCCCGCTGGTGCTGCCCGCCACCGAGGCCGTCCATCTCCAGGTCGTGGTCGCCGCTCCCGACGCGTCAGGGCGCCGGGTGACGACCGTGCACTCCCGGCCCGAGGACGCCGCCGACGACGTTCCCTGGACTCTCAACGCCACCGGCTTCCTCACCGCGGCGTCCGCTTCCGTCCCGCCCGGCGACCTCGCCGTCTGGCCGCCGGAGGGCGCAACGCCGCTGCCGGTGGCCGACTTCTACGAACGGCTCGGCGCGGCCGGTTACCACTACGGCCCCGCCTTCCAGGGGCTGCGCGCCGCCTGGACCCGCGACGGCGAGACGTTCGCGGAGGTCGCCCTGCCCGCCGAACGGCAGCAGGAGGCCGCCGCGTTCGGACTCCACCCCGCTCTCCTGGACGCGGCCCTGCACGCCACCGCCGTCGACACCACGGAGGACGCCCGCCTGCTCCCCTTCGCGTGGACCGGCGTCACCCTGCACGCCACGGGCGCCGCCGCCCTCCGCGTCCGGGTGACCCCGACCGGCCCCGAAGCCGCCCAGATCCTGACCACGGACCCCACCGGCACCCCGGTCGCCACCATCGACACCCTCACCACCCGCCCCCTGGACGCCGGGGACCTGACGGGGGGCCGCACGGCACAGGGGGACGCGCTGTTCCGGGTG
This sequence comes from Streptomyces sp. NPDC091279, assembly GCF_044757465.1. Lineage (NCBI taxonomy): Bacteria > Bacillati > Actinomycetota > Actinomycetes > Kitasatosporales > Streptomycetaceae > Streptomyces > Streptomyces sp. NPDC091279. The sequence continues at coordinate 165,857 of NZ_JBIVVA010000003.1, read as the reverse complement.
GAGTGGACGGCGACGCCGATGGGGACCTCGGGTGCGGGCGAGTTCCCGGGTGCGACCCCGGATGCGGTCGAAGGGGCGGCGGGCGCGTGGGCGGTGCTGGTGGATACGGGGTCGGACGCCATCGGCCTGGACGCCGTCGCCGACCGGTATCCCGGCCTCCCCGAACTGGCTGCCGCCCAGCCCCTCCCCGGCGTTGTCCACGTGTCCTTCCCGGCGGGCTCCGAGCTGTCGGCGTCGGCCGCGCACGGCACCGCTCAGCGTGCGCTGCGCCTGGTGCGGGAGTGGCTCGCCGAGGAGCGGCTCAGCTCCGCCCGGCTCGTCCTCGTCACCCATGGGTGCGACGACCCGGTGAACGCCGTGGTGTGGGGGCTGGTGCGGGCCGCGCAGTCCGAGCATCCCGGGCGCTTCGTTCTGCTCGACGTCGATGAGGAGCCGTCGGCCGACGTCCTGAACGCCGTCGCGGTGTCCGTCGAACCCCAACTGCGGCTCAGGCAAGGCGTGTTGGAGATACCCCGGCTGGCCCGGGTCGCCGCCCCCGCGCAGGCCCCCGTGGCGTGGAGCAGCGAGGGCACCGTCCTGATCACCGGCGGTACTGGTGGCCTCGGTGGTCTCGTCGCCCGGCATCTCGTCGCCGAACACGGCGTGCGGCACCTCGTGTTGGCCGGGCGGCGCGGCCCCGACGCCCCTGGTGCTCGCGAACTCCGTGCGGAACTCGGCGCGTTGGGCGCCCATGTCACCCTCGCGGCCTGTGATGCGGCCGACCGGGACGCCCTGGGCGCGCTGCTCGCCGGGATCTCGGAGCGGCATCCGCTGACCGCCGTTGTCCACACGGCGGGAGTGCTGGCCGACGGGGTGGTGGAGGCCCTCACCCCCGAGCGGCTCGATGCCGTGCTGCGGCCCAAGGTGGACGCGGCGCTGCACCTGCACGAGCTGACCCGGGACCTGGACCTCTCGGCGTTCGTCCTGTTCTCCTCCGCGTCCGGCCTGCTCGGCGGCCCCGGCCAGGCCAACTACGCGGCCGCGAACGCCTTCCTGGACGCCCTCGCCCGGCACCGCACGGCCGCAGGACTGCCCGGCGTCTCCCTCGCCTGGGGCGCCTGGGACGCGGGGGCCGGCATGACCGGGACCCTCGACGCCCTGGACACCCGGCGGATGACCCGGGGCGGCATGCTGCCGCTCGGCCCCGAACTGGGCCTGGCGCTCTTCGACACCGCCCTCGCCCTCGGCGTGCCCGACCCCGCCCCGGTCCGCCTCGACCTCACCGCGCTGCGCACCTCCGCCGAACCCGTGCCCGCGCTGCTGGGCCGACTGGTCCGCGCCAGGCGGCGCAGCGCCGAGAACCCGCCGGGCACGCCCGCCGCCGGTCTGGCCGCACAGTTGGCCGCCCTGCCGGAGGCCGAACGCGCGACCCGGCTCACCGCACTCGTCCGCGCGCAGGTCGCCGAGGTCCTCGGATACGCCGACCCCGGTGCCATCGGCGACGGCCGGGCCTTCAAGGACCTCGGCTTCGACTCGTTGACCGCCGTCGAACTCCGCAACGCCCTCTACGCCAGGACCGGGCTGCGGCTGCCCGCCACGCTCGTCTTCGACCACCCGACCCCCGGCGCCCTCGCCGCGCACCTGGGCGAGGAACTCCTCGGCGCCGGGGCCCCGGCCGCGCCGGTGACGGCAGCCGCGAGCGCGACGACGGACGAGCCGATCGCGATCGTCGCCATGGGGTGCCGTTTCCCCGGCGGGGTCGTGTCGGCGGACGGCCTGTGGGACCTGGTGGCCGGGGGAGTGGACGCCATCTCGGGCTTCCCCGCCGACCGGGGCTGGGACCTGGAGTCGCTCTACGACCCCGACCCCGACCGCCTCGGCACCTCGTACACACGCTCCGGCGGCTTCCTGGACGACGTGTCCGGGTTTGACGCCGAGTTCTTCGGAATGAGCCCGCGCGAGGCGATGGCGACCGACCCGCAGCAGCGGCTGCTCCTGGAGACCACCTGGGAGGTCTTCGAACGCGCGGGCCTCAACCCGGCGTCTCTCAGGGGCAGTTCGACCGGCGTCTTCCTCGGCGTCATGTACAACGACTACGCCTCCCGGCTCCAGGACACCTTCCAGGGCCACATCTCCAGCGGCAGCGCCGCGAGTGTCGCGTCCGGCCGGATCTCGTACACGTTCGGCCTTGAGGGCCCCGCGATGACCGTCGACACGGCGTGCTCGTCGTCGCTGGTGGCGATCCATCTGGCGGCGCAGGCGCTGCGGCAGGGCGAGTGCGGCATGGCCCTCGCGGGCGGCGTCACGGTCATGTCCACGCCCACCACCTTCGTGGAGTTCTCGCGGCAGCGGGGGCTGTCGGCGGACGGCCGCTGCAAGGCGTTCGGCGCGGGCGCGGACGGCACCGGGTGGTCCGAGGGCGTGGGCGTGCTGCTCCTGGAGCGCCTGTCGGATGCGGTGCGCAACGGACATGAGGTGCTGGCCGTCGTCCGGGGCAGCGCGGTGAATCAGGACGGCGCGTCCAACGGCCTCACCGCGCCCAACGGTCCCGCTCAACAGCGCGTGATCCGGCAGGCGTTGGCCAACGCCCGCCTCGAACCGTCGGACGTGGACGCCGTGGAGGCGCACGGCACCGGCACGACCCTCGGGGACCCGATCGAGGCGCAGGCGCTGCTGGCGGCTTACGGGCAGGATCGTGAACGTCCGCTGTATCTCGGGTCGTTGAAGTCCAACATCGGGCACACGCAGGCCGCCGCCGGGGTCGGGGGCGTCATCAAGATGGTCCAGGCGATCCGGCACGGCCTGCTCCCCAGGACCCTGCACGCCGAGCGGCCCAACCCGCACATCGACTGGTCCACCGGCGCCGTCGAACTCCTCGCCGAGCCCCGCCCCTGGCCCGACACCGGCCACCCCCGACGCGCCGCCATCTCCGCGTTCGGCGTCAGCGGCACGAACGCCCACGTCGTGGTGGAGGGGCCACCGGGGCAGCGCGGGGCCACGCGGGCCGAGCCGGGGGCGGCGGCCCCGGTCCAGAGTGACGTCACGCGAGCCGCCTCCGGGTCTGCGACTCCGGCCCAGGATGGCGTCACGCGGGCCGAGCCGGGGTCCGGGACTCCGGCCCAGAGTGGCGGGGCCGCCCCCGGGGCCCCGGTCACCGTGCCCTGGGTGCTGTCGGCCCGCACGCCGGACGCGTTGCGTGATCAGGCCAGGCGGCTGATGGCGTTGCTTGACGGGGACGGGGAGGCTGGCCGGGTCGGCCCGGCTGGCCTGAGCCCGGTCGATCGGCACCTGCCCGGCCAGGGCTCGGCCGACCCGCTCCTCGATGCCGTCGGCATCGGTCACGCCTTGGCCACCACCCGGGCCGTCTTCAGTCATCGGGCCGTGCTCGTCGGCCGGGAGCGGGACGAGTTCCGGCGCGCTCTCGACGCCCTGGTGACGGACAGCGTCTCCGCCGCGCTCATCCGGGGCACGGCGCGGGAGCGGGGCAAGGCCGCGTTCGTTTTCCCGGGGCAGGGGTCCCAGTGGACGGGGATGGCCGTTGAACTCCTGGCTTCAGCACCGGTGTTCGCTCAGCGGATGCGGGAGTGTGAGGAGGCGCTCGCGCCTTACGTCGACTGGTCATTGGCCCAAGTGCTCGACGATGAGCAGGCGTTGGGGCGCGTGGATGTCGTTCAGCCGGTGTTGTGGGCGGTGATGGTGTCGTTGGCCGAGCTGTGGCGGTCCTACGGGGTCGAGCCGGCCGCCGTGATCGGGCACTCCCAGGGTGAGATCGCCGCCGCCTGTGTCGCGGGGGCGCTGTCGCTGGCCGACGGGGCCAAGGTCGTCGCCCTGCGCAGTCGGCTGATCCGGGCCGAACTCGCGGGCAACGGCGGCATGCTCTCCGTTCAACTGCCCCTGGAGGAAACGGAGTCCAGGCTGACCCCCTGGCGTGACCGCCTCTCCGTCGCCGCCGTCAACAGCCCCGCCACCGTTGTCGTGGCGGGCGACGCCGACGCCCTCGACGCACTGGCCGCCGTCTGCGAGGCCGACGGTGTGCGGGCCCGGCGCGTCCCGGTGGACTACGCCTCCCACTCCGCGCACGTCGACTCCCTGCGCGACCAACTCCTCGCCGACCTCGCCGACATCGCGCCCCGATCCGCCACCCTCCCCTTCTACTCGGCGGTCACCGGCGCCCCCTTCGACACCACCGCGCTGACCGCCGACTACTGGTACCGCAACCTCCGTGAGACCGTCCGGTTCGACGCGGCGACCCGGGCCGCGGCCGAGCAGGGGCACACCCACTTCGTCGAGGTGAGCCCGCACGCCGTGCTCACCGTCGCGATGCAGCAGACCCTGGAGGCGGCGGGCGCCGACGCCGTCGTCACCGGGACGCTGCGGCGCGGCGACGGCGGCCCGGCCCGGATGCTCACTTCGCTGGCCGAAGCCCACGTCGGCGGGGTGTCCCCGGACTGGGGCACGGTCTTCGCGGGACTCGCCCCGCGCCCGGCCGTCCCGGCCGCCCTGCCCACCTACGCCTTCCAGCACGAGCGGTACTGGCCACCGGCGGTCACCGGCGACCGTGCCGACGTCGCCTCCGTCGGACTGCGTTCCACCGCACACCCGTTGCTCGGCGCCGCCGTGCCGCTGGTCGGGGACGACCTCGTCCTGGTGGGCCGGCTCTCCCTCGCCACCCACCCCTGGCTCGCGGACCACGCCGTACGCGGAACGGTGCTGCTGCCCGGCACCGCCTTCGTCGAACTGGCCCTGCACGCCGCGGACCACGTCGACTGCGCCCGGATATCCGAGCTGACCCTCGAAACCCCGCTGGTCCTGGACCCGGACACCGCCCTCCAGATCCAGGTCACCGTACGCGCCCCCGACCTCGCCGGACACCGCGCCCTGACCATCAACTCCCGTGCCGCGCAAGCCGATCCGGACACCCCCTGGACCCTGCACGCCACCGCCACCCTGGCGCGCACGACCGCCGCCGCCCCCGCTGTCGACCTCGCCGTGTGGCCGCCGACCGGCGCGACCCGGCTGGCGACCGACGGCCTGTACGACGACCTCGCCGCGACCGGCCTCGGCTACGGCCCCGCCTTCCGGGGGGTCCGTGAGGTGTGGCGCCGGGACGGTGATGTCTTCGCCGAAGTCCGGCTGGGGGAAGGGGAGTTCGAGGACGCGGAACGGTTCGGGGTGCACCCGGCGCTGCTGGACGCGGCGCTGCACCCGTACCTGTTCACCCGGCAGGACGACGGGATCTCCCTGCCCTTCGCCTGGACCGGGGTCTCTCTGCACGCCCACGGCGCGAGGGCACTGCGGGTGCGGCTCGCCGCCGACGGCCGGATCGAGGCCGCCGACGAGACCGGCGCGCCCGTCCTCACCGCCGACTCCCTGCTCACCCGCCCGCTCCCCGGGACCCCGCTCACCGGCGTCCGCCGGGACGGGCTGTTCACGATCGCCTGGCAGCCCTGCCCGGCCGCAGGACAGGCCCCGTCCGGGGTCGCCGTCCTCGGCCCCGACGGGCTCGGCCTCGCCGACGAGTTGGGGGTGCCCGCGCACGCCGGTCTCGCCGCGCTGACCGGCGCCGGACCGGTTCCCGAGGTCGTCCTCGCGCCGGTGACCGGCGCCCCGGACGCCGACGGTGACGCCGTCCTCGCCGCCGTCACCGAGGCGCTGGCCCTCGTGCAGGGCTGGCTGGGGGACGCGCGCTGCGCCGGGTCCCGGCTCGTCGTGGTGACGCGGGGCGCGGTCGCCGTCGACGCGACGGAGGACCCGCACGACCTCGTGGCCGCCGCCGTACGCGGCCTGTTGCGCTCCGCCCAGTCCGAACACCCCGACCGCATCACCCTGGCCGACCTCGACGAGCCCGCGACGTCCCTCCCCGCCCTCTTGGCCCACACCGGCACCGGCGAGCCGGAACTCGCCGTGCGCGCCGGAACCGTCCGCACGGCCCGCCTGCTCCGGGCAACGGCCCCCGCCCCCGCCCCTGCCCCCACCTCCACCCCCGCCCCCGCCTGGAGCGCCGACGGCACCGTCCTCATCACCGGCGGGACCGGGCTGCTCGGTGGGCTCGTTGCCCGGCATCTCGTTGTCGAACATGGCGTCCGGCATCTCGTTCTGGCCAGTCGGCGGGGGCTCGACGCTCCTGGTGCCGGTGAACTCGTCGAGGAACTCGGGGTGTTGGGGGCCGAGGTGACCGTCGTCGCCTGTGATGTCGGTGATCGGGGTGCGCTTGCCCGGCTGATCGACGAGTGGCCGCCGAGTGCTGTGGTTCATGCCGCCGGTGTGTTGGACGACGGTGTTGTCGGCTCGCTCACGGCGGATCGGCTGGGGGCGGTGTTGCGGCCCAAGGTGGACGCGGCGCTGAACCTGCATGAGCTGACCCGAGGACTCGACCTCTCGGCGTTCGTGCTGTTCTCCTCCGCCGCCGCTGCCTTCGGGGCGCCGGGACAGGCCAACTACGCCGCCGCCAATGCCTGCGTGGACGCGCTCGCCGCCCACCGCAGGGCGTTGGGGCTGCCCGGTCTCGCCGTGGGCTGGGGGCTGTGGGAGGAGGCCGGCGGGATGACCGGCCACCTCGGTGCCGACGACGTGGCCCGGCACCGTGCCACCGGTGCCCTCCCGTTGAGCAGTGCGGACGGGCTGCGCCTGTTCGACGCCGCTGTCGAGGGCGCGGACGCCCACGTGGTCGCCGTTCCGCTGGACCTGGCCGCTCTGCGGGCCGCGCCCGAAGTGCCCGCGCTGCTGCGGGCGTTGGTGCGGAACGTCGCTCGGCCCGCTGCCCGCAGTGCCGACGTGGGACCGGCCTATGCGCGACGGCTGGCCGTCCTGTCCGGGCCGGAGCGGGAACACGCCCTGCTCGACCTGGTCCGTACGCACGTCGCGGCGGTCCTCGGCCACGCGGGACCCGAGGCCGTCGACGAGACCAGTGCCTTCGGCGACCTCGGCTTCGACTCGCTGACCGCCGTCGGCCTGCGCAACCAGCTCACGGCGGCGACCGGCCTCCAGCTCCCCGCCACCCTGGTCTTCGACCACCCCACCCCGACCGCGCTCGCCGCCCACCTGCGGTCCCTGCTGGTCAGCGAACCCGTAACCGGTGCCGGGTCCTCCGTCGCCGTCCCGTCCGCGGGCTCCCGTTCCGACGATGATCCCGTCGTCGTCATCGGGATGGCGTGCCGGTATCCGGGCGGGGTGCGGTCCCCGGAGGACCTGTGGCGGTTGGCGGCCACGGGCACCGACGCGATCGCGGCCATGCCCACCGACCGGGGCTGGGACATCGAGGGCCTGTACGACCCGGAACACCGGCGCCCGGGCACGTTCTCGACCCGCGAGGGCGGATTCCTGTACGACGCGGCCGAGTTCGACGCGGCGTTCTTCGGCATCTCGCCCCGCGAGGCGCTCGGCACGGACCCGCAGCAACGGCTGCTCCTGGAGACCGCCTGGCACGCGTTCGAGGACGCGGGCATCGACCCGGCGACCGTACGCGGCAGCCGCACCGGCGTCTTCGCCGGCGTGATGTACCACGACTACGGCTCCGGGCTGCCGTCCGTGCCCGACGACGTCGAGGGCTACCTCGGCGGCGGCACCTCGGGCAGCGTCGCCTCCGGCCGCGTCTCCTACACCCTGGGCCTGGAGGGTCCCGCGATCACCGTCGACACCGCCTGCTCGTCGTCGCTGGTGACGCTGCATCTGGCGGCGCAGGCGCTGCGGCAGGGCGAGTGCACCATGGCGCTGGCCGGTGGTGTGACCGTGATGGCGACGCCGGGCACCTTCGTGGAGTTCTCCCGCCAACGGGGCCTGGCGCCCGACGGCCGCTGCAAGGCGTTCGGCGCGGGTGCGGACGGCACCGGCTGGGGCGAGGGCGTCGGCATGCTGCTGTTGGAGCGGCTGTCCGACGCCCGGCGCAACGGCCATGAGGTGCTGGCCATCGTCCGGGGCACCGCCGTCAACCAGGACGGCGCCTCCAACGGCCTCTCGGCACCGAACGGCCCCGCCCAACAGCGCGTGATCCGGCAGGCGTTGGCGAACGCGCGCCTCGAACCCTCGGACGTGGACGCCGTCGAGGCGCACGGTACCGGCACCACCCTCGGCGACCCGATCGAGGCGCAGGCGCTCCTGGCCGCGTACGGGCAGGAGCGTGAACGTCCCCTGTACCTCGGGTCGTTGAAGTCGAACATCGGGCATACGCAGGCCGCCGCCGGTGTCGCCGGGGTCATCAAGATGGTGCAGGCGATGCGGAACGGGACCCTGCCCCCGACCCTGCACGCGGAGGAACCGAGCCCGCATGTCGACTGGTCGGCCGGGGACGTACGGCTGTTGACGCAGGCGCTGCCCTGGCCGGAGACCGGTCGTCCCCGCCGGGCGGGCGTGTCGTCGTTCGGTGTCAGCGGCACCAACGCCCACGCCATCCTGGAACACGCCCCCGAACAGGGCAGTTCCGCAAGGCCAGTTGGGGAGGGCGGGCCCGTCCCGTGGGTGCTGTCCGCCCGGTCGGACCGGTCCCTGGAGGAGCAGGCCCGTGCCCTGGCCGTCCATGCCGACGCCCACCCGGAGGTGACCCCGGCGGACCTCGGTCTCTCCCTGGCGACCACCCGCTCGGCCCTCCCGCACCGGGCCGTGATCCTCGGCACCGAGGCCGCCGACCCCCGCACGGCCCTCCTCGCTCTCGCCCAGGGCGACCTGCCCGCCCAGCTCGTGCGGGGCGTCGCCGACATCCGGGGCCGGACGGTGTTCGTGTTCCCGGGCCAGGGGTCGCAGTGGACCGGGATGGCGGTGGAACTCCTCGATTCCGCGCCGGTGTTCGCTCAGCGGATGCGGGAGTGTGAGGAGGCGCTCGCGCCTTACGTCGACTGGTCGTTGGTCCAAGTCCTGGACGACGCCGAGATGTTGGGGCGCGTGGACGTCGTTCAGCCTGTGCTGTGGGCGGTGATGGTGTCGTTGGCGGCGCTGTGGCGGTCCTACGGGGTCGAGCCGGCCGCCGTGATCGGGCATTCCCAGGGTGAGATCGCCGCCGCCTGTGTCGCGGGGGCGCTGTCGCTGGCCGACGGGGCCAAAGTCGTCGCCCTGCGCAGCCAGTTGATCCGCGCGGAACTCGCGGGCAAGGGCGGGATGCTCTCCGTCGAGCTGTCGGCACAGGAGGCGGAGGCCCGGCTGATCCCCTGGAGCGAACGGCTGTCCGTCGCCGCCGTCAACGGGCCCCGCTCCACGGTGTTCGCCGGTGACCCGGACGCGCTCGACGAGATCCGCGTGTCCGTCGAGGCCTGCGGCCGCCGGGTGCGCACGATCCCCGTCGACTACGCCTCCCACACCTTCCACGTCGAGCCCCTCGAAGCCCGACTCCTCGGCGAACTGGCGGGAATCACCCCGCGCGCGGCCGACATCCCGTTCTTCTCCACCGTGACCGTCGACTGGCAGGACGGCGCCGGACTCGACCCCGCGTACTGGTACCGCAACCTGCGCCGCCCGGTCCGCTTCGAGCAGAGCGTGCGGGCCCTGGCCGCCCAGGGGTTCGGGTTCTTCGTCGAGACCAGCAGCCACCCCGTCCTCACCCACGGCATCCAGGAGACCGCCGAGAACCTGACCACCGGTGCGGTCGCGCTCGGCACGCTGCGCCGCGACCACGGCACCCTCGGCCGGTTCTGGCGCTCCCTGGCCGAGGCGTACGTCCGGGGGCTCGACTGCGACTGGTCGCCCGCCTTCCCGGGCGGACGGCGGGTCGGCCTGCCGCTGTACGCCTTCGACCGCAAGCGGTACTGGCTCGCGTCAGGACCGCACCGGGCGAGCACCACCGGCCCTGCCTCCTGGCGGCACCGCGTCACCTGGCAGCCCGTCACCGACAGCGGCCTCAACGGCGATGCGGACGAGGGGAGTTGGCTCGTCGTCCGGTCCTCGGCGTCGGACGGGCACGACTGGACGCGGCACCTCGTCGGCCCGGGCGTGATCCCCGTCGTCGTCGACCCGGCGGCCGTCGACCGGGCGGAGTTCGCCCGACTCCTCGACGCCGCCACGCCCGCCTCGGAGCCCCTCTCCGGCGTGCTCTGCCTGCTGGCCGACGACCAGCGGCCGCACCCCGACCAGCCGACGGTGCCGGTCGGGACCGCCGCCACCCTCGCCCTCGCCCAAGCCCTGGGCGACGTCGACCTGGAGGCCCCGCTCTGGCTGGTCACCCGGGGCGCGGTCGCCGTGCGGCCCGGGGAGCGGCCCGAGCCGGGGCAGGCCCAGGTGTGCGGCCTCGGGCGCAGCCTCGCCCACGAACACCCCGAGCGCTGGGGCGGCCTGCTCGACCTCCCCCGCGACCTCGACGCACCCACCCTGCACCGGCTCACCGGGCTGCTGCGCCGCACCGACGGCGAGGACGAACTCTCCGTCCGCCCCTCGGGCGTGTACGCCCGCCGGCTGGTCCGCGACGACGACCGGGCCGCCGTTCCCGCCGAGGCGTGGCGGCCGACCGGCACCGTCCTGGTGACCGGCGGGACCGGAGCCCTGGGCGGCCATGTCGCCCGCTGGCTCGCCCGCAACGGCGCCGCACACGTCGTCCTCACCGGCCGCCGGGGCCTGGACGCGCCGGGCGCCGCCGAACTCCGTGCCGAACTGGTCGAGTTGGGCGCCGAGGTGACCGTCGCGGCCTGTGACGCCGCCGACCGGGACGCGCTGGCCCGGCTGATCGCCGCGCACCCGCCGACCGCCGTGATCCACACGGCGGGCGTCCTCGACGACGGGGTCCTCGACCAGCTCGACACCGGCCGCCTCGCCACCGTGTTCGCGCCGAAGACCGCCGCCGCCACCCATCTCCACGAGCTGACACGGGACTTGCCGCTGACCGCGTTCGTCCTGTTCTCGTCGGCGGCCGGGGTCCTCGGCAGCGCGGGCCAGGCCAACTACGCCGCCGCCAACGCCCACGTGGACGCCCTCGCCGAACAGCGCAGGGCCGACGGGCTCCCGGCGACCTCCGTGGCCTGGGGCGCCTGGGCCGGGGGCGGGCTCGCCATGGACGCCGGTGTCGTCGAGCAGCGGCTCCGGCACAGCGGGGTCAGCCCGATGCAGCCGGAACCGGCCGTGCGCGCGCTCCAGGGCGCCCTGGACGCCGGTGACACCACGCTCCTCGTCATCGACGTCGACTGGCAGCGGTTCGCCGCCGCAGGCACCGTCGCCCCGGCCTGGCTGCGCGCCCTGGCCATCCCAAAACCCGCCGCCGGAGCCGGGGAACCGGCCGCCGACGACCGGGCCGGGGCGTTGCGGCGGCGGCTCGCGGAGCAGTCGCCCGGCGACCGGACCCGCACCCTGCTCACCCTCGTCCGGAGCCAGGCCGCCGCCGTCCTCGGCCACGACGGGCCCGACGCGGTCCCCGGCGACCGGGCCTTCCGCGACCTCGGCTTCGACTCCCTGACCGCCGTCGAACTCCGCAACCGGCTCACCGCCGTCACCGGCCTGAAACTGCCCGCCACCCTGGTCTTCGACCACCCCTCGGCCACCGCACTCGCCACCCACCTCGCCACCCAACTCATCGGTGGGACACCCACGTTGGGGCTGCCCGCCGTGGCACCTGCCGTCGCTGACGAGCCGATCGCGATCGTCGCCATGAGCTGCCGGTTCCCGGGCGGGGTCCGGACCCCGCAGGAGCTGTGGGAGCTGCTGGCGGCGGGACGGGACGCCGTCGGGGAGTTCCCGACCGACCGGGGCTGGGACCTCGACGCCCTCTACCACCCCGACCCCGAACACCTCGGCACCACCTACACCCGCCACGGCGCGTTCCTGCACGACGCCGCCGAGTTCGACGCCGCGCTCTTCGGGATCAGCCCGCGCGAGGCGCTCGCCATGGACCCGCAGCAACGGCTGCTCCTGGAGACGGCGTGGGAGGCCTTCGAACGGGCGGGCATCGACCCCACCGCCCTCCAGGGCACCGCGACCGGCGTCTTCGTCGGCACCAACGGCCAGGACTACGTCAGCGGACTCACCCGGGTGCCCGACGGCGCCGAGGGCTACCTCCTCGCGGGCAACGCGGCGAGCGTGGTGTCCGGGCGGCTGGCGTACACCTTCGGCCTCGAAGGCCCGGCGGTGACCGTGGACACGGCGTGCTCGTCGTCCCTGGTCGCGCTGCATCTGGCGGCCCAGTCGCTGCGTCAGGGCGAGTGCGCGCTCGCGGTGGCCGGCGGCGCCTCGGTCATGTCGACCCCGGCGTCCTTCGTGGAGTTCTCCCGGCAACGTGGACTCGCCGCCGACGGCCGCTGCAAGCCGTTCGCCGCCGCAGCCGACGGCACCGGCTGGGGCGAGGGCGTCGGCCTGCTCCTCCTGGAGCGCCTCTCCGACGCGCGGCGCAACGGCCACGAGGTGCTGGCCATCGTCCGAGGCAGCGCGGTGAACCAGGACGGCGCCTCCAACGGCCTCACCGCACCCAACGGTCCCGCTCAACAGCGCGTGATCCGGCAGGCGTTGGCCAACGCTCGCCTCCAACCGTCGGACGTGGACGCCGTCGAGGCGCACGGCACCGGCACCACCCTCGGTGACCCGATCGAGGCACAGGCGCTGCTGGCCACGTACGGGCGCGCACGCCAACACCCCTTGCTGCTCGGGTCGGTGAAGTCCAACCTCGGGCACACGCAGGCCGCCGCCGGGGTCGCCGGGGTCATCAAGGCCGTCGAGGCCATGCGGCACGGCATCCTCCCGGGCAGCCTGCACATCGACGAGCCCACCCCGCACGTCGACTGGTCCGCCGGGGCGGTGACCCTGGCCACCGAGAACACCCCGTGGCCCGAGACCGGCCGACCCCGCAGGACGGGCGTCTCCTCGTTCGGCGTGAGCGGCACCAACGCCCACGTCATCCTGGAACACGGACCGTCGGCAACGACGTTTGCAGGCAAGGGAGTTGACGAGTTCTCCCCGACCGCTGAACAGCCCGCACACCCCCTGCCGTTCGCCCTGTCGGCCCGTACGGAGGCGGCCCTGCGGGCCCAGGCGGGACGGCTCCTCGACCGTCTCGGCGCCGAGGACGCACCGGCGCTGCCCGACACCGCGTACTCCCTCGTCACCTCCCGTGCCGCCCTGGAACACCGGGCCGCACTGGTCGCCGCCGACCGGGCCGGCCTGCGCGCGGCGCTCACCGCGCTCACCGAGGGCCGCACCCCGCCCGGCGGCGCCACCGGCGTCGTCCGCGGGACACCCGAGGTCGCCTGGGTGTTCTCCGGACAGGGCTCCCAACGGCCCGGCATGGGACGGGAGTTGTACGAGCGGTACCCCGTCTTCGCGGAGGCCCTCGACGAGGTGTGCGCGGAGACCGACCGCTGGCTCGAACGGCCGCTGCGCGAGACGATGTTCGACCGTTCCGACGACGGATCGGCCCTGCGGAACACGGCGTTGGCGCAGCCCGCGCTGTTCGCCTTCCAGGTGGCGCTGGCCCGGCTGCTGGCGTCCTGGGGGCTGCGGCCCGACGCGGTGGCCGGGCACTCGGTGGGCGAGTTCGCCGCCGCCTGTGTCGCCGGTGTCCTGAGCGTGCCCGACGCGGCCCGCCTGGTGACCGCGCGCGGCCGGCTGATGGCGGCGCTGCCGCCGGGCGGTGGCATGACCGCCGTCGAGGCCGACGAGGCCACCGCCGCCGCCGAGTTGCCCGACGGGGTCGCCGTCGCCGCCGTCAACGGCCCCTTTGCCACCGTGCTGTCCGGTCCCCTCGACGCCCTCGCGGAGCTGGCCGAACGGTTCCGGGCGGCGGGGGTGCGCACCCGGCCGCTGCGGGTCAGCCACGCCTTCCACTCGCCGCTGATGGAACCCGCGCTCGCCGAGTTCGCCGAGGTGCTGGCGGACGTGGAGTGGCAGCGGCCCGAGGTGAGGTTCGTGTCCACCCTGACCGGCGGCCCGGTCACCGACGAGCTGTGCGACCCCGCCTACTGGACGCGGCACGCCCGCGAGGCGGTCCGGTTCGCCGCCGCCGTCGACGCGCTCGGTGCATCCGGCGTCACCGTCCTGCTCGAACTGGGCCCCGACGGCACCCTCACCGGAATGGCCGGGGACGCGCTGCCCGTCGTGCTGCCGACCCAGCGCAAGGACCGCGGCGAGGAACCGGCCATTCTGAGCGCCGTCTCGGGACTGTGGGCGCACGGCATCGCCCCCGACTGGCCCGCCCTCCTCGACGGCACCGGCGCCCGCCACGTCGCCCTGCCCACCTACCCCTTCCAGCGCGAGCGGTACTGGATTCGCGGCGCCGGCGCACCCGTCGGCGGGATGAGCGCGGCCGGGCTCACCGACGCCGACCACCCCCTCCTCGGCGCGGCCGTCCAACTCGCGGGCACCGCAGGCGCGTTGTTCACCGGGAGCCTCTCCCTGCGCACGCATCCGTGGCTCGCCGACCACGCGGTCTCCGGCGTCGCGGTGCTGCCCGGCACCGCCTACGTCGAACTCGCGGTGCGCGCCGGCGACCAGGTCGGCTGCGGCCGGGTCGACGAACTCACCCTGGAGGCACCGCTGTTGCTCCCGGAGCGAGGCTCGGTCCAGCTCCAGCTTGCGGTCGGCGCCCCGGACGCCACCGGACGCCGTTCCCTGGACCTGCACGCCCGCCCGTGGGACCCCGCGCAGGAGGGCGAGTGGACCCGGCACGCGACCGGCGTACTGGCGGCCGACGCACCGGCGGAGCCCTTCGACCTGACCGCCTGGCCGCCCCCGAACGCGGTCCCGGTCCCCGTCGACGACCTGTACGAGCGGATCGCCGGGACCAGCTTCGGCTACGGCCCCGCCTTCCAGGGGCTGCGCGCCGCCTGGCTGCTCGACGACACGGTGTTCGCGGAGATCGCCCTGCCCGAGAGCCACCGGGCCGACGCGGAACGGTTCGGACTGCACCCGGCGCTCCTCGACGCCGCCCTCCACACCCTCGCGCTGCGCCCCCGGCCCACCGACCCCGACGCGCCCTACCAGGACCGGATGCCGTTCTCCTGGAGCGGCGTCACGCTGTACGCGACGGGCGCGGACGCCCTGCGGGTACGGCTGGACGGCACCGGGCCCGACCTGGTGTCCCTCGCCGTGGCCGACGGCGCCGGGCGCCCTGTCGCCGCCGTGGACGCCCTGCGGCTGCGCCCGGTCGGCACCGACCTCGCCGCCGGGGCGGGCGGCGCCCGAACGCCGCTGTTCACCCTCGACTGGACCGAGGTCCCCGAGGGGACACCGGCCGAGGTGAGCTGGGCCGTCGTGGACGACGCCGTTGCCGGAGCGGGGGAGATTCCCTGGCCCGCCGACGCGGGGTCCGGTGGGGGGTCCGGTGCGGTGGCCGGTGCGGGGTCCGGCACGGTGGTGGTGGCGTGCCGGTCGGCTTCCGGGCCGCACGACGCCGTGCACCGGGCGCTGGCCTGCGTGCAGTCCTGGCTGGCCCAAGAGGCCTCGCCGCAACGGCCGTTGGTCTTCGTGACCGAGGGGGCCGCCGGGCCCGGCGCGCGTGACCTGACGTACGCGCCGGTGTGGGGGCTTGTGCGCAGCGCGCAGAGCGAACACCCCGGCCGATTCGTGCTGTTGGACCTCGACCGGGCCCCCGACGCGACCGCCCTGGACCAGTACCTGCCCCTCGCCCTGGCCACCGGCGAGCCCCAACTCGCCCTGCGCGACGGCACGTTGCTCGCACCCCGGGTCGCCGCCACCGCCACCGGTGACACCCTGCCGATCCCGGACGGCACCGACGCCTGGCGCCTGGACATCGTCGACCGGGGCACCGTCGAGGGCCTCGCCCTGGTGCCCGACCCGCGCGGCGCGGCGCCGTTGGCCGCCACCGAGATCCGGGTCGCCGTCCGCGCCGCCGGGATGAACTTCCGTGACGTCCTGGGCACGTTGGGCGCCTACCCCGGTGACGCGGTCATCGGCATCGAAGGCGCCGGTGTCGTCGTCGAGACGGGCGACGAGGTGACCGGAATCGCCCCGGGCGACCGGGTGATGGGCCTGTTCTCCGGGGCCTTCGGGCCGCTCGCGGTCACCGACCACCGGATGGTCGCGCCGATCCCGCACGGCTGGTCCTTCGCGACCGCCGCCTCCGTACCGGTGGCCTTCCTGACCGCCTCCTACGGACTCCGCGACCTCGCCCAACTCCAGTCGGGGGAGCCGGTGTTGATCCACGCCGCCGCCGGTGGGGTCGGCATGGCCGCCGTGCAGCTCGCGCACGGCCTGGGCGCCGAGGTGTTCGCGACGGCGAGCCCCGCCAAGTGGGACACCCTGCGCGCCCTCGGCATCCCGGACGACCGCATCGCCTCCTCCCGCACCCTGGAGTTCGAGGAGCGCTTCCGCACCGCCACCGGCGGCGAAGGGCTCGGCGTGGTCCTCAACTCGCTCGCGGGCGACTACGTGGACGCCTCCCTGCGCACCCTGCGTCCTGGCGGCCGGTTCCTGGAGATGGGCAAGGCCGACCTCCGCAGCGCCGACGCGGTCGCCGCCGAGCTGCCGGGCGTCAACTACGCGGCGTTCGACCTGATGGACGCCGGACCCGACCGGATACAGCAGCTGTTCCGCGAGGTCCTCGCCCTCTTCGCCGACGGCACCCTCACCCCGCTCCCACTGGCGACCTGGGACGTCCGCCGGGCCAAGGACGCGTTCCGCACGATGAGCCAGGCCCGCCACACCGGCAAGATCGTCCTCACCGTGCCCACCCCGCTCGACCCGGACGGCACCGTCCTCGTCACCGGCGCGGCCGGCGCCCTCGGCGGCGCCGTCGCCCGGCACCTCGCCGAACAGCACGGCGTACAACGGCTGTTGCTGCTCGGCCGCCGGGGCGCCGACACCCCGCAGGCCCGGCGGCTGCTGGCCGACCTCGCCGCACTCGGCGCCGAGGCCACCTTCACGGCCTGCGACACCGGCGACCGGGACGCGCTGGCCGCTGTCCTGGCCGACGTGCCCGCCCGGCATCCGCTCACCGCCGTCGTGCACTGCGCCGGGGTTCTGGACGACGGCGTGATCGAGGCGCTCACCCCCGAGCGGGTGGACCGGGTGCTGCGCGCCAAGGTGGACGCCGCCCGCAACCTGCACGACCTCACCACGGGCGCCGACCTCGCCGCGTTCCTCCTGTTCTCCTCGGCGGCCGGGATCTTCGGCAGCCCCGGCCAGGCCAACTACGCGGCCGGGAACGCCTACGTGGACGCCCTCGCCCTGCACCGCCGAGCGGCCGGTCACCCGGCGCACTCGCTGGCGTGGGGGCCGTGGACGCCCGACGACGGCATGACCAGCACGCTGGCCGCCGCCGACCGGGCCCGGGTCGGACGCGGCGGCATGGAGACGCTGTCCACCGCCGAGGGCCTCGCCCTCTTCGACGCCGCCCGCACCGCGGAACCGGCGCTGCTGATGCCCGTCCGGCTGGGCATGGCGAACCTGCGTGAGCAGGCCCGCACCGGCGCCCTCGCCCCGCTGCTGCGCGGGCTCGTCACCACCCCGGTCCGGCGCGTCGCCGACAGCGCCCCCACCCCGGCCGACGGCGACGGGCTGGCCGTGCGGCTCGCCGGTCTGAGCGGCCCGGCGCAGGAGGAACTCCTCCTGGAACTCGTGCGCGGGGAGGCGTCGGTGGTCCTCGGGCACGGGTCGCCCGACGCCGTCGAGGCCGACCGGGGCTTCCTCGACCTGGGCTTCGACTCGCTCACGGCCCTGGAGTTCCGCAACCGGCTGGGCGCGGTCGCGGGGCTGCGGCTGACCGCCACGTTGATCTTCGACCACCCGACACCGCTCGCGCTCGCCCGGCACCTGCGCCACCAACTCCTCCCGGACCCGGCCCCGGACCAGGAGCCGGTGGCGGACCCGGCCCCGGACCCCGGCGCCCCGACGGGCGGCGAGATCGACGAGATCGACGAGATCGACGAGATCGACGGCATGGCACTCGACCACCTGGTCCAACTGGCGCTCGAAGGCGACGCCCGCTGACCGCCACCGGACGGCGATCACCGATCACCGAGGAGAGATGATGGCTGACTCCCACCAGACCGATCAGCAGGTCGTGGCGGCGCTGCGCGCCTCGCTCAAGACCAACGAGCGCCTCCGCCGCCAACACCGCGAACTCACCGACGCCGCCCGGGAACCGATCGCCGTGATCGGCATCGGCTGCCGTTTCCCCGGCGGCATCGCGAGCCCCGAGGCCCTGTGGGACCTGGTGAGCGCGCGGCAGGACGCGCTCACCCCGTTCCCCGCCGACCGGGGCTGGGACCTCGACACCCTGTACGACCCCGACCCGGACCAGCCGGGCGCCTCCTACGTCCGGGTGGGAGGTTTCCTGACCGACGCGGCCGACTTCGACCGGGTCTTCTTCGGCATCTCACGCCGCGAGGCCGCCGCCATGGACCCGCAGCAACGGCTGACCCTGGAGACGGCCTGGGAGGCCTTCGAACGGGCCGGGATCGTGCCCGCCGCCGTGCGCGGCAGCCGGACCGGCGTCTTCGTCGGCGCCGCCGACCAGGGCTACGGCATGAGCCTGTGGCCCCCGCCGGAGGACCTGGAGGGCTACCTCCTGACCGGCGGCGCGTCCAGCGTGATCTCCGGGCGGGTCGCCTACACCCTCGGCCTCCAGGGTCCCGCGCTCACCGTGGACACCGCGTGCTCGTCCTCACTGGTCGCCCTGCATCTGGCGTGCCAGACGCTGCGCCTGGGCGACTGCGACCTGGCGCTGGCCGGCGGCGCGTCGGTGATGGCGACGCCGGGACCGTTCACCGAGTTCTCCCGGCAGCGCGGCCTGGCCCCGGACGGCCGGTGCAAACCGTTCTCGAACGACGCCGACGGCACCGGCTGGGGAGAAGGCGTCGGCATGCTCCTCCTGGAACGGCTCACCGACGCCCGCCGCAACGGGCGCCGGGTCCTCGCGGTGGTCCGGGGCAGCGCCATCAACCAGGACGGCGCGAGCAGCGGACTCACCGCGCCCAACGGCCCCGCCCAGCAGCGCGTCATCCGGCAGGCCCTCGACCGGGCCGGGCTCGCACCGGCCGATGTGCACCTCCTGGAGGCGCACGGCACCGGCACCGCGCTCGGCGACCCGATCGAGGCCCAGGCGGTCCTGGCCACCTACGGTCAGGACCGCCAACTGCCCCTGTATCTGGGGTCGGTGAAGTCGAACATCGGGCACACCCAGGCCGCCTCCGGGGTCGCCGGTGTCATCAAGACGGTCATGGCGCTGCGCCACCGCACGCTCCCGGCGACCCTGCACGCGGACCCGCCCTCCGCCGCCGTCGACTGGTCCACGGGTGCGGTGTCCCTGCTCACCGACAGCGCCCCGTGGCCGGACACCGGGGAGCCCGGGCGGGCGGCGGTGTCGTCGTTCGGGGTCAGCGGCACCAACGCGCACATCGTCCTGGAGGAGGCCCCGGACGCGCATGAGGAGGCCTGGCGGGCCAACTCGGCCGAGGGTGAGGGGAGTTCGGCGTCGGTGCCGTGGGTGCTGTCCGCGCGGGGTGAGGACGCGCTGCGCGCCCAGGCCGCCCGCCTCCTCGCGCACACCGAAGCCGGGCCCGCGACCGACGTGGACGCGACCGGCCGGGCCCTGGCCACCACCCGGTCCGTCTTCGAACACCGGGCCGCCGTGACCGCCCCCGACCGCGCCGGGCTCCTGGCGGGCCTGACGGCCCTCGCGGCGGGTGAGCGGCACTCCGCTCTGGTCACCGGCACCGCCCGCCAAGGCGGCCGTTCCGCCTGGCTGTTCCCGGGGCAGGGGGCCCAGACGCCGCGCATGGGACGGGAGTTGTACGCACGGTTCCCGGTCTTCGCCGAAGCCATGGACAAAGTCTGCGAACTGCTCGACGCCGACCTCCGACGGCCGCTGCGGGACGTGCTGTTCGCCGCCGACGGCACCGAGGACGCGGCCCTCCTGGACCGCACCGAGTTCACCCAGCCCGCGCTGTTCGCCGTCGAGGTCGCGCTCCACCGGCTCCTCGAATCCTGGGGCCTGCGACCGGACTTCGTGCTGGGCCACTCGGTCGGTGAGATCGCCGCCGCGCACGTCGCGGGCGTCCTGACCCTCCAGGACGCCTGCACCCTGGTCGCCGCGCGCGGCCGCCTGATCGAGGCGCTGCCCGCGAGCGGCGCCATGGTCGCCGTCCGCGCGGCCGAGGCCGACGTGCTGCCCGCGCTCGCCGGACTGACCGACCAGATCGGCATCGCCGCCCTCAACGGCCCTGCGGCCACGGTCATTTCGGGCGACGAGGCGACCGTGCTCGGGGTCGCGGAACAGCTCACCGCCGACGGGTACAAGACCCGGCGGCTGACCGTCAGCCACGCCTTCCACTCCCCGCTGATGGAACCCATGCTCGCGGACCTGGCCCAGGTGGTCGGCGGCCTCACCTTCGCCGCCCCCGCCATCCCCCTCGTGTCCACCGTCACCGGCGAGCGCGCCGACGTCCGCGAACTGGCCACCCCCGCCTACTGGTTGCGCCAGGTCCGCCAGGGCGTCCGCTTCCATGACGGCCTGCGCACCCTGGAGGCGGCCGGGGTGACCCGGTTCCTGGAGACAGGGCCCGGCGGTTCCCTCGCCGCGATGGCCCGGGACTGCCTCACCGCCCCCGACGCGCTCGTCGTACCGGCCCTGCGCCGCGACCGCCCGGAACCCCGCACCCTCCTGACGGCCCTGGCCCACCTGCACGTGGACGGCGCCACCGTCGACTGGCACGCCGTGCACGCCCCCGAGCCCGCCCACCCGGTGGACCTGCCCACCTACGCGTTCCAGCACGAACGGCTGTGGCCCACCGCCGACCGCACCGCCCGGGGCGACGTCGAGGCCGCGGGCCTGGCCGCCCCGGACCACCCGCTGTGGGGCGCCTCCACCGAACTCGCCGACGGGGGAACGGTGTTCACCGGCCGCCTCGCGCTGCGCACCCACCCCTGGCTGGAGTACCACGCCATCGCCGGCACCGTCCTGCTGCCCGGCACCGCCTTCCTGGAACTGGCCCTGCGCGCGGGCGAACAGGTCGGCTGCGAGCGGGTCGGTGACCTCGTCGTCGAGGAACCCCTCGTGCTCTCCGCGACCGGCGCGACCCTGCTCCAGCTGGTGGTGGGCGACCCGGACGGGCAGGGCGCGCGCGAGCTGCGGATCTCCTCCCGCCCGGCCGACGGCGCCGACGGGCACCCCTGGACGTGCCACGCGAGAGGCGTCCTCGAACCGGCGGGCGGGCCACCGGAGTTCGACCTCCGGCAGTGGCCGCCCGAGGGCAGCGAACCGCTCCCCGTGGACCGGCTCTACGACCGTTTCGCGGGCCGGGGCTACGAGTACGGGGACGCGTTCCGGGGGCTCAGGTCGGCCTGGCGGCGCGGCGACGACACCTTCGCAGAGGTGGAGCTGCCCGCCCAACAACAGCCGCTCGCCGAGCGGTTCGGCCTGCATCCGGCGCTCCTGGACTCCGCGCTGCACGCCGTGGGCCTGGGCGGCTCGGACGACCCGGAACAGCCTGCGGTCGCCCCCGTGGTGTTCTCCTGGTCCGGCGCCGCCCTGCACACCCCCGGCGCGACGGCGCTGCGGGTGCGGCTCACCCGGGTGGGCCCCGAGGAGGTCTCCCTGGCCGTAGCCGACCTGACCGGATGCCCGGTGGCCTCGGTGGATTCCCTGGTGCTGCGGCCGATCGCCGCCGAACAGCTCACCCGGGCCCGCGCCGCCCGCCACCCGTCCCTGTTCGGCCTGGAGTGGACCCGCGTCCCGGCGGGCGCCCCCGCCCCGGCGGCCGGGGTCTGGGCGGTGGCGGACGCCTCCGGCACCGACTGGGGCCCCGGGGTCACCGTGCACCCGGACCTGTCGGCCGTCCGGGAGTCCGCCGTACCGGACGCGGTCCTTGTGCCCTGCCTGGACGCCACCGGACCGACCGAGGCGGCACTGCGGGCCCTGGAGCACGTGCGGGCCGCGCTGGCCGAGGACGGCGGCCCGGTGGTGCTGCTGACCCGGCGAGCGGTGGGCCCGGACGCCACCGACCCCGCACAGGCGGCCGTCTGGGGCCTGGTGCGGGTGGCGCAGGGCGAACACCCGGGCCGGTTCGTCCTGTTGGACATCGACGACGAGCCGGAACGTGGCCTGCCCGCCCGCTGGCTCCCCGCGGTCCTGGCCACTGGAGAACCCCAACTCGCCCTGCGCGCGGGCACCTTGCACGTCCCCCGGCTCACCCCGCTCCCGGTCCCCGACCCCGCCCCGCTCCTCGACCCGGCCGGCACCGTCCTGATCACCGGCGGCACCGGAGCACTGGGCCGCACCCTGGCCCGGCACCTGGCCCGCACCCACGCGGCGCGCCGCCTGACCCTGCTCGGCCGCCGGGGCCCGCACGCGCGGGGCGCCGCCGAACTGGTCGCGGAACTGGCCGAGTTGGGCGCCGAGACGACAATCGTCGCGTGCGACACCGCCGACCGGGACGCCCTCGCCGGGGTACTGGCGGGGATACCGGCCGAGCATCCCCTCACCGCCGTGTTCCATCTGGCGGGCGTGCTGGACGACGCCGTCCTCACCTCCCTCACCGCTGAGCGGGCCGCCCCGGTGCTGCGCGCCAAGGCCGACGCCGCCCACCACCTCCACGAGCTGACCCGGCACGTCGACCTGTCGGCGTTCGTGCTGTTCTCCTCGGCCGCCGGCACCCTCGGCACCCCCGGCCAGGGCGCCTACGCGGCCGCCAACGCCTACCTGGACGCACTCGCCGCGCACCGCAGGGCCCAAGGGCTGACGGCGACCTCGCTGGCCTGGGGACTGTGGGCGCAGCCGGAGGGCATGGCGGGCGACCTCGACGCAGCCCACCTCGGGCGGATCGCCCGCGCGGGCATGACCCCGCTCACCGAACCGGACGCCCTGGCCCTGCTCGACGGCGCCTGCGCGACCGGCGAGGCCCTCGTGCTCCCCGCCCGGCTGGACTTCGCCGCACTGCGCGGCCTGGCCAGGTCCCGCCCCGACGCCTTCCCGGCACCGCTGCGCGGCCTCGTCCGCACCCCACGCCGACGCGGGACACGGACGCCGGACGCGGCGGGCGGCGCTGCGGCCCTGCTGCGTCGGCTCGCTGCCCTGCCCGACGCGGAACGGGACACGGCCCTGCTCGACCTGGTCCGCACGGAGGCGGCGGCCGTCCTCGGCCATCCCGCCCCGGACGCGGTGGCGGTCGACGGGGAGTTCCTCGAAATGGGCTTCGACTCCCTCGCCACCGTCGAACTCCGCAACCGTCTCGCCGACGCCCTCGGGGTCCGGCTGCCGACCACCGCCCTCTTCGAACACTCCACCCCGACCGCCCTCGCCCACCGCCTGCGCACGGCGATCCCCCGGCCGACGACGCCGGTACCGCTGCCGGTGCCGACGGACGGCACACCGACGCCGGACCCGTCGGCCCAGGGCCCGTCGGCCACGGACCCGTCGGCCCCGGTCACGGCGGCCTCGAACACGCCGACCCTCGACGCACCGGCGCCGGAAACGCTCGTTCCGCTGCTGGAAAGGGCGTGCGCGCAGGACCGGTTCGAGGAATTCCTGACCCTCCTGATGGCCGCCTCGGAATTCCGCCCGTCCTTCGACACCGACCAGGCCGCCCACCTCGCCCCGAAACCCCTGGTATTGGCGCGGGGCGAGCAGGCGCCCGGCATCATCTGCTTCCCTTCCATGCTGGCGGTGTCGGGGCCGCACCAATACGCGAGACTCGCCGCCGAATTCCGTGGGAAACGGTCCCTCACGGTCCTGCCCGAACCCGGGTTCCTGCCCGGCGAGCCGCTCCCGGCCGGCGTCGAGGCGCTCGTCGAGGCGCAGGCGACGGCCGTGCGGCGGGCCGTCGGTGAGGCGCCGTACGTGCTGCTCGGGCACTCCTCCGGCGGCCTGATCGCCCACGCCGTGGCCTGCCGACTGGAGGCGGAGGAGCGCGGCCCCGCCGCATTGGTCCTGGTCGACGCGGTGATGTTCGGTGACGAGACCCTCGGCGGCCTCGGCCACGGGCTGGCCGACGGCATGCTCGCCCGGGGCCGCGCCGACGCGCCCCTGAACGACGACCGGCTCGTGGCCATGGGCGGCTACGTCCGGCTCTTCGGCAGCTGGCGACCGTCCGAACTCGCCGCGCCCACCCTGCTGGTGCGCGCCGCCGACCCCCTGCCCGGCACCCCGGAGGACACCGTCTGGCGTTCGTCCTGGCCGTTCCCGAACACGGCCATGGACACCTGCGGAAATCACTTCACGATGCTGGAGGACCAGGTGGCGGAAACGGCCCGGGTGATCGAGAAATGGCTCACGGAATCCCTGTGAACAGCCCTGGAATATATGGGCAGTTCTGAATGCCCCTGTATCCCTCTGCATCCCTCTGCATCTCCCTGCATCGCTCCTGCGGCGAAAGGAAAGAAATGGTGAACGAAGTGGCGGACGCCGCCAGGGTGCGGCACGCGGTCGTGCTCGGTGGCGGGCTCGCGGGCCTGCTGACGGCGGCGGTCCTCACCGGGTACGCGCAGCGCGTCACCGTCGTCGAACGGGACCGGATGCCCGAGGGCCCGCAGCCCCGCAAGGGCACCCCGCAGGCCCGGCACGCCCACATCCTCATGACCAGCGGCGTGGCGGCCATCGAGACCCTGGTGCCCGGCTTCACCCGCCGCCTGCTCGCCTCCGGAGCCCACCAAGTGACCGTGCGGACAGGGGTGTTGACCTGCTCGGCCAACGGCTGGCTGCCCCGCGAGGGCGACTTCCAGCAGATCATCACCTGCGGCCGCCCCCTCCTCGACTGGACCGTCCGCGAACTGGTCCTCACCGACGACCGCATCACCCTCCTGGAGGAGACCGACGCCGACGGACTCACCGGGGACGCGCGCCGGGTCACCGGCGTCCGGATACGCGCCCGGCGCGGCGAAGAGGCGGACCACACCGGGCATCTCGACGCCGACCTCGTCGTCGACGCGACCGGGCGCGGCTCCAGCGCCCCGAGCTGGCTGGCGGCGCTCGGGGTGCCCCCGGCCCGTGAGGAGAAGGTCGACACCGGACTGGCGTACTCGACCCGGATCTTCCAAGCCCCGTACGAGGCCGCCGGGTTCCCCCTGGTCAACGTGACGGCGGACCCCGGCGATCCGCGCCCGGGGCAGGCCGGCACGCTGCTGCCGATCGAGGGCGGCCGCTGGATCGTCACCCTCTCCGGCATCCGGGGCTCCCAACCCCCGTCAGGGGAACGGGAGTTCGCCGAGTACGCGCGGGGGCTGCGGCACCCGGTGATCGCCGACCTCATCGCGGCCGCCGAACCCGTCGGACCGGTCCACCAGTCCCGTTCCACCGCCAACTGCCGCCGCCACTACGACCAACTCCCGCTCTGGCCCGCCGGGTTCACGGTCCTCGGGGACGCCGCCGCCGCGTTCAACCCGGTCTACGGGCACGGCATGAGCGTCGCCGCCAAGGAGGCCCTCGCCCTGCGGTCCGTGCTGGAGCGGCACGGCCCCGACCCGGCCCGCTCCCGGGATTTCCAGCGGGCGGTCGCCGGGGCGGCCCGGGACGCCTGGACGCTGGCGGTCGGACAGGACCTGCGCTACCTCCCGGACGACGGGAGCCAACGACGGCTGCCCGCACGGCTGTTGCGCCGTTACCTGGCCCGTTTCGCCCGGGCGTCAGCGAGCCGCCCCTCGGTGGCCTCCGTCGCCGCCGACCTCTACACCCTCTCCGCCCCGCTGTCCCGGGTGACGGCGCCGAGGACCGTCCTCGGCACCCTCCTCGGCCCCGCCCACCCCCCGCTCACGGCACCACCGCTGACCGACGACGAACGCAAACTCCTGGTGTCCGTCACCGGAGTCGCCTACTGACCCCGGCCCCGCTCGGCCGTCAACTCCCCTTCCCCCAACCGCCCTTCCTTCTGCCAGCCTCGGAGGAACCCATGACCGGCACCTGCCCCGTGCGGCTGTACAGCCCCGACTACTTCCACAATCCCCACCCCGCCCTCACCGACCTGCGCGACGCGGGCCCCGTCCACCGCGTGGCCCGCCCCGACGGCCTCGACGTATGGCTGATCACCCGCTACGACGAGGCCCGCGCCGCCCTGACCGACACCCGGTTCTCCATGGACGGCCACCGCGTCCAACAGGCCCTCGGCGCCCACGCGTACGGGTACCTCGACCCCGCCAACGACGCCCCGCACACCCTGCTCTCCAGCGACCCGCCGGACCACACCCGGCTGCGCCGCTTCGTCAACCGGGCCTTCACCGCCCGCCGGATCGCCGCGCTGCGCCCTCGGGTCCAGGCCATCGTCGACCGGCTGCTCGACGACCTCGCCCCGCTGCACGGCGCCGACCTCATGGAGTCGTTCGCCGCCCAGGTCCCCATCGAGGTCATCTGCGAACTCCTCGGGGTGCCCGTCGAGGACTGCGACCACTTCAAACGGTGGACCTCCGCGCTGTTCCTGCCCCACACCGGCACCGCCGACGACCCCGCCACCGACGCCATGCGCAGCCTCGGCGCATACCTGACCGACCTCGTCGCCCACAAACGCGCGACCCGCGACGCCCAGGACGGTCAGCACGCCCAGGACACCCAGGAAGCGCACGACGACCTGGTCACCGCGCTCATCGCGGTCCGCGACGACGGCGACGGCGACCGGCTCTCCGAACACGAACTGGTCAGCATGATCGTGCAGTTGCTCATCGCCGGGCACGAGACCACCGTCAACGGCATCGGCAACGCCGTGTTCACCCTGCTGCGCCACCCGGACCAACTCGCCGCGCTGCGCAGCGATCCGTCCCTCATCCGCACCGCCGTCGACGAACTCCTGCGCTACGAAGGCCCGTTGGAGACGGCGATCCTCCGCGTCGCCGTCGAGGACGTCCCCGTCGGCGACACCGTCATCCCGGCCGGCGCGTTCGTCAAGGTCGTCCTCGCCTCCGCCGACCGCGACCCCGCTCACTTCACCGACCCCGACGCCCTCCGCGTCGACCGCGAGGAGAACCGGCATCTCCAGTTCGGACACGGCACGCACAACTGCCTCGGCGCCCATCTCGCCCGCACCGAGATGGAGATCGCCCTCGGCTCCCTGCTCGCCCGCTTCCCCGACCTGGCCCTCGCGATCCCGGCCGACGACGTCCGCTGGCGCGAGATCATGATCATGCGCAGCCTCACGGAGCTGCCGGTCACCTGGTGACACACCCCCGCGAAACGGCGACGGAAGCCGGACGGAAGCGGCCACTTCTACGCTGACGCTGATACTCGGGCCGGGTGGCGACACCCGGCCACGGGCTGCTACCGAGGAGCGGAACATGGGAGAGGAACGAGGGGAACGAACGGGGCGAGAGAGTCCAGGAGGACGAGAGGTACGCCAGCGGCGAGGGGGCCCAATTCCGGTGCCGCAGGCGGGGCGAGCGGGCCCAATTTCCGTGCCGCAGGCTGGGCGTGCGGGGCCGACTCAGGTACCCCAGACAGGACACACTGGCCCAACTCCGTTACCGCAGACGGGGCGTGTGGGTCCGGCGGGTCGAACAGGGCGTGAGGAGAGGGTCGTTCGCGAGGAGCTGCGGATCACCATCCTCGGCAGGCTGGCCGTCGCCCGGCGCGACGGACGCACCGCCGCCCCCACCGCGCCGAAGGAACGCAAGATCCTGGCGCTGCTGCTCCTCAACCACGGCCGGGTCGTCCCCACCCACACCCTCGCCGAGGAACTGTGGTCCGCCCACCCGCCCCGCAGGATCGGCGCCTCGCTCCAGACCTACGTCCTCAACATCCGCGACCGGCTCGCCCGTGAGCTGGGCCTGCCGGGCAGATGGGTCCGTGACCACCTCGTCGTCACCAGCAACGAGGGGTACCGATTCCCGTCCGCCGACGGGCACTTCGACCTCGCGGAGTACCTCCGCCTCGCCGACCTCGGGGAAGCCGCCACGGCGCGCGGCGACAGCGCGGACGCCGTGCGGGCGCTGCGGTCGGCGGAGAGCCTGTGGCGCGGCCCGGTCCTGCCCGACCTCGAACACGGGCTGCCGCTGCGGTCCGAGATCGTCCGCCTCGAACAACGCCAGCTCGTCGTACGGGAGTTGCGTATCGAGGGTGAGTTGCGGCTCGGCGGCCACCGGCGGCTGGTGAGCGAACTGGCCATGCTCACCGTGCGCCACCCCTACCACGAGCGGTTCCACGAGTACCTGATGCTCGCCCTGCACGCCTCGGGCCAGACGGTGCAGGCGCTGGAGGCCTACCAGCGGCTGCACCGGGCCATGGTCCAGGAGATCGGCATCGAACCCTCGGCCCGCACCCGCCGCCTCCATCAGGACATTCTGTGCGCCCGCGTCCCGGAGCCCGCGACACCGAACGCCGGACAGCCCCGAATTCCTTCCTGAATGACGTGTCCGGTCCCGGCCATTCCCTCTCTGGAACATCCCGGCCAACCTCCGGGAATCGAACTCGAACGATCGCCATTCTCCCGTTGCCTCGTTACTTTCAATTGAGTGTGAAATCCGGTTGCGGCCAACTCGATTGACGGAATGTGGGTGACTGGCGGATGGGTATGTGGGCCACTCCCGCGGAAGTGCCACGGTCAGAGATTCCTTTCAGGCTGCTGGGCCCGTTGGAACTCGTCGACGACAACGGAAGAAGGTGTCTGCTTCCCGGTCGGCAGCAGGCCGCGATGTCCGCTCTGCTGATCCGCGCCAATCGGGTGGCGAGCATCGATCAACTGGTCGACGCCATCTGGGAGGAGACGCCGCCGCCGACGGCCAGGGCGCAGGTGCAGTTCTGTATGCACACCCTGCGCCGGGCCCTGGACGATCTGCGGATGCCCGCCCGGATCGTCACCCAGCCGCCCGGCTACCGGCTCGACGTCCACGAGGACCACCTCGACAGCCACTGCTTCGAACGGCACGTCGAGAACGCCCGCGCCCTCACCCGCGCCCGGCGTGCCGAGGAGGCCGTGGACGCGTTCCGGCGCGGGCTCGGCCTGTGGCGCGGCGCCGCGCTCGACGGTGCCGGGCGGGCCCTGCGCGATCAGGTGCTGTGGCTGGACCGGATGCGGGGCGAGGCCCTGGAGCAGAGCATCGAGCTGGAACTCGGCCTCGGACAGCACCGGGAGGTGGTGGGGCGGCTGCGCGTGCTGCTCGCGGCGGACCCGCTCGCCGAGGGGTTCCGCCACCACCTCATGCTCGCCCTCTACCGGTCGGGCATGAAGGGCGAGGCGCTCGACGTGTACCGGGACGGGTGCGCGCTCATGGCCGAGCAGTTGGGTCTGGACCCCGGCGAGAAGCTGCGCCGCCTCCAGGAGGCGATCCTCGCCGACGACCCGGCCCTGTTCCCGGCCGAGGAGAGCGCCCCCCGCCCGGTCGCCTTCCTCACCCACCTCTTCGCCGACCGCCCGCTCCGCCAACTCCCCGCCGACCTCCCGGACTTCACGGGCCGCACGGATCTCGCCGCCGACCTGTCCGGGCTGCTCGCCAACGACGGCAACGACGGCAACGACGGTGACGGCGACCGCGCTTACGGCTGCGGCGACGCCTGGCCGGGCGGGCGGGCCGTACCCCGCATCGTGAACATCACCGGCATGGCGGGGGTCGGCAAGAGCGCGTTCGCCGTGCACCTGGCGCACCGGCTCTCCGACGCGTTCCCTGACGGCCAGCTCTACGTCGACCTCGGCGGCGTTCCGTCGCCGGGGCCGGGTGCGGCGCTGGCCCAGATCCTCACCGGGTTCGGGTACGACGCGGCGGCCCTCCCCGGGGTCTCCGCGAGCGCCGCCCTGTACCGCAGCCTGCTCGCCGACCGGAAGGTGCTCGTGCTCCTGGACGGGGCCGAGGACGAGAAGGAGGTGGCCCCGCTGCTGCCCGGCTCCGCCAGCTGCACGGTCCTCGTGACCAGCCGCCGTCGGCTCACGGGGCTGCCGGGCGCCCGGTTCGTGCCGGTGGAACCGTTCACCGAGGACGAGGCGACGTCGTTGCTGGCGCGGATGGCGGGGCGGGCCCGGGTCGAGCGGGAACCGGGGGAGGCGGCGGCCCTGGCCGACCTCACCAGCGGGCTGCCGCTGGCGCTGCGTATCGTCGGCGCCCGACTCCGGGCCCGGCCGCACTGGCCGCTCGCCACGATGGTGCGGTCCCTGGAGGACGAGCACCGCCGCCTCGACGCCCTCATCCACGGCGAACTCGCCGTCCGCGACCGCCTGTTGTCCGTCCACGCGGGCCTGGACGCGGAGGAGGCCCGGCTGCTGCGGCGGCTGGGGGCGCTGGGCGGGCGCCGGTTGCCGCGGTGGACGGCCGCTGCGGTTCTGGACGGCGGCTGGCAGCACGCCGACGACCTGCTGGAACGGCTCGCCGAGACCGGCCTTCTCGACACGTCCGCGGCCGAACCCGGGCACTTCCGCTGGACCGACCTGGTCCGGGTCTTCGCGACGGAACGCCTCCGCGGGGAAGAACCGGAAGCAGAGCCGGCAGCGCTGCGCCGAGCCCTGCAAGGCTGGCAGTCCTTGGCCGAACGTGCCTCCCGGCTCCCCCGGGGAGGGGGCCCCGCCGGTCCGGGAACCCCGGGTGCATCCGAGGGTGACGAGGCCTGGCGGGTGCCGGACGAGTACGCGGTGGGCATCGTGGCCGATCCGGTCCAGTGGTTGGACGCGGAGCAGGACACGTTGCATGCGACCCTTGCCCGGGCGCGCTCCCTGGGCCTGGCCTCCCAATGCGCCACCCTGATAGCGACCCTGACCCCCCTGACCCCCTACCACCCATGCCCCACGGCATAACACCCCTACCCAAGCACGGCACCGCTGGGTTTGCCGTGGTCGGGTGCGGCGCCGTTGTGGCTGGTCGCGCAGTTCCCCGCGCCCCTTCCCGGCGATGCCCCTGGGGTGTCTTTTGGGGCTCGCGAGCCTTTCAAGGCGCCCGAGGGCGTCGCCGCTTAAGGGGCGCGGGGAACTGCGCGCCTAGCCGCGACGGTGCCGCACTTGCCCCCGGAGCCTGCCTCGCCCCGGCGGAACCGGCCTGGACGGTAAGGGACGTCCTTCGCACCCCCGTGAGGGAACCGCACCCGGCTACGTTGAGGACGCGGCCGTGGCGCCACCACGACCGCCCCGCCGCCCACCCCCTGTCACCCACCGAGGGAGCCCCCGTGACCCCGCCGCAGAACCCGGCATCCACCGCCTGGAAGCCCCTCCGCGAGGAAGAGGAAGAGGAAGCCGGCGCCCCCCTCGTCCTCGCCGTGGACTTCGCCGGCTCGGGCCGCCCGGAGTCGACGTTCACCGCACTGTCCCCCCTCCTCGCCCCCGGCGTGACGCTGTGGGAGACCCGCCAGCCGGACCCGGAACTGGCCCGCACCTTCGACGGCGAGGACTTCGTGAGGTTCTGGGCGCAGGCGGTGCGGGCCACCGGCCGCCCCGTGCACGCCGTGCTCGGCTACTGCGTGGGCGGCCTGTACGCGGCCCGCCTCGCGCAACTCCTGTCGGAGGGGCAGGACACGCCGCCGCGTGTGGTGCTCTTCGACCCCGAACTCCCCGACGTCGCCGGGATGACCGCCGACTTCCACGCCGCAGTAGCCCGGCTCTCCTCGGTGCTGACGCCGCAGGAGCACGCCCTGGCGGACCGGGTCGCTGAGGAGGCGGCACGGGACTTCACCACCGTCGCGGCGTTCGGCGCGGCCCTCACCAAGTCGTTCGCGGAGATCGCGCACACCGCGTTCGCGCGGGCGGGACTGCTCACCGAGCTGGCCGACGAACTGACGCTCACCTACGAGGCGTTCGTGTCGTACATCGCGGCCGCGTCGGCGTACGACCCGGCGGAACTGTGGCCGAACGCCACGGCGGTGACCTCACCCACCGCCGACCCGAACGCCCGGCACGCCGGTCACCGCGTCCCGGTCGAGGTGGCCCACGAGGACATCCTGCGCAGCCGGACAACGGCAGACACGGTGAACGCCCTCCTCATCTGAACCGGCCCGGACCGGCCCCCGGCGACCAGCCCCACCGCACCCCCCGCCTCACCCCCGCCTCACCCCCCGTCCACGAACCCCGCCAGCGCTTCCGCTCGGCGGTGTTCGAAGATGTCCTGGAGGCGGAGGGTCAGGCCCTCGGTGCGGGCTGCGGTGATGAGGTGGATGGCCGTCATGCTGGTGCCGCCTCGTTCGAAGAAGTCGTCGTCGGGGGTGATGGCGGGGACGGCGAGGACGTCGGCGAAGAGGCGGCAGATGAGGTGTTCGGTCGGGGTCGCGGGCTCGCGGCCGCCGGGCGGTGCGGCGAACTCGGGGCGGGGAAGGGCGGGGCGGTCCAGCTTGCCGTTGGGGGAGAGGGGGAGCGCGTCCAGGGGGACGACCGCGGCCGGCACCATGTACGCGGCCAGCGACTCGCCCGCGTACGCCAGCAGCTCCGCCGGCACGCACCGCGCCCCCCGCGCCGCCACCACGTACGCGACGAGGTGCTGGGCGCCGGGCGCGTCCTCGCGCACCACCACCGCGGCCTGCGCCACGCTGTCGTGCCGTTGCAGGACCGCCTCCACCTCGCCCAGTTCAAGGCGCTGCCCGCGCAGTTTTACCTGCCCGTCCGCGCGTCCGGCGAAGACGAGCGTGCCGTCGTCGGCCTGCCGGACCAGGTCACCGGTGCGGTACATGCGGGCGCCGGGCGGCTGCCACGGGTCGTCGAGGAACCGCTCCGAGGTCAGGTCCGGGCGGTGCAGGTAGCCGCGGGCTACCCCCGCGCCCGCGAGATACAGCTCCCCGGTCTCCCCGGGCGCGCACGGCCGCCGTCGGTCGTCCAGGACGTAGGCCACGGTGTTGGCGACCGGCAGCCCGATCGTGGGCGCCGGATACGCGGACAGCCGCGCGATGAACGCGTCCACCGTGCATTCGCTCGGCCCGTACAGGTTCAGGGCGAGCAGGTGCGGGAGCGTGCGCAGACGGTCCCACTGGGCGGGGCCTATCGCCTCGCCGCCGAGGGCCAGGACCCCGGGGCGGTGCGGGTGCGCCGGGTCGAACAGGCCGTTGTGGTCGAGCTGTTCGGCGAAGGTCGGGGTCGTCTCGATGACGTCGACGCGCTGCTCCACCAGGTAGCGGACCAGGAGTTCCGGGTCCCGGCGGGTGGCGTCGTCGACCAGGTGCAGTTCGTGGCCCTCGAACAGCCAGAGCAGCGGGTCCCACGCGGCGTCGAAGGACTGCGCGGCGGTGTGCGCCACGCGCAGCCGGTCCCGGCCGAGGTGGTCGGTGGCCGGGCCGAAGAACAGTTCGCGGTGCGAGGCCACGAGGTTCATCAGGGAACGGTGTTCGACGGTCACCCCCTTGGGGCGGCCGGTCGAGCCCGAGGTGAACAGCACATAGGCCGCGTCGTGCGGCGTGATCGGCCGCGCCCGGTCCGCCGCGCGCACCGGCGCCGCGGACCGGGCGGCGATCGCGGCGACCACGTCCGGGTCGTCGAGGAGCAGCGCCGGGACGCCGGGCGCGAGCCGGTCGGCCAGCGCGCGGGTGGTGATCGCCAGACCGGGCCGCGCGTCGGTGAGCATGGCGGAGATCCGCTGCGCCGGGTAACCGCTGTCCACGGGCACGTACGTGGCGCCCGCGGTGAGCACGGCGAGCAGCGCCACCACCGAGTCGGCCGTCCGGGGCAGCAGCACGGCGACGCGGTCCTCGCCGCCGACGCCCCGGCCGAGCAGCTCCCGGGCCAACCGCTGGACGCGGGCGTGGAGTTCGGCGTAGGTGCAGGTCGCGTCCGGGGCGACCAGGGCCGTCGCCGCGGGCCTGGCCGAGGTGGCCCGGTGGAGCAGGTCCGGCAGCAGCACACCGGGCACCGGACGTACCGGGCCGGTCAGCGCGTGCGTGACGGTCGGGGTCATCGCTTCTCCTACTTTCCTCGTGGTGCGGGCCCTCGGGGCGAAAGGGGCGAAAGGTGTGGAAGTGGTGGAAGTGGTGGAAGGGGGGAAGACGGGCAGGGGGTGCCGTCGGTCCGTGACCGCACCCCCCTGCCCGTCGGTGTCCGGCTCAGCTCGACAACTCCCGTATCCCAGCGGCCACTTCACCGACGTACGGGTCGTTGAGGACCGTGAAGTGGGTGCCGGGGACGGCGCGGATGTCGGCCGTCCCCTCGTACAGTCCGCCGATCCGCCGCCGCACCCGCTCCAGGGCCGCGTCGTCGGCCTCCCCGGCCCGGAAGATCACCACGTCGCAGGGGATCGGCCGGGGCGTGTAACGGAGCATCGCGCGGACGTTGCGCTGGAAGGCGCGCCGGTAGACGCGCTGGTCGCCGCCCATCCGCTGGAGGTCGGGCCGCCTGCCGAGCGCGGCCTGCACCTGCTGGCGCACCCCTTGGACGAGGAGTTCGGGCAACGTGAACTGGGGGCGCCCGTGGGTGTCGATCACATAGCCGTCGATGCCCAGCACGCTCTCCACCACCTCCCCGGCGGTGATCAGCTGGCGGGCCATCTCGTGGGCCACCATGGCGCCCACCGACCAGCCGCCGACCCGGTAGGGGCCCTCGGGCCTGGCCCGGCGGACGATGTCGACGTGGTGCGCGGCGATGTCCTCGATCCGCGCCCCGGCCGACAGGGTGTCGTCGAGGAGCGGTGACTCGATGCCGTAGCAGGGCTGGTCGTCGCCGAGTTGGCGGGCGAGGGTGCGGTAGCACAGCGAACTGCCCACCGCCGGGGCGGCCAGGAACAGGGGCGTACGGCTGCCGGTGCCGCGCAGCACCATCAGCCCGGGGACCGCCGGTTCCCTCGGCACCGCCGCCGACGCGGACCGCTCCGGTGCCACGTCAACGGGGGCTGCCGGGGCCGCCGTTGACGTGGCACCGGCCGCGCGCAGCAGGGCGCTCAGATCGCCGAACGTGGCGGTCTCCGCGAACGCCGTCAACGGCAGCGAGACCCCCGTGCGGTCCCGCACCCGGCTGATGAAGTGCACCGCCATCAGGGAGTCGCCGCCCAGCGCGAAGAAGTCGTCCCGCGCCGTCGTGGCGGGCACGCCCAGCAGGTCCTGCCACACCTCCCCGAGCGCCGCCGTCGCCGGATCGCCCTGCGCCGCGCCCCCGGAACCCGGCCGCGAGCCACCACTACCGCCACCGCTCTGCGCGGCAACGTCGCCGAGGGCGCCCGGCACCGGCTGCGCGGCCGTCGGCGCGGGCGGCGCCGCCGGGGTCGCGGGGCGTTCGAGGCGGACGACCGGCGGCAGGGAACCGGCACCGGCCAGCGCGGGCAGCGTGGCGAGCGTCGCCGCGTCCAGCCTCGGCACCTCCACATGGCGCCAGGCGCCGTCGGCCCCCGGGTCGAGGAGCCGGCGCCAGCGTTCCGGCGCCGGGTCGTGGTCGTCGTCGACGGTGACCACCAGCGTGGGCCGGTCGCCCGGCGCCCCCCGCAGCGCCGCCGCGACGGCGACGGCCTGTTCCTCGCGGGCGACGGCGCCGGGGCCGACCAGGTGGATCAGCGTGCCGCAGCCGTGCTGCTCGGCGCGGGCGGCGAGTTCCCGGACGACGCCCGCGCCGACGGGCCCACGAGGCGGGTCGCTCCGCGAGGCGAGCAGCACGGTGTGGTCGGCCAGGTCGGCCAGGTCGTCGACGGGCAGCGCGGTCACCTCGCCGAACCCGCTGTCGCGCAGCGCCGTCCGCCAGGTCGCGCGGTCGAGGTGGACGGAGTCCGCGCGCAGGTCGTCCTCGAAGTCCCACCACCCCGGCGCAAGCCCCCACACCAGGTGCTCCCACCGGTCGGTGCGGGTGATCTCCACGAGACACAGGGCACCCGTGTCGGTCAGCAGGTCCCGCAACCGCCCGCCCACCTGCCGCACATCGGGCGCGACATGCAGGGAGTTGTAGGCGAGGACCAGGTCGTAACCGCCCGGCACGAGCCCCTGGGCCACCGCGTCACGGGTGAAGTCGAACGACGAGAACGTCATGTTCCGCGCACCGGCGTAACGCTCCCTGGCCCGCCGGACCAGCAACGGGCTCACGTCGGTGACGTGGTACGACACATGGTCGCGGGCGTCCCAGCCGTCCAGCAGCCGTTCCGCGAACCCGGCCTGGCCCGCGCCGACTTCGAGGATGCTCAGCGGCCGGTCCGCGCCGACGGGCAGCCCGCGGATCGTCTCCACGAGGGTGTCCAGGCAGGCGAGGGCGTCACCGACGACGACGTCGTTGGCGCGCAGGTGCTCCCGCATCAGCTCGGGGCGGGCGTCGGGGTACAGCACCGACACGGGGGTGCGCCGCCCGGCGAACACCTCCGGGAGCGCGCCGACACAGACGTCCAGCAGGCCGCGCAGGCCGGAGACCTCGTCCAGGGCGTCGCCCGCGAGCAGCGCCTCCGTCGCCCGGTCCGCGAAGTCCGCGCTCAGCTGCCAGGCCGTGTCCGGGCCGCCGGTCAACCAGCCCTCGGCCGCGAGCACGCCGATCAGCATGCCGACGTAACGGGGCAGGCGCGTCTGCGGGTCGAGCCGTCGGCGCAGTTCGCCGTCGGAGACCAGGTCGCCGGGCGCGACCCCGCCCGCCGACAGCAGGAACCGCCCCACCAGCCCGGCGCAGTACCGGTCCAGATCGGCCCGCAGCCCCGCCTTGGCGGACAGCCGCTCCCCGCCCTCCCACGCCGCCCCGGCAGCCACCGCGTGAACCGGCAGCGGCCCACCCCCCTCGCTCACCACCACACCGACCTCGGCCCCGCCGACGGCCAGTTCCCGAACGAGCCCGACGGCACCGGGCAGTTCCGCAACCCCGACGGCCAACCGCCCGGTCAGGGGCGTGGCGGGCGGGGCGCTCACGGCGGTTCCGGCAGCTTCGGCAGACCCAGTGCCCCCCACACCCCTGCCGTTCCCGTCGTTCACGCCGATCCCGGCGTTCCATGCCTCCTCCGCCTCGACCCGCTCTCTCGCCAGGGCCCACCAGTAGCGGCCGCGCCACGCGAACAGGGGTGTTTGGGGGTGGAGTTGGGGCCAGGTGGAGGGGCCTGGGGATTCCGTGGGGCCCAGGTCCAGTAGGTGGAGCAGGCCGTTGGCCGTGCGGGACTGGTGGGCTGCCCAGGCGGTCAGTTCGGCGGCGTCGGGGCGGGTGGCCTCGCCGTTGCCGAGGACGTCGGTGATGCCCCGGGCGAGGAGGAGGAGCGGGATGCCCCGTTCGCGGGTCCGCTCCACGAGGCGGCGTACCGGCTCGGGCAGGTGAGGTCCTTCGGCCGGGGGCAGCACGGCGACCACCACGGCGTTCGCCGGAGCGGTGTCGAGCCCCGTCGGCACCCCGTCCGCGCCGACCTGCGTCCAGTCGGTCCGGGTGCTGCGCACGTCCGGCGCGCACAGGGCGTCGGCCAGCAGGCAGGCGCCGGTGTCGGGGCGGTCGCGGACCAGGAACACCGCGTCGTGGGCCGGGGCCGCCGCCGGGGTGTCGTCGCGCGTCCAGCGGCGGCGGGAGAGCAGGGGGCCGCTCCCGGTCGGCGCCGTGGCCACGGCGGTGGGCGCGGTGGTGCGGGTCGGGCGCATGGGCAGCGGGCGGGAGTCCAGGGCGACGGGCGGCAGGGCCGTGCGTCGGGGCGCCGAGTCCGGGAACAGGTCGTTCCAGACCGGCTGGAGTCCGTGCTCCCACAGCCGTCCCACCGTCTCCAGCAGGCTCTGCCGCTCCCGGGCGGGCGCCCGCCCGATGGTCGGCACCGCCGTGCGGCCCCCTCCCCACGCCGGGTGCGACCGGACGTAACGGGTCATCGAGTCGCCGGGACCCAGCTCCACGAACAGCCCCGACGGACCGTCGAGCAGTGTGCCGATGCCCT
Source organism: Streptomyces sp. NPDC091279 (assembly GCF_044757465.1). NCBI lineage: Bacteria > Bacillati > Actinomycetota > Actinomycetes > Kitasatosporales > Streptomycetaceae > Streptomyces > Streptomyces sp. NPDC091279. The sequence continues at coordinate 128,366 of NZ_JBIVVA010000003.1, read as the reverse complement.
CCGTGAGCCGCACCGTCGTGCACAGGTGGGCCGCCCAGTACTCGGGGTCGGCGGCCTGCTCGGCGGTGAGCCAGGAGCCGGTGAGGTTGGAGATCACCGGGATGCCCGGCGCCCGCGCGGTGACCTTGGCCAGCGCCGCGCGCATCACGTCGGCCGCGCCCGCCATCACGTCGGAGTGCGAGGCGAGCGGCGAGCGGAGCACCGTGAACTTGACGTCCCGGCGCGTCAGGGTCGCCGCGAACGCCTCGGCCGCGTCGACCCGGCCGGAGATCACCACGTTGCCGGGGGAGTCGACCGCCAGGCCGACGCCCTCGTGCGCGGCGACGAGCGGCGCGGCCTCCTCGACGCTGAGCGAGACGGCCAGCATCCGGCCCTCGGGGGACGCGAACATGGCCTCGCCCCGGGTGTGCACGAGGCCGAGGGCGTCGGACAGGTCCCAGACACCCGCCAGCAGCGCGGCCACGTACTCGCCGCTGCTGTTGCCGAGCAGCGCCGTGGGCCGGATGTCCCAGGCGGCGAGCTGTTCGGCGAAGGCGTAGCCCTGGGCGAGCTGGACGACCTGCTGGTTGCGGGTGTCGGTCAGCCAGTCGGGGGAGGTGTCCGGGTCCATCACCCGGGCGATGTCGATGCCGAACCGGTCGAGGGACTCCTCACGGACCCGGTCGAACACCTCGCGGTAGCGCGGCAGCAGCGCGTGCGCGGCCCGCCCGGCGCCGGGTTTCAGACCCGACTGGCCCGGCATGGTCAGGACCACCCCGCTCCGCCGGGGATCGTCGGGGGCGCGCACGGCGGTGGCGGCGCCGCGCAGGACCTCCTCAGCCTCCGCCCGGTCGGCCACGACGTGCGCCCGGCGCAGCGGGAAGTGCCGGCGGGCGGTGGCGAGGGTCCAGGTCGTGTCGTCCAGACGGGGCGCCTCCCGTTCCGGCGCCAGCTGTTCGGCGAGCCGGGTGCGCAGCAGGTCGAGCCCCGCCTCGGTGGGCGCCGACAGGCACAGCAGCCGGGGTACCTCGGGCTCCGGGTCCCGGCGCGGCGGCGCGGGCGGGCTCTCCAGGACGAGGTGCGCGTTGGTGCCGCCGAGCCCGAACGAACTCACCCCGGCGAGCAGCGGACCCTCCCCCGGCCAGGGCCCCGACTCGGCGCACACCTGGAAGGGGCTGTCGGCCAACGCCTCGGCGGGCGCGGTGACATGGGCGTTGGGCACCAGGGTGCGGTGCTGGAGCATGAGCGCGGTCTTGATCAGCCCGGCGACCCCGGCGGCGGCACCGGTGTGCCCGATGTTGCTCTTGATCGCGCCGATCCGGCACCGCTCGGCACGCGCCTCGCCGCTCGCGGTGGCGGCGAACGCGGCCGTCAGACCGGCCAGTTCGACCGGGTCGCCGACGGCGGTGCCGGTGCCGTGGGCCTCGACGTAGCCGATGTCGTCGGAGACCGCGCCCGCCTGCTCGTGGGCCAGGGCGATCACATCGCGCTGCCCGGGCACCGACGGTGTGCTGTAGCCGATCTTCTCGCTGCCGTCGTTGTTGACGGCCGAGCCGCGGATCACCGCGACGATCCGGTCCCCGTCCCGCACGGCGTCCGCGAGCCGCTTGAGAACGACGACCCCGACCCCGCTGCCCGGGACGGTCCCGTTGGCGTCCGCGTCGAACGGGCGGCAGTAGCCGTCCGGCGAGGCGATGCCGCCCTCCTTGTACCGGTAGCCGGTGTTCGCGGGCAGCCGCAGCGAGGCCCCGCCGGCGAGGGCGACGTCGCAGTCGTGGCCCAGCAGGCTCTGCACGGCGAGATGGGTGGCGACCAGCGAGGTGGAGCACGCGGTCTGGATGGTGATCGCGGGTCCGCGCAGGCCCAGCTTGTAGGCGACCCGGGTGGCCATGAAGTCCTTGTCCCGGGCGAGCTTCTCGGTGTCGAGCCGGTCGTCGTCGGCGAAGTCGGCGCGGGGGGTGTCGCAGCCGGCGAACACGCCGATCCACACATCGGGCCTGCGGGTGTCGAGGCCCGCGTCCTGGAGGGCGGTGAACGAGGTCTCCAGGAACACCCGTTGCTGCGGGTCCATCCGGGTCGCCTCGCCGGGGCTGTAGCCGAACAGGGACCAGTCGAAGCGGTCCGCGTGCGGCAGCACACCCCGGGCGGGCACGTAGTCGGGATGCCGGACGTCGCTCTCCGCGACGCCCGCCGCGAGCAGCTCGGGCACGGTGAACCGGGAGATGCCGTCGACGCCCTTCTTCAGGTTCTCCCACAGTTCGCCGACGTCGGCGGCGCCCGGGTAGCGGCACGCCATGCCGACGATGGCGATGCCGCCGTCGTCGAAGGTGTCGTCGAACGCGTCGTCGAACGCGTCGTCCGCCCGCTCGGCCGCGGCCTCGGCGGGGATGGGCCGGTCGGTCATGAGGTCTCCTCGTGATTCTGCGGACGCCGTACGGCCCGTGCGCCCCGGGCCCGGGCCGCCCGGCCGCCGCGCGCGGCGGCGGCCCGGCGCGACGGCGGGGTGTCGCCGCCCGGGGCGGCGGTGTCGCCGGCCAGCGCGGCCGCCATGGTGTGCACGGTGGGGTGGGCGAACAGCCAGTGCATGGGCAGGTCGGGGGCCAGCTCCGCGCGCAGCGCCCCGTGCAGGGCCGCCAGCAGCAGCGAATTGCCGCCGAGGTCGAAGAAGTTGTCGTGGACGCCCACCTGGTCGGTGCGCAGGACGGTGCGCCAGGCCTCGGCGACCCGCCGCTCCAGTTCGGTGCCGGGCAGCTGGCGCGGGCCCTCGCCGACGAGTTCGGCCCGGGTGGGCCTCGGCAGCGCGGCGTGGTCGACCTTGCCGTGCGCGGTGCGGGGGAGTTCGGGCAGGGTGAGGACCGCGTCCGGGATCATGAAGCGCGGCAGGTGCCTGCGCAGTTCGCCGAGGACCTGGGCGGTGTCGACGGGGGAGCCGTCCCGGGGCACCAGGTAGGCGACCAGTTCGGCCGTCTCACCGGGGAAGGTACGGACGGCGGCGTGCGCGACACCGGGGGCGCGGCGCAGATGGTGTTCGATCTCGGCGGGCTCCACCCGGTGTCCGCGCACCTTGACCTGCCGGTCCAGGCGGCCGAGGTAGTCGAGGGTGCCGTCGGGCAGCCAGCGCCCCACGTCCCCGGTGCGGTAGAGGGGTTCGGGGCGGCCGTCGGGGTCGGTGGGCCGAAACGCCTTGGCGGTGAGTTCGGGGTGGCGCCAGTACCCGGCCGACAGGGGGGTCCCGGCGATGCAGATCTCCCCGGGGACCCCGGCCGGGCAGCGCCTGCCCTCGGGGTCGAGGACGTACAACCGGGCGCCGGTGACGGGCCGGCCGATCCGGGTCATCGGCACCGGGGCGTCGACGTCGACCTGGTGGGTGCCGACGAAGACGGTGGCCTCGGTGGGCCCGTAGGCGTTCAGAATCCGGTAGCCGGGGCGGCGGGCGGGCAGCGAGGTGATCGCGGCACCGCCGACGATCAGCTGGCGCAGGCCGGGCAGTTCATGGCCGAGCGACCAGATGATCTCGGCGACGGGGGTGGCGGCCCAGGCCACGGTGACCTCGCGGTCGTCGAGCCAGCGGGCGAAGCCGTCGGGGCTGAGCTGCTCCTCGTACGGCAGCAGGACGGCGCCCGCCGCCAGCGTGGGCCAGATCTCGGCCTGCGCCACGTCGAAGCCGACGCTGACGCCGTGACTGACCCGGTCGTCGGGGCCGAGCCCCAGGAACTCCTGCTTCCACAGCGAGAGTTGGGCGAGGCCGCCGTGGGTGACCGCCGCGCCCTTGGGGCGTCCTGTGGTGCCGGACGTGTAGAGGACGTAGGCGATGTCCGACGGGGCGGGCACCGGCAGCCGCCCGTGCCGGGGCCGCTCGGGCGTCCGGCGGGCCAGGGCCACGTCGAGGACCGGCACGGGCAGCGCGCCGGGGTCCGCGACGAGCGCGGGGTCGGTCACCACGACCCGGGTGCCGAGGTCGGTCAGCACGTGCTGGACGCGGTCGGCCGGATAGGCGGGGTCGATCGGGCAGTAGGCGCACCCGGCGAGCCAGGCCGCGAGCATCGCGACCACGTAGTCGGCGCCCCGGTTCAGCAGGACGGCCACCACCGGCTGCGGGTCGGTGGCGTACGGTCGCAGTTCTTCGGCCAACTCCCGTGCCCGGGCGACCAGTTCGGCGTAGCTGAGGGTCTCGGCCGCGGTCACCACGGCGGGCGCCTCCGGCCGCGCCGCCAGATGCTCGGCGAGCAGTTCGGGAACGGTGGTCGGCGTGTAGGGGGCCGGGCCGTTCTCGTACCCGGCGAGCAGCCGCCGTTCCTCCTCGTCCATCAGGTCGAGGGCGCGCACGGGGCGGTCGAGCTGGTCGGGGAGCCGGTCGAGCACGAGGGCGAACAGCCGGGCCAGCCGGTGCGCGTCCACGGCGGTGACCCGGTCGCCGCGATAGCTGAGGGTGCCCTCGATGCGGTCGCCGGTGACCTTCACCCCGAACAGCAGGCCGTACTTGACCGACTCGCCGCCCTGCGCGGTGACCGGCGCGAGCGGGGTGAGCCGGGCCGCGCCGAGCCGCCGTTCGGGCGCCTCGTCGAGGGTGGCGAGGGTGACGTCGAGGAACGGCGTCCAGCCGGGCCTGCGCACCGGGTTGAGCCGGTCCACGACCGACTCGAAGGCGACGTCCTGGTGTTCCAGGGCGTCCAGGAGGGTCGCGCGCAGCTGCTCCAGGAGCCCGCCGAGCGTCATGCCGTCGGCCAGGGACGAGCGCAGCGCCACGGTGTTCATGCAGGGGCCGATCACCCCGGCCAGCTCCTCGCTCCGGTTGCCGAGCGGGGTGCCCAGGGTGAGGTCGTCCTGCCCGGTCCACCGGTGCAGGACCGCCGCGAGGGCCGCCGCCACCACCGGGTACCAGCTGACCTTGTGCCGGGCACCCACCGCCTGCACCCTGCGCAGCAGATCGGGGGCGAACGGCAGCGGCACCACGCCGTGCGGTTCAGGCTCCGGCACCGCGCCGAGCGCCGGGTAGGCCGGGGCGCCCGCCAGCGCGCCGGTCCACCACTCGACCAGGGCGCGGCCTTCGGGGCCGTCGTTCCTGGCCCGCTGGGCGTCGATGTACTCCCGGTACTGCACGGCCGGCGCCAGCGCGGGGGCGGCCGGGGCGCGGTCCTGGTGGGCGGCGGGGTCGCGGACCGGGTCGGTGAGGCGGTCCGGGAGGGTGGCGAGCAGGTCGCCCAGCTCGCGGGCGATGTCCTCGGCGTCCGCGCGCCGGAACCGGTCGCCCCGGTAGGACAGCAGGACCCGGGGCTTCTCGCCGCCCGGGAACAGGGTGAGCGACAGGCCGAACTTGACCCGGTGCCCCCAGAACCCCTCGGGCAGCAGCCGTCGCAGGGTGGCGTCGCCGAGCCGGGTGTCGGCGCGCGGCACGTCGTTCACGTTGACGAAGAACTCGCTGTACGGCGTCCAGCCGGTCCGCCGCTCCGGGGCGAGCCGCCGCAGCACGGCGTCGAAGGGCACCCGCTGCCCGGCCATCGCGTCGAAGACGGACTCGCGCAGGCCGTTCAGCAGGTCGCCGACGGTGGCCGTGGCCGCCGAACGGGAGCGCAGCACCAGGGTGTTGAGGCAGGGCCCCACGACCTCGGCGGCGCCGGGGCCCTCGCGCAGGGCGGCGGAGGTGGCGAGGGTGAGGTCGTCCTGTCCGGTCCTGCGGTGCAGGACCGTCGCCAGGGCCGCCGTGGCGAGGGTGAACCAGGTGGTCCGGTGCGCGGACCGCACCGGGCGCAGCCGCTCCGTGAGGTCGCCGGGCAGGTCGACGGCGACACAGCCGTCGGGCTCGGCGGTCTCGGGCGGGGTGAGCGCCGGGTAGGCCGGGGCGCCGTCGAGCCGCTTCGCCCACGCGTCGAGGTCCCGCTCGTGCTCGCCGCTCGCCTCCTGTTCCCGGCGGTCGTGGAGGAGGTCGCGGTACTGGGTGGCGGGGGGCAGGGCGGGGGTGGTCCCGGTGCGGACGGCCTCGTAGCAGGCGGCGAGGTCGCGCAGCAGCACCGGGACGGACTCGCCGTCGAAGGCCAGGTGGTGCACGCAGAGCGCGAACACCTGCTCCTCGTCGGAGAGTCGGGCCAGGGTGGCGCGCAGCAGCCTGCCCGAGCCGGGGTCGAAGGGCTGCCCGGTCTCGCGGTGCAGCCAGGCGGTGGCCCACCGGTCGTGGCCGTCCGGGCCGAACCCGGTCGCGTCCTCCACCACCGGCTCGGGCACCCACGGCTCGCCGACCACCTGGTGGAGCCGGCCGAGGTGTTCGACGAACCGGGTGCGCAGGATCTCGTGCCGGGCGACGACCAGGGCCAGGGCCCGGGAGAGGGTGGCGGGGTCGAGGGCGCCGGTGACCCGCCAGACCAGGTGGATCTGGTAGTTGCCGGAGTCTGCGCCGCGCTCCGCGGCCCAGGTGTTGCGCTGGAAGTCGGAGGCGGGTTCGGCACCGTCCGGCAGGTCCTGGGCGGGCGCGTCGGAGCCGTCCCGCTCCGTGTCGACCCGGTCGGCGAGGGCCTGGAGCGTGGGGTGTTCGAAGACGTCACGCAGCGTGAGCCGCACCCCGAGGTGCTCACCGACCAGGCCGATCAGCTGCGCCGCCAGCAGGGAGTGACCGCCCAGCTCGAAGAACGACGACCCGGCGGTGAGGGTGTCGGTGGGCAGCAACCGGCGCCACAGGGCGGCGAGTTCACGCGCGGTGGGCGTCAGATCCTGGCCGGGAGCGGCGGTGGCCCGCCCGGCACCCGACGGCACCCGCTCCCGCTCCGGGGCGAACGTCGGCTCAGGGGCCGGGGTGAACGTCGGCTCCGGGGACAGGGCGGCCGTCGCCCGCTCGTAGAAGTGGCCGAGGTCGCTGAGGAAGGGCCGCGCGGAGCCGACGTCCCACACCAGGTGGTGGACGCACAGGGAGAAGACCTGCTCGTCGTCGGCCAGCCGGATCAACGACGCGGTGAGCGGGCGCCCGGAGGCGAGGTCGAAGGGGTAGCGGGCGTCCTCCTCCAGGAGCCGGGCGAGCGTGGCCGACCGCTCCTGCTCGTCCAGTTCCCGCAGGTCCGCCAGGCGCGGCCGCGGTTCCCAGGCCGGGCCGACCGACTGGCCGAGGACCCCGCCCGCGTCCACGAACCGGGTGCGCAGGATCTCGTGCCGCTCGACCACGTCCGCCAGCGCCCGGGTCAGCGCGGCGGGGTGCAGCGTGGGGCTGACCCGCCAGGCGAGCGGGACGTTGTAGAGGCCGACGTCGGGGTCGAGCCGTTCGGCGAACCAGATGCGTTCCTGGAACCCCGCCACCGGCAGCAACGCGCCGTCGGCGGTGGGCTGTTCGGCGAGGTCGGGGGCCAGGTCGTCGATGAGTGTCACTGGTCGTTCCCTTCAGCCGGGGCGGCGAGATGGGCCGGGGCGGCGAGGTGGGCCGGGGTGCGCAGGCACTGGAGGACGCCGGTGGGCCGCCCGTTCTCCGCGAGGCCGGCGCAGACGGCGGTGTGGTCGGGCTGCTGGCCGCTCGCGGCGGCCTCGGCGGCCGCCCACAGATCGGCGATCCGGCGCCGGGCGTCGGTGCAGAACACGTCGGCGACGTCCTGCGGCCAGGTGTGCCCGGCCCGCGCGAGGGTCGCCGCCCGGGCGAGGACGACCGCCATCGTCAGCAGCTCGTTGACGACGCCGTTGACGCAGATGACGATGCGCTCCTCGGCGAGCAGCTCCTCGGCCGCCGGGTACTTCGCCCGCATCCGCAGCAGGAACCGGGCCAGGTCCTTCGCCTGCCGGGTGGTGTGCCGGGCGTGCTCGACGTTGCGCTCGGTGAGGTCGTCGGTGGACAGCTCGGCCAGGTCCTCGTCGTCGTAGAGGTCGTCCGCCACCTGCGGCTCGGGGTAGTACCGGGGCAGGATGAGCCGCCCGGCCCAGTAGTCGAGCGCGAAGTCCACGCCCCCGGAGATCCGCAGGTTGCGGGCGTCCCGCACGAGGCGTTCCAGCGGGACGGCCACCGCGCCCCGGCGGGCCTTGCTCGGGCCGGTCTCGTAGCCCTCGGCGCCCAGGACCGACATCGACCGGTCGAGGACCCGCCAGGCGGCGAGCGAGGCGATGTTCTTGACGGCGAGCTGCTCGAACGCCGTGTTGACCGGGCCGTCGATGTCGGGCTGCAACACCGTCCACCGGGTCAGGGTGTCGATGGCGAAGGTGTCGGCGGCCGAGGAGGCCAGCATCCGCTGGATCTCGTCGTACTCGTCGACGGTGCGCCCGTCGATGGAGCGGCGGGCCGCGAAGTCCCGTGACCACTCGGTGCCGAGCCGGGAGAAGGCCAGGGACGGCGCGGCGATCAGGTGGTTGCGGCCGAGCAGGGTGGCGAGGTTCGCGGTCCGGGTCATCCGCCCCGACCAGGTCTCCTCCAGGAGCATCTGCTCGCGCGGGACCCGGACGCGGTCGAAGGTGAACGCCCCGTTCGGGAAGCCCTTGATGCCCATGAACTCGTGCCGGGCGTGGACGCGCAGGCCCGGGGTGTCCGCGTCGACGAAGAACAGCCGCCGGTGGTCGGTGCCGTCCTCCGTGACGGTCGCCGAGATGATCACGACGTCGGCGATGGGCGCGTTGCCCACGAAGACCTTGTCGCCGGTGATCAGGTACGCCGCGCCGTCCTCGGTGGCCACCGCGACGGTCCGGCGGACGGTGTTGGCGGCGCCCTGCGGCTCGGTGTCGGCGGTGCAGGAGACCGCGCCGCGCTCGACCCGCGACCGGACGAAGTCCCGCAGCGGGCCCGGCGCCAGCTGGGGCAGATAGGCGCTGATCCCGATCGCGTTGTCGATGGCGAGGATCAGGGCGACCGCCAGCGACCGGCTCGCCACCTCGGCGATCACCCGGAAGACGTTGTACTGGGAGAGCCCCCAGCCGCCGCTCTCCACCCCGGTGGCCAGCTTGAGCAGCCCGCGCTTGCGCAGTTCGTCGAGGAACCCGGCGGTCAGGGCGCCGGTCGCGTCCACGGTCTCCGGGTCGATCCACTCCGCCATGAACCGGGCGATCTCCGCCAGGGCACGGTCACCGGCCTCCCGGTCCGCGGCGTCCTGGCAGGGGAACGCGTCGATCAACCCCCAGTCGAGTCTTCCCCCGTACAGGCCTTCGAGAAAACTCGGGGAACCGGGCCTGCTGAGAAGGTCTCGCGCGGACGCCATGGCGGTCTCCCATTTCCTTTGTGTGTGCCGAGTTTGTGTGCCGAACAATGAATGACTTCGTGCGGAGAAATCGTGTCCGGCCGGGGCGGGCGCGATCAATGGGAAATGTTCCAGTGCCCTGCGGGGCCGGTTCCGAGATCTCCCAGTCGTCGCCCACCGGTCTGGCAGCACGGCGTTGACCGGTGCTTACCTGTCGAACGGCCAGCGCCTGCTGGGTCGTTGTCGAACAGAGGTGAATTCGCGGTGAGTATCGATCAGTCGCACAGCGCGCCACAGAACCTCACGTCCGTCGAGCGTGAGCTGATCGACGTGTGGCAGGAATTGCTCGGAACGGATGATCTGGAGCCCGACGAGAACTTCTTCTTCCGGGGTGGCCATTCCCTGCTGGCCATCAGGTCGATCATCCGGATCAAGGAGCGCACCGGGGTCGAGATCCCCTGCCCCGTGATCGCCGAGAACCCGACCGCCCGCGAGCTGGCGGCCTGGATCGACGAGAACGGCGCGGCCACCGGCGCCGCCGCCGGCCAGGAGGTCGAACTGACCCGCTGGGACCGGGAACTGCCCGCCCCGCTGTCCCCGGCCCAGGAGCAGATCTGGATCTTGCAGCAGCTCCACCCGGACAGCCAGAGCTACCATTTCCAGGCGCTCCTGCACTTCGACGGCGACCTGGACAGCGGCGTCCTGGAGGCCGCGCTGAACGCCGTCGTCGAGCGGCACGAGGTCTTCCGCACCTCGGTCCACCTCGGGGAGAACGGCGCCCCGACGCAGCGCGTCCACCCGTACGCGCCGCACGCCCTGCCGATCACCGACCTCGCCCACCTCGACGAGGCGGAGCGGGAGCAGGGCCTGAAGGAGCTGACCGACCGGCTGCTCGCGGCGCGGTTCCGGCTCGAGCACCCGCCGCTGGTCCGCTGGCACCTGGTGCGGCTCGCCGCGGACCGGCACGTCCTGCTGCACGTGGAGCACCATCTGATCCACGACGGCTGGTCGTTCAACGTGTTCCTCAGCGACCTCGCGGAGTACTACCGCCGGCTCGCCGAGGGGCGTGAACTGCCCGTCGACACCAAGGAGTTCGACTTCGTCGACATCGCCGTCTGGCAGCGGGCCCGCCTGGAGTCCGGCGCGCACGACGGCCAACTGGCCTACTGGCGCGAGCGGTTCGCGACGCCACCGGCCCCGCTCCAACTGCCCACCGACCGGCCGCGCCCGGCGGTGCCCAGCTTCGAGGGCCGCGCCCTGCGCATCACGCTGGACCGTGAACTCAGCGCCGGACTGCGGACGTTCGCCCGCGGCCAGGGCGTCTCCCTCTACCTCGCCCTGTTCTCCGGCTGGCTGGCCGAGCTGAACCGGCTCACCGGACAGCGTGACCTGTGCGTCGGCAGCTCACTGGCCAACCGGGTGCTGCCGGAGACCCAGCAGATGATCGGGATGATCGTCAACAACCTGCCCATGGGCGTGAGCGTCGACCCCGCCCAGCCGTTCACCGACCTGCTGGCCGCCGCCGGCCGGACCCTGCTGGGCGCGCAGGCCAACCCGGACGTCCCCTTCCACCGCATCCTGTCCGCCGCCCACACCTCCCGCGACGTCTCCCGCAACGCCTTCTTCCAGGTCAGCTACGGCTTCCACGACGCCCCGCTGGCCTCCCTCGCGCTGCCCGGGGTGCGGCTGTCGGTGACCGAGGGCATCTCCAACGGCTCCGCCAAGTTCGACATGAGCATCATCGTGGTCCCCCGCCAGGAGCAGACCATCGGCCTCTCCCCGGACGAGCACGACGAGACGATCACCCTCATCTGGGAGTACGCCACCGACCTCTTCGACGAGGCGACCATCGAGGGCTTCGCGGCCGCCTACCAGCGGCTGCTGCGCTGGGTCGTCCAGCACCCCGACACCCCGCTGGCGCAGTACGCCGCCGAGCCCGCCGCCGACCCGGTCGCCGAGCTGATCAGCGCCGTGTGGGCCGACCTGCTGGACGAGCCCGTCATCGGCCCCGACGACGACTTCTTCGAGCTGGGCGGCGACTCGATGCTCGCCATCCGCACCGCCGCCCGGCTCGTCGAGCCGCTCGGCGTCACGCTGCCCGCCCTGGAGGTGCTGCGCCACCCGACCGTCCGTGAGCTGTCCGCCCGGATCGCGGAGCTGCGCGCCCCGGAAGCCCTGCGGTGAGCGGGCGCGGCACGTCCTTCGCGGGAGACTTCCGCCGGCTGTGGGCGGGCCAGACGATCAGCCAGCTCGGCAGCCAGATCACCCCCCTCGTCCTGCCGCTGATCGCCATCGGTGAACTCGACGCCGACAACGCCGCGGTCGCCGCCCTGGTGACCGCGCAGTTCCTGCCGTTCCTGCTGCTCGGCCTGCCCGCGGGTGTGTGGGTCGACCGGCTGCCGCGCCGCTCGGTCCTCATCGTCTGCGACGTCGGCCGGGCCCTGGTCCTGCTGACCGTCCCGGCCGCCTTCCTCGCGGACGCCGTCTCGATGCCGCTGCTGTACGCGGTGGCCTGTCTCCAGGGCGCGTTCACCGTGTTCTTCGACGTCGCGTACCAGACCTATCTGCCCGAGATCGTCGCGACCGAGCATCTGGCCGACGCCAACGGCAAGCTGGAGCTGAGCAGGTCGGGGGCGCAGATCGCGGGGCCGGGCCTCGCCGGTCTGCTGGTCTCCGCGCTGCGGGCGCCCCTGGTCCTGGTCGTCGACGCCCTGTCGTACCTGCTGTCCGCGGTGTTCCTGTGGCGCATCCGCACCCGGTCGCCCGCGCCCCAACGGGCCACGGGGCAACGGCTGTTCAAGGAGATCGGCGCCGCGCTGCGCTGGATCTTCCGCAACCGCGCCCTCGCCCCCCTGGTGATCTGTCTCGCGCTGCTGAACTTCTTCTCCGGCGGCATCATGTACTCCCTGCTCATCCCGTACGCCGTCCGCGAGTTGGGCATGTCCGCCGGAACCGCGGGGCTGCTGCTCGGCCTGAGCAACGTCGGCTTCGTGGCCGGCGCGCTCCTCGCCAGCAGGCTCGGCAGGCGGTTCGGGGCCGACCGCTGCATGGTCGGCGCCGTCGCGCTCAACGTCGTCGGCCTCGGCCTGCTGCCGCTGGCGTCGGGGGCGTACGCCGAGGCGGTCTTCGTCGTCGGCATGGCCCTCGGCTGGTTCGGCACGGTCGTCTTCAACATCCATCAGGTGACGCTCCGTCAGACCATCACCCCGGCCGCGATGCTGGGCCGCGTCAACGCCTCCATCAGGTTCGTGATCTGGGGCGTCATCCCCCTCGGCGCCACCACCGGCGGCTTCCTCACCGAACGCGCCGGGCTGCGCGCCACCTTCTGGATCGCGGCCGTCGGCGGCGTCCTCGGCCTCCTCGTGATCGCGTTCGGCACCCTGACCCGTCCGGCCGCCCCCGCCGAGCGGGCCGACCAGACCGACGCAGAAAGGCACATCCCGGCATGACCATCCACAGCCTCGTCCACCGGCACGCCGTGCGGACCCCGGACCACCCCGCCGCCACCGGACCCGACGGCACCCTCACCTACCGGGACCTCGACGCCGCCGCCGCGCTCGTCGCCGACCGGCTGCGCGCCCTGCCCGACGCCGGTGACGTCGTCTTCGTCGACCTGCCCGCCTCCGTGCGCCGCGTCGCCGTCCTGCTCGGCGTGGTGCGCGCCGGAAAGGCGTACGCCGTCGCCGACCCCGCGTGGCCCGCCGACCTGCGCGCCGAGATCGCCGGGCTGATCGGCGTCCGGCTCACCCTCACCGACACCGACGCCGCCGACACCGCCGACACCGCCCCCGGCACCTGGGCCCCGCCGTCGGCCGAGGAGCTGCGGGCCGCCCCGGTCGCGTCGGAGCCGGCGGCGGGCGACGACTCGGCACCGGCCTGCCTGCTGTTCACCTCCGGCACCACCGGCACCCCGAAGGCCGTGGTGTGCCCGCACCGCGGGGTGACCCGGATGTTCCACCCCGAGCCGCTGATCGGCTTCGCCGACCGTCCCGTCGTTCCCCAACTGGCCCAGCTCCAGTGGGACATGGGCAACTTCGAACTGTGGGGCGCGCTGGTCAGCGGCGGCACCGTGCTGGTCACCGACAGCCCCTATGTCACCCCCGACCTGCTGGCCCGGCTGGTGAAGGAACAGGGCGCCGACCACCTCTGGATGACGACCTCGCTCTTCAACCTGCTGGTGGACGAGGGCGTCGGCTGCTTCTCCGGCCTCACCTACGTGACCCACGGCGGGGAACGGCTCTCGCCGCCGCATGTGCGCCGGTTCCTTGAGGAGCACCCGGGCATCCAGCTCATCAACGGCTACGGGCCCGTCGAGAACACCATGCTGACCACCGTCCACCGCATCCGCACCGCCGACACCGAGGACCCCGCGGGCATCCCCATCGGCGTCCCGGTGCCCGGCACCGAGGTCTTCGTCCTCGACGACCAGCAGCGCGAGTGCCCGCCCGGCACCCCGGGCGAGCTGTACACCGGCGGCCTGGGCGTCGTCCTCGGGTACGTGGGGCGGCCCGAACTCGTCGCCGAGCGCTTCCTCGACCTCGACCTCGGCGGAGCGGTCCGGCACGTGTACCGCACCGGCGACAAGGCGGTCCTGGGCGAGGACGGGCTCCTGCGCTACCTCGGCCGGGCCGACCGCCAGGTCAAGATCCGCGGCCAGCGCATCGAGCTGGACGGCGTCGAAGCCGCCCTCGGCCGGCTCACCGGCGTCCGCGCGGTCGCCGTCCGCGCGGTCACCGACGCCACCGGCGGCGTGGCCGGGCTCACCGCCTACTACGTACCGGACCCGGAAGACCCCGCCGACGCCAAGGCCCTCGCCCGCAGCGCCCGCGCCACCCTCCCGGCCTCGCATGTGCCGTCCCGGTTCCGCCAGGTGCCCGCGCTGCCCACGACCGCCCGCGGGAAGGTCGACTACCAGGCCCTGGAGACGCTGTGACGACCGCCGTCCGCCCCTGGCTGCGCGCCCCGGCGCCCGTCCCCGGGGCCCGCGCCCGGCTGCTGTGCTTCCCGTGCGCGGGCAGCGGCAGCATGATGTACCACCCCTGGCGCCCCCTCCTCCCCGCCGACCTGGAACTCTGGCAGGTCCAGCCCCCGGGCCGGGAGGACCGCACCAGCGAACCGCCGCTCACCCACGTCTCCCAGATGGTGGACGCGCTCCTGCCCGAACTGCGCCCCCTGCTCGACAAACCGGTGCTGTTCTTCGGGCACAGCATGGGCGCGCTGCTCGCCTACACCCTCACCCTGCGGCTGCGCGAGGAGGGCCTGCCGCTGCCCCGGCACCTGTTCCTGTCGGCCCGCCCGGCCCCGCAGCGCGGCCACCGGGGCCCGACCCGGCACATCCTCGACGACGCCGCGCTCCTGGACGTGCTGCGGGAGCTGGGCGGGACACCGGAGGCGGCGTTCTCCGTCCCCGGCCTGGTGGAGTCGCTGCTGCCGCTGGTGCGCGCCGACTTCACCGTCTCCGAGACCTACCGGCACACCCCGGTGCCCCCGCTGGACGTGCCCGTCTCCGTCTTCGGGGGGCTCGCCGACCGGCTGGTTCCCACGGAGGCCCTGGAGGACTGGCGGGAGTGCACCCGGGACCGCTTCTCGCTGCGGCTCTTTCCCGGCGGCCACTTCTATCTCCACGACGCCCTCGACCAGATCGTCCAGGTCATCGCCGACGAGCACGCGGCCACCGGCTCCCGGCAGTCGGCCGGGTCCGTCCGGTGACGGGCCACCGAGTACGGCACAGCGCGGCGTTCCGCGTCCTCACCCCTAGGGAAACCTCATGACCACCACCGCCACCCCCATCGAGCTGAAACCGTCCGCGCACCCCCTGCCGGACGCCGAACGAGCGGCGCTCATGGCCGACCCCGGCTTCGGCCGGTACTTCACCGACCACATGGTCACCATCAGCTGGACCGAGGAGCGCGGCTGGCACGACGCCCAGCTGGTGCCGTTCGCGCCGCTGTCGCTCAGCCCGGCCAACATGACCCTGCACTACGCCCAGACGATCTTCGAGGGGCTCAAGGCGTACCGGCAGCCGGACGGTTCGGTGGCCGTGTTCCGGCCCGAGCGCAACGCCCGGCGGTTCCGGGAGTCCGCGCGCCGCCTGGCCATGCCGGAGCTGCCGGAGGAGCTGTTCCTCGCGGCGCTGGACGCGCTCGTCGCGCAGGAGGACGCGTGGGTGCCCGAGGACCGGGAGACGTCCCTGTATCTGCGCCCGTTCATGTTCGCGACCGAGGCCGTGCTCGGCATCAGGCCGTCCCGCGCCTACCAGTTCCTGGTCATCGCCTCCCCGGCCGGTTCCTACTTCCCGGCGGGCATCCGGCCGTTGTCCGTCTGGGTGTCGGAGGACTACGTGCGGGCCGCGCCGGGCGGCACCGGCGCCGCCAAGTGCGGCGGCAACTACGCCGCGTCCATGATCGCCCAGGCGCAGGCGGTCGAGCAGGGCTGCGACCAGGTGGTCTGGCTGGACGCGATCGAACGCCGCTGGATCGAGGAGATGGGCGGCATGAACCTCTACTTCGTGCACGGCGACCGCATCGTCACCCCGATCCTCAGCGGCTCCCTGCTGCCCGGCATCACCCGGCACTCCCTGCTCGGCGTCGCCGCCGACCTCGGCTACGAGGCGTCCGAGGCCCGGGTGAGCGTGCACGACTGGCGCCAGGACTGCCTGGAGGGCCGGGTCACCGAGGTCTTCGCCTGCGGAACGGCCGCAGTCATCACCCCGGTCGGCCAGGTGCGGTCCGCGCGCGGCGACTGGCAGGTCGGCGACGGTCAGCCCGGCCCCGTGACGCTGCGGCTGCGGGACGCGCTCCTCGACATCCAGACCGGCCGGGCCCCCGACCGGCACGGCTGGATGCGCCGCCTCGGGGCCGCCCCGCAGCCCCCGGCCGTCACCCCGGCTCCGGCCACCGGGCAACCGCGCGGAGTGCTCGCCCGCTCCGTGTGACCCAAGTCCTCTCAAGTCCCCCGAAGTCCCCGCACAGTCTGAGGAGTCGACATCGTCATGAACGCCCTACCGGACGACGGTTTCCACGTCTTCGACACCACGCTCCGCGACGGAGCACAGAGCGAAGGCATCAACCTCACCGTCAGCGACAAGCTCGGGATCGCCCGCCTCCTGGACGACTTCGGGGTCCGTTTCATCGAAGGAGGCTGGCCCGGCGCCAACCCCCGCGACACCGAGTTCTTCCGCCGCGCCCGCGAGGAGATCGACTTCCGGCACGCCACCCTCGTCGCCTTCGGCGCCACCCGCAGGGCCGGCCTCCGCGTCGAGGAGGACCCACAGGTGGCCGCGCTCCTGGAGGCCGGCACCGAGGTCGTCCAACTGGTCGCCAAGTCCCACGACCGGCATGTGGAGACGGCCCTGCGCACCACCCTGGACGAGAACCTCCGCATGATCAGCGACACCATCGGCTGGCTGCGCGGCCACGGCCGCCGGGTGTTCCTGGACTGCGAGCACTTCTTCGACGGCTACGCCGACAACCCCGGATACGCCCTCGACGTCGTCCGCACCGCCCACGAGGCCGGCGCCGACGTCGTCGTCCTGTGCGACACCAACGGCGGCATGCTCCCCGACCGGGTCCACGCCGTCGTCTGCGAGGTGCTCGCCGCGACCGACGCCCGCCTCGGCATCCACGCCCAGGACGACACCGGCTGCGCCACGGCCAACACCCTCGCCGCGGTCGACGCGGGCGCCACCCACGTCCAGTGCACGGCCAACGGCTACGGCGAACGCGTCGGCAACGCCAACCTCTTCCAGGTCGTCCCCGCCCTGGAACTCAAGCGCGGCCGCACGGTCATGCCCGCCGGGGCGCTGGCCCTGATGACCCGCACCGCGTACGCCATCGCCGAGCTGGCCGGGCAGGCACCCCCCTCGCACGAGCCGTACGTGGGGGCCTCCTCCTTCGCCCACAAGGGCGGCCTGCACGCCGCCGCGATCAAGGTCGACCCGGCGCTCTACCAGCACATCGAACCCGAGCTGGTGGGCAACACGATGCGCATGCTGGTCTCCACCATGGCCGGCCGCGCCTCGATCGAGCTGAAGGCCGAGGAGCTGGGCCTCGGCCTCGGCGGCGACCGGGAGACCGCGGCCCGCCTGGTGGCCCGGGTCAAGGAGCGCGAACTCCAGGGATACGCCTACGAGTCGGCCGACGCCTCCCTCGAACTCCTCATCCGCGCGGAGACCGGCACCCTCGGCGAACGGCCCTTCGAGACCGAGTTCTGGCGGGTCGCCGTCGAGCACCGTGCCCACGGCGACCTCCGCGCCCGGGTCAACGAGGCCGCCGTCGAACTGCGGGTGCGCGGGCGGCTGTCGCTGGCCACGGCCCAGGCACCCGACCCGGTCCGGGCGCTGGATCTCGCCGTCCGCCGGGCGCTCGGCCCGGACTCCGCGGTGCTGGCCCTGCTGCGGCTGGCCGATTACCAGGTCCGCATCCTCGACGGCGTCGGCGAGAGCGGCTCGGCCGCCCGGGTCCTGCTCACCATGACCGACGGGGTGGAGGAGTGGACCACGGTCGGCGCGGCCGAGGACGTCGTCACGGCCGCCTGGCAGGCCCTCGACGACGCCTATGTCTACGGGCTGCTGCGCTCCGGGGCCGGACCCGCCGCCGGGGCCGGGGCCTGGGCGGCGCCCCGCCGCGCGCGGGAAGGGGCCGTTCCCGGCGCCGTGGGCTGACTCCAATTCGGCCACAGGTCCGTTCCCTGTGGCCGAATTCCCGCGTTCACAAGGGATTTCAGTGTGTGGAATTCCGTGGACACATTAGGCCGTTCCTGATCTTGCCACCCGGTTTTGGCGACAGGGCTCCGGTCCTCCCGGGAGACTGAAAGGGCAAACATTCTCCGGGGATTCTCGGCGACCCACGTGGCGTTCGTGATGTCAGACGTCACGCAGGAACGGATGTGTTCGGTGATGACTTGTGTCGTCTTCAACAATATGGGGTTGGGCGGAAGCACGTCGGCTGACGGCGATGTGCGCGATCGGACGGGTGAGCGGCGCGGAGGTGCGGTTTCCGATGCTTACTAATGGACTGGTCGAGGTGGCGATCTGGAAGACGGATCTGTCCCTGGTGGTGACCTCGGCGGCCGGGACCACCCGGAAGCTGGGACTGCGCAGGGGCGGCCATGTCACCGCCGCCGAGGCCGAGGCGCCACGCCTCGCGGACTCCTTCGGCACCGCCCACGCCCTGGCCCTGAGCGGCGGCACCGTCAGCTGGCAGGTGCCCGACGCGACGCACCTGTGGATGGTGATGCTCTCGCCCGACCTGACCCCGGACGGCGCGGTGTGCGGCGTCATCGGGACCGCCTGGCAGCTGCCCATGGGCGGCGACAACGCCTCCACGGTGCCCGCCGTGGAGTTCCCGCGCCCGGTCCCCGGCGCCTGCCGCGACGACGGCGAGGCGCCCGCACCCGACCCGGTCCAGGCCGATGTCCTCCTGCGTGACCTGCCGGTACCCGTGCTGAAGGTGTCGTCGGGGCTGCGGGTCGTGGGGCTCAACCCGGCCGCAGCCGACCTCTTCGGCTGCCGTCCGGACGAGGACCTCGGGCGCCCCGCCCTGTCCGACCTCATGCGCGACGGGGTGCCGCCACCGGCCGCCGAACCCCGCCCGGTCGGCTTCGTGCGGCGCGACGGAAGCGCGTTCCGGGCGAGCTGCACGCGAATTCCCTGGCCGCACGGGGACGGCGCGGCGGAACTCGTCGTCCTGCACGGCGAGATCGCCCCGGCCGCCGCCGCGGAAATCCAGGGACCGGCCGCGCGACCCGCCCTGACGCCCACCGAGACGACCATCCTGGAACTGACGGCGCAGGGGCTCACGAGCACGCAAATAGCGAAGCGACTGCATTTCAGCACCAACAACGTCGAGTACCACCTCGCCAATCTGCGCATTCGCATGGGCGGCGTGAACCGTGTCGCCCTGGTGGCCCGGGCGTATGTGTGGGGTCTGCTCCAGCGGGGTGCCTGGCCACCGGCGGCCGTCGTCACCAGCGCGGACGCGGAAGCGGCATAGCGCCGGCCTCCCATTGGCCCAAAGCGGCATGGACGCTTGCGGTCGTCGGATTCGCTTCCTCGGCGGTCATGGCCTTGGCAGGATGAGAAGCGAAGCAAGGCGAAGCGGAAATACTCCGGACCCGGGGTTTTCCAATCCTTGCCCCGGACTTTTCACTTTCTCTACCTTCGACTTTCTCCGGAAACGCCCCGGAGAGCCCCCCGTGAAATCCCCCTGGAGGAAAGCCATGTCTCTTCGCACCCGCCTTCTCGCCTATTCCGCGCTCCTCTCGATCACCGTGGGCTCGTTCACGGTGGCCGCCGCCGACGCCGGTCACGACCGCTCGGACAGTGCGGGCGTCCACTCCGCGGAGGACGGCGACGGCCTGATCTGGGACTGACCCCCGCGGCCCGGCCGCACCACGAGCCCGGACTCCCCCGCCGCCCACGCGGCGGGGGAGTCCGGGCTCGTGGTCGTTCCCGCGTTCCCCGGAAGGTCAGGGAATTGTCAGTGATAGCGAGCCAATAGTGGGAGGAAAGCCCGATCGCGTGAGGTGGGCGGAAGGCAACGCCAGTCAAACCCCCCACGCGAGCGGCTGCGCGATGTGCGAACCCGTGCTTTCCCCCGAAGGGGCCGGTGCGGCGCGTCGCGCGCGTCGCCGCGAGAGCAGGCCCGGAGGCGATCAGGACATGCAGCGGGAACGCGGACGCACACCCGAGGAGCGGCACCGTCGGCGGGTGGCCCGTGGCGGGCCCGCCACGGCCCCGCCGCGCGCCTGTTCGGTCGGACGGGCACGCGCCGGCCTGCGGCCGAGGTTAATGCCCGGCGGGCCCCGACTCGGGGACGGTACGTGGAGATGCCGTGCGGGACGGCCGGACGGGGCCGTACGGCGCACGCCGCACGACGTGCCTGCCGGGGGCGAGTGATCGGTGTGTTCGAGTATCTGGGTCTCACCCCCGCTCAGGAGCGCGTCTACCAGGCGGTGCTCAACGCCCCCGACCTCTCCGCCGACCAGCTGGCCGACCAGCTCGCCCTGACCGTCGAGGAGGTCATGACGGCCTTCGACGCCCTGCTCGCCCTGCGTATCCTGCGCCGGTCGCACGAGGACCCGGGGCGGGTGTTCGCGGTGGACCCCATGGTGGGCCTGCGCGAACTGCTGGAGCGGGAGCAGTCCCAACTCCTGGAGAGCCAGCGGAAGATCGCCGCCAGCCAGACCATGGTGCTGCGGATGCTCGGGGACCGGGGCGCCCGCGCCGAGGCCAACCCGGGCGACGGGGTGCGCCAGCTCGTCGGCGTCGACGAGATCCAGCGCAGGCTGGAGCGGCTCTCGCAGGACGTGCTGCACTCCGTCATGACGTTCATGCCCGGCGGAGCCCAGTCGGGCGCCGCGCTGGCCGCCGCCCGGCACAACGACAAGCGTGCCCTGGACCACGGGGTGGCGATGCGGACCATAGGCCTGGACTCCATCCGCCGGGACGAGGAGACGCTGTCCTACGCCCGCTGGCTCACCGACGCGGGCGGCGAGTTCCGGACCATGCGGGAGCTGCCGCCCCGGATGGTCATCGTCGACAAGCGGATGGCGCTGGTGCCGATGGACCCGACCGACACCCGCAAGGGCGCCCTGTTCATCACCGAGGCCGGTCTGGTCGCCTCCCTGGTCGCCCTCTTCGAGCAGGTGTGGGAGGTCTCCACCCCGCTGGGCGCCGACCGGCACCTGGACGCCGAGAGCCTCTCCCCCCAGGAGAAACGGTTGCTTCTGCTCATCGCACAGGGCTGCACGGACGAGTACGCGGCCGGGAAGCTGTTCATCTCGGCCCGCACGGCACGCCGGTTGATGGCGTCCATCATGGAGCGCCTCGGCGCCCGCAGCCGGTTCGAGGCGGGGGTCAAAGCGGCCCAGAGGGGATGGCTGTGAGGGGCGCACGGCACCGGCCGTCCCGCGCGCGGGAGCGGAGACATCAGATGTCTGAACGTTCAAATAGGGCACGGCAGTTGGCTAAGCTGCGGGTCCGTCGCAGCGCCGCTCGCCAGAAAGAAGCAAAGGTGTGGAACCTGTTTTTCGTGTCCTCGGACCGCTCCAGGTGACCAGCCCGCTGGGGAGTCTGAAGCTGTCGGCGCCGCGCGAACGCGTCGTCCTCGCCCAACTGGTCCTCAACGCCAACCGGCTGGTCTCGGTGGAACGGCTGGCGGAGGCCGTCTGGGGATACTCCGCACCGTCCACGGTCCGCACCCAGATCCAGATCTGTGTGTCGAGAATCCGCCGCTCCCTGGAGGACATCGGCCTCGCCGACCGCATCCAGACCGTCTCCCCCGGCTACCAACTCACCGCCGACGAGGCCGAGGTGGACCTCCTCGTCTTCGAACGGCAGGCGGCGGAGGCCCTGTGCGTCATCCGGCAGTGCACCACCCCCGGCCCGGTCTCCGAGGCCGTCGTGCTCGGCCGCCGTGCGCTGCGCCTGTTCACGGCCGAGCCGCTGCTCGACGTCGACAGCGAGGTCGTCCAGGCCAAGGCCCGGCATCTGGCCGAGCGCAGGCTCCAGGTCCTGGAGGAGTGCCTGAAGGCCGAACTGAAGCTGGGCCAGGCGGCCGACGTGGTCGACGAGACCTCCCGGCTGGTCGTCGAGAACCCGCTCCACGGCAGCCTGCGGGTCACGCAGATGAAGGCCCTCCAGGTGCTGGGCCGCCGCGCGGACGCCCTCGCCACCTACCAGGAGGGGCGCCGGGTGTACCGCGAACACCTCGGCGTGGAGCCCGACCCCGAACTGCAACGCGCCTACGAGGCGATCCTGCGGGACCTGTCCCCGGAGCGGGGCGCGCTGACCGGGCCGGGACACGAGCCCGGCAGGACCGCCCGCCCGAGCCTGGGGCACGGGGTGCTGCGCAGGCCGACCCTCAACCGCGGCCAGCTGCCACCGCCGTTCCCCTTCCATCTCGTCGCCCGGCCGACCGAGGCGCGCGATCTGTACACCCACCTGACCGCGCCGGCCCGCGCCGACGTCCCGCCCGGCATGCCGAGGGTCGTCTCCATCTCCGGCATGCGCGGGGTGGGCAAGGCCGACTTCGCGGTGGCGTCCGCCCACCGGCTGGCCGACGACTACCCCGACGCCCAGCTCTTCGCCGACCTGGGCACCGAGGGCGGCGCGCCCGCCGACGAGCACGAGATCCTCGCCAAGCTGCTGGGCGGTCTTGGCGTCCTCGCCGCCCAGGTCCCGGCGGAGCCGAAGGAGCGCGAGCTGCTCTACCAGCGGCTGGTCGCGGAACGCCGGGTCCT
This sequence comes from Streptomyces sp. NPDC091279, assembly GCF_044757465.1. Lineage (NCBI taxonomy): Bacteria > Bacillati > Actinomycetota > Actinomycetes > Kitasatosporales > Streptomycetaceae > Streptomyces > Streptomyces sp. NPDC091279. The sequence goes on along the minus strand of NZ_JBIVVA010000003.1, from coordinate 106,017 downwards.
GGTCGTCCTCGTCAACGTCGACGACGCCCGCCTCCCTTTCCTGCTGATCCCCCGGGCGCCCGGCTGCGGGGTCATCGTCACCAGCAGGGTCCAGCTGGTCCCGGACATCCCCGCCCACCGGATACGCCTCGGCCCCCTCGACCCGGACGCGTCGGTGAAGTTCCTCGCCCAGCTCATCGGGAAGCAGCGGGTGGCCGCCGAACCGGACCACGCCCGCACCCTGGGCCGCCAGTGCGCGGGCCTGCCGCTCGCGCTGACCGCGCTGGCCGACCGGCTGAAGAACGCCACCGATCTCCCGCTCGCCTGGTGCGCGGCGCTGCTGCGGGAGGAACGCACCCGGCTCGACCGCCTCGGCCACCAGGGCGGCGACGTCCGTACCGCCGTGCGGGCCGACTACGACGAACTGAGCCCTCTCGCCCGGCGGTTACTCTGCCGGCTCTCCCGGCGGCACGCCGAGGACTTCGCGCCGCTGGCCGCCGAAGGCCCCACCGGCTGCGGCCGCAAGGAACGGCTGGAGTCCCTGGACGAACTGGTGGAACGGCAACTCGTCAGCGTCCGCGACGACGACGGCGCCGCACGCCGCCAGTACCGGCTGCTCGGACTGGTCCACCTGGTGTGCCGGGAGGAGACCGCGGGCCCGGGGCGCGGGACCGGCCGCGCGGTGCCCAGGAGCTGCGGTTGTGGCCGCCGAGGCGTTGTTCATGAAACCGTAACCGACGTATGCTGAACGGGAATTGATGGACCATCAGACCCTTCAGACCTCATGAGCCGCCGGGACGACGGGCGGACCCGCGGCCCCGGGAGGGGGAGCGAAGGGGTGGAGGCGACGCCCTTCCGCCATCGGGAACCTCAGCGATCGCCTCGCGGTCGCGGTCCGAACCGATCGACTGGAGGGCACCCTTGATCGGCACTTCCCGCTCCGGTGACCCGCTGGCCGGTGTCATGGCGGGCCCGTACAACGACCCCGTCACCGGCGAGCGCCACGTCCTGATCCAGCAGCCCCGCGAGGAGATGCTGCGCGATCCACGACGGCTCGCCTCGGCCTGTGCCACGCTGCACCGCCTGTACCCGCGCGTCGAGAGCTTCCTGACCCGGACCCCGCCGGGCATCGAACTGTCGGAGCCGTGGCGCCGCCGCCTCACCTACGTGCGGTGCGTCGACCCCGCCAAGTGGCCGGCCCCGACGGGTGGCGGGCCCCGGGTGACCCTCGCGGCCGGCGCCGCCGACGACGACCTGGTGCGGGCCTGGCTGGTCCGGGCGTTCCGGGCGGGCGGCGGGGTGGTGCACCACCCGGTCAGCGAGTTCACCGCCGCGGCGCAGGCCGCCTTCTTGTGCGCGTCGCCCTACCGGATGTCCTTCATCGCCTGGCGCGGGGAACGGGCGGTCGGCCACGCGACGCTGCTGACCGGCGCCACCGACGAGGTCACCGGGGAGTCCGTCACCGAGCTGGTCGATCTCCTCGCCGAGGACGAGGCCGGCGCGGACATCGCCCGCGTCGTCCTGCTCCGCGCCGCCGCGGGCCACGCCGCGACCACCCGCAGCCCCCTGATCGCGGGCCTCCTCCACACCGACCCCGAATCCGCCCCGGAGGGACGGGAGTTCGCCCAGTCGGTCCTCATCACCCCGGCCCTACGCCGCAGATGGACGATCGACCACGCGTACTGGTGGGCCCCGGCCCATTCTTAGGCCCCGCACCTCACAGGTGGTCCGGTGTGGCCGTCGTGCGCAGGGCGTTGGTCATCAGGTCGCGGACCAGGGCGGCGAAGCGGAGGACGGCGTCGCGGGCCTCGGGGGTGTCGGGGTGGGCCGCGCGTACGTAGGTGCGGTCCGGGAGGCGGTTGACCCAGAAGCGGGGGACGCGGGTGCGGCCCATGGCGATGAGGGCGGTGACGTTGTGGTCGCTCCAGTCGCGCACCCCCGGCAGCGACCGGAAGTCCAGGAACGACGCCAACGGCAGTGACTGCGTGGCCTCCTGGAGCAGCGGCGCGAGTGACGGGTCGCAGCGCGTCACGCCGGGCAGCGTCACGCCGTTCGCCTCCTGGGCCCGCAGCAGACCGGCCTTGGCGGCGGTCAGGACCTCGGCGAACGTCCCACCCGTCGCCGGGAATTCCACCGGCACCGTGTTGACGAACCAGCCGTGGGCGTGCAGCCAGCGCCGTTCGTCCCGGGTGTGGACGAGGGTCAGCGCCCGGTAGGTCTCCGGGCCGCCGAGGGTGCGCCCGCACAGGGCGAACGCGGCCTGCACGCCGGCCGCGAAGTCCACGCCGTGCGCCGTGCAGAGGCGGCCGAACGCCGTCGACTCGGCGGCGTCGAGGAGGTCCACGGTGACGGCGGCGGCCGGGTAGGTCGTGCCGGGTTTGATGCCGAGGTCGAAGGCGGCGGGGTAGGGGGCGCCGTCGAGGAACGTGCGCCAGCGGGCGACGGCGGGGGAGTCGGCGTCGAGCCGGTCGGAACGTTCCCGGTCGAGGTGGCAGAAGTCGACGTAGGAGCCGGTCTCCGGCAGCCGGGCCGGGGTGCCGGTGACGGCGGCGGTGTAGTAGGCGCGCAACTCGCCGAAGCTGCGCAGGATCGACAGGCCGTCGGTGTGCGCGTGGTCGATGGCGAGGTGGACCGTGGACCCGGTCTCCCGCAGCACGGCGGAGACGACCAGCGGCGGCCAGACCGTCGGATCGGTGTCCCGCGCGAACCGGGCGCTCAGGTGCGCGCGTATCTCCTCCGGCGACGCGTGATCGCTCAGGGAGACGGGTGTGAAGGTGACCGTCTCCGGGTCCACGGCGTGGCGCCGGAATCCGTCACCGGCCGGTGCGAACCAGGTGAGCAGCGTGCTGTGGCGGCGCAGCCAGGTCGTGAGGGCGCTCGTCAGGGCGGCGGTGTCCAGGCGGCCGGGCAGGTCGAAGGCGAGGCCGAGCCAGGTCTCCGGCGGCGCGCCCGCGCGGGCCCCCTCGGCGCGCGTGCGCAGATGCGTCTCCTGGAGTTCTCCGGCGGGCGCGGGATGTTCCGGAGCGAGGGCCGCCGCGGCAAGCACCTCTTCGGGCACCTGGAATTCGACGAGTTCCCCGGCAGTAGGAACGAACTCGGGCAGCGGGACCATCAGCATGCGGCATTCTCCTCCACCGGGACCAAATTGAACCGAACCATATGAGGGGCTTGTTTCGGTAGAGCAAAACGGTTGTGAATGTTTCGCGCAGGCGGATTTTTCGGTGAAAGCGGGGGAGCGGGGCGCGGGACGGCTCATTGGATTCGCCCAGAAAGCCGCCGCCGGGCTTCCGGAAATGACCTGTAGGGGACGGTTGGTTGGCGGGAATATCACCTTAAAGTGGGGCGTAAGGGGCTGCTCACCCCACCCTTTTCGGTCTTTGTCGAAGTGCCTCCATTGTTGGTTGAAAGTTTGCGAGCCCACTCGGTAACGTGGTTCGCCAAGATCGGAAAGTCGCTCCGGAATGGCTGTCGAGTGCGAGCTGCAAATAGTGCACGTAGAGATGTCGATGTGGGCGGATTCGATGCGTACGGAGCCGGGAATTCACTGAACCGCTCCGCAGCGCGGTACGGAGCCGTGGACCCCGGATTTCGGGTCATCGCGCCGAAAGAACCGGACGAGGGGAGCACCGGGTGACGTCGGCTCGACAACCCCGGCTGCCCCGCGGGTTCCACTACCTGCTCACCGGCGTCACGGTCACCCTCACCGGCTCCCAGGTGACCGTCCTCGCCCTCCCCCTCACCGCCATCGGCCTGCTGGGCGCGGGCCCCTTCGAGAGCGGCGTGCTGCTGGCGTGCAGCCGGGCGCCGTACCTGGTGTGCGGGCCGATCGCCGGGGTCGTCGTCGACCGGCTGCCGCACCGCCCGCTGCTGATCGCCGCGAACACGGTGATGGCGCTCACCCTGGCGACCGTGCCGCTGGCCGCGCTGACCGGCCACCTCGCCATGGGCCTGCTGTACGCGGTGGCCGTCGTGGTCGGCACCGCGAGCGTCCTGGCCGACGTGGCCTATCTGTCCTGCGTGCCGACCGTGGTGGCGCCGTCCCAACTGGTCCGCGCGCAGAGCCGGTTGGAGCTGGGGCACTCCGTCGCGATGGCGCTCGGACCGCCGCTCGCGGGCTGGCTGATCGGCGCCTTCTCCGCGCCGACCGCGCTGCTCGCCGACACGGCGTCCTTCGTGGTGGCGGCGGCCGTCCTGCCGTTCGTCGTGATGAACCCGGTGGAACCGGCCATCGCACCGGAGACGACGGTGACCGCGCCGACCCCGTCAGGTCCCCGGCGCGGCTTCATCGGCTCCGTGCTCGCCGAGGCCGTCGAGGGCGCGCTCTTCGTCCTGAAGGTCGCCCCGCTGCGCGCCGCCACCCTCTCCACCGGCACCTTCATCTTCTGCTACAACGCCTACACCGCCGTTTTCCTGCTGTATCTCACCAAGCGGCTCGGGTTCTCCGCCGGGGTCGTGGGCATGGTCCTCGCCGTCGGCGCGGCCGGTGCGATGGCCGGCGCGCTCGTCGCCCGCCCGCTGGCCCGGCTGCTCGGACTCGGCCGGGTGCTGGTCGTGGCGGTCCTGGTGAGCGCGGCCGGCGCGCTGGTCACGCCGTTCTTCGGGGCGCCGGGGTGGACCGCGGTGGCGGCGGTGGCGGTCTCGCAGTTCGTGCTCTGGGCGGGCCAGCAGGTCTACAACGTCCATCAGGTGCCGCTGCGTTACACGTTGGCGCCGCCTTCGCTGCACGGCCGGGTCAACGCCAGCATCCGCACCATGGTCTGGGGGCTCGCCCCGCTGGGCGCGCTCCTCGGCGGCATCGGCGGTGCGTGGTTCGGCACCCGCGCCACCCTGCTGCTGAGCGGCGTGCTCAGCGCGCTCGCGACGGTCTGGATCGTGCGCTCGCCCCTGTGGACCGTCCGCACCGCCCAGCTCACGCCGGAACCGGCCGCCCCGGCCGCGGAACGGGACCGGCCGACCCTCGACGCCGTTCCGGCCACCGACGCCGACGAGACCTGAACGGCCCGGGACCGGGCCCCGTTTCCGGATGGGGGGCGATGGCTGGCCGTCGGCCGGGCGGCGTGGTGCGCTGTGTCTGTGTGCGGAGGAACCGTGGGGGAGGCCCGCCGCACGGACCGTCGGAGCCGCAACCGGACAAGGACCCTCCGCCTCATGGTGACCACCTCCCTCCCCACCGCCCCGCAGCCGACCACCTCGCCCGAGGACGCCGCCGCCTTCCTCACCCGCATGCCCGACCTGGAGCAGGCGCTCGCCTTCTACCACCGCCATCTGGCGCCCGAGGACGCGATCGATCTCTCGGTCGCGGAGAACGTCCTCGTCTACGACCACTCGATGCAGAAGATGGTGTTCGACCCGCTGAGGCCGCTGCCCGCGCCGAACATCCACTACATGTCCCCTTACGGGACACCGGAGTTGAGGCAACAGGTGGCGGCCCTGCTGACGCGGGCGTTCGGCCTCGCCGAGCGGAAGCCCGAGGAGCAGGTGCAGCCGGAGGACGTCTTCGGTACGGCCGGGGTGGCCTCCGCGCTGGAGTGCCTGGCGTTCGCGCTCAAGAACGAGGGGCCGAGCGAACTGCCGCCGCCGCTGGTGGATGGCGACGGCGTGCTGATCCCGGCGCCGTACTGGCAGGGCTTCAACTGGTCGTTCGAGCAACGTCCGAAGCTCACCTGCGTGCCGGTGCCCCTGCCCACCGACGGCCCGCACGCCTTCCGGCTCACCCTCGACCTCATCAAGAAGCAGTACGAGGAGCACCGCAAGCAGACCGGCAAGGCACCCCGGCTGCTCGTCCTCACCAACCCGCACAACCCGCTCGGCGTCAACTACCGCAAGGACCTGCTGGAGGACATCTACGCCTGGGCGCTCGGCTCCACGGATATGCACATCATCTCCGACGAGATCTACTGCCACTCCCAACTGGACTGCGGCACAACGCCGTTCACCAGCGCCGTCGCCCTCGACGCCTACGCCACGTACCCGGAACGCATCCACGTCGTCTGGGGGTTCGCCAAGGACTTCGGGCTCTCCGGCTTCCGTACCGGGTTCGTCGTCTCACGCAACCCCGTGGTCCAGGACGCGATGCTGGGCAGCAAGGACCCCGGGGCGGAGCAGCGGCACCCGATGTCGTGGTTCACGCCGTTCGACTCGCTCAAGCACTATCTGATCGGCGCCGTCCTCACCGCCAAGGGCCCCGAAGCCGACCTGTACACGACGTACGCGATGGAGAGTTACCGCCCGCTGCTCACCGACAGCTTCCACCAGGCCAAGGCCGCCCTGGACAAGCACGGGATCAGGTACGTCCACCGCGACGGCGACAACGCGGCCCAGTTCTTCTGGCTCGACCTGCGTGAATACCTCAAGTGGGTCGCCGTACCGCCGAACCGGACCGACCCCTACCCCCTCACCGACCCCCACCTCGACGACGAGGAACAGAACCTCTTCAACTACCTCCGCGACGCCCCCACCCACGTCTCCCTCCTCCCCGGCGGCGTCATGCACTCCCCCACCCCCGGCTTCTTCCGCCTCTGCTACACGGCCCACCAGCCGGCCGAGGTCCGCGAGGCCATCGACCGAGTAGCAGAGGCCCTGTCCCACCTGGGCCCGGACAAGTAACGAAGGCCCACCTCACGCCCGCTCCGCCGGTGCGGGGGTGGGGTAACGGGCAACGGCCCGTTGAGCATTCCGTCGGACCGGCCCCGCCGAGGCGGTCACTGGTGCTCGCCCTTCTCCCTCTCCGCCCTCGTCATCCAGGCCTGGCACCCCCCTCGGGCCAGCCCTCCCACGACGAGCGCCACGAGAATGGCCCCCCAGTCGACGACGTGAGGCAGACCGGGGAAAAACGCAAAGAAGACGACCGTGACGACCGCGCCGACAAGGAAGGCGACGATCCCGGCTCGTCGCCGACGTGTTCTCCGCGCCTGGTCCAGATCCGGTGCCTTGTGCTGCTCGATCATGAACGACTCACTTCGTGATGTGGTGACACTGGCTCACACGCCGCACCCCATTGACGCGCAGATGGGCGCACGCCTTTGCCATAACGAGGCACACTCGCGGTGGAGTTGGGTTCGGGCCCGTGACCATGTCGTCGTTCGCGGGGCGGAGGGGCGAGGTTGGGCTGTTCCCCGGCGGGCGCCGGGGTTGTTCGGGTGGCCGCACGTACGTCTGGCGGGAATCCCGACTGGAGTTCGACGGCCGCAGGGCCCCGGGACGGGCGTCGGTGCCGGGCGCGACCCGCGTCGTTCCTTCTCCGGCCGGTGTCAACAGGCTTGCGGCCTGCGGGAGTTCGCCGGGGGGCTGGCCGGCGGGGCGTCCCGTCCGGCGGGAACTTGACCCTCGTTCACCCAACAACGGGTGTGGTTTGGCTGGTTTCCTGGCGGGGGCGGCACGGAGTCGGGCACAGTCTGTGCATGAGCGGTTACGAAGACGGAGTGCCGGGGTACCTCACCTTCCGGGTCGCCCCGCAGGACGGGCCCATCGCGGCCTTCGCCGAGCAGGAGGCCTGGCAGGCAAGGGAGTTGTACCCGGACATCCTCGGACTGGCGCTGGCCGAGTACTTCTGGGCCAAGGAACTCGACACCGGTGGCTGGGAGTTGTCCAAGTTCCCCTCCGATGTCCCGCAGGGCGCACGGGAGTCGCTGGGGCACCACTTCCGGATGCGCTCGGTGGCGGCGCAGGAAGCCGGTGACACGAAAGCGGCCGAGGTGTGGATGGCGGCGGGCATCCGCATGGACTACGAGGTCATCGACGAGATCCGGGTCCGCGGCGAACGCTTCCGGATCGTGCGCGCCTCCCGGTTCCTGCGGACCGGCCCGAACGGCCCCGAGCCGCCCCGCCCGTCCGACCCGGACCCCGGCGAGATCGGCGAGGGCCGCGACTTCCCGTCCAGGACCGAGGGGTTCGTCGTCGACCCGCACACCAGCACCGGTCTCTCCGAAGGGCTGCTGCGGCTGGACCTGTTGCGCTTCGTCGGCGCGGTTCCCGGCTCGCCGCCCGGCGTGCGGCGGGACGCGCTGCGGGCGGCCGAGGAGTACCCGGGCGGGGTGCTGCTGCCGGCGGTGTTCATGATCTCCGAGCGGGTGGACGGCCAGTGGACGGCGTTCCACCCCGGTTCGTCGGACGCCACCCCGCAGGGAGCGCGGGACGGCCTGACCACCTGGCTGCGGGTCATGGCACCGTTCACCCTGCGGATGACGGAGGAACAGAAGGCGGAGTTCGCCCGCGCGGCCGACGTCTTCGACGAGAAACGGCGCAACAACCTCATCGTCGACGGCCGCCGCTTCCGTGTCGTCCGCGTCGAACGCCTGATGCGGGTCGGACCCGACGGCCCCGAGAAGCCGCGCCCCAGCGACTTCGACCCCGAACCCCCGGTCTCCGCCCACACCGACCAGTTGCAGGAACAGGGGCTGCTGGACCTGGACGACGAGGACGAGCCCACCGACCCCAGGATCGAGCGGCAGGTGAACGAGTTCCAGGCCCTCTGGGAACGGGAGTTGGCCCGCCGCACCGCCGCCAAGGAACTCCGCGAGCAGAAACGACGCGGAGCGACCGGAAAGACCGACGTCTGACGGAAGCCGAAGCCAGCCACCGCGCGAGGCGGCCGGGGCGAACTGGGGGAGGGGGCCGGGGTGAAGCGGCCGGGGTGAGCCGGGCCGGTGGGTCAGGTTCACCCCGGCCACCTCACCCCACCCCCCGTGGCGCGTCCGGCGTCCAACTGGCGTATGTGGGAAGTCCTCAGTGTGAACGGCTAGCATCGCGGCCGACATGGTCGTCCAGCCGGGGCCGCGAGGGGCTCGGTGGGGACGGCCCGGCAGGGGTGAGGTGAGGGCATGGCGGAACCGGTGGCACCGAGGATCGCGGTCGCCGTGGTGACCATGGGCAACCGGCCCGACGAGGTCGACGCCCTGCTGCGGTCCGTGGCCAAACAGGACGTCGCCCCCGCGCGCATCCTGATCGTCGGCAACGGCTGCCCGCTGCCCGACTTCGCCGACCGCCTCGACCTCCCCGGCGAGGTCACCCTCCTCCCGCTCGACGAGAACCTCGGCTGCCCCGGCGGCCGCAACGTCGCCCTCGACCGGGTCCGCGCCTTCGGCGACGTGGACATCGTCGTGGAACTCGACGACGACGGCCTCCTCGTCGACCCCGACGTCCTGCGCCGCGTCCGCGACCACTTCGCCGCCGACCCGCGCCTGGGCATCGTCGGCTTCCGCATCGCCGACGAGCACGGCGAGACCCAGCAACGGCACGTGCCCCGGGTCGGCGCCTCCGACCCGATGCGGGGCGGTTATGTCACCGGGTTCCTCGGCGGCGGCCACGGCTTCCGGACGGCGATGCTCGACGAGATCGGCGACTGGCCGGCCGCGTTCTTCTTCGCGCACGAGGAGACCGACCTCGCCTGGCGCGCGGCGGACGCCGGCTGGCGGATCAGATACGCGCCCGAACTGCTGCTCCAGCACCCCAAGACCTCGCCCGCCCGGCACGCCATCTACTACCGGGTCAACGCCCGCAACCGGGTCTGGCTCGTCCGCCGCCGCCTCCCGCTCCCCCTCATCCCCGTCCACCTGGGGATCTGGACGCTGCTCACGCTGGCCAGGACCCGGTCGGCGGCGGGGCTGCGCGCCTGGTTCGGCGGCTTCGTCGAGGGCGTGCGGCAACCCGCCGGTGAACGACGGCCCATGAGCTGGCGCACGGTCTGGCGCCTCACCCGCCTCGGCCGCCCACCCGTCATCTGAGCGGCCCCCGCCAACTCCCCGCCGCCACCGGCCCCGTCGGCTACTTCGCGTCGGCATAGCACTCCACCACCGCCGTCGTGAACGGAAACCGCACCGGCGTCTGCCCGAACGTCAGCCGCCCGGCCAGGTCGGACGCCTCCCGGATCGCCGCCACGACCGTCGCGGCCTCCTCCTCGGGACAGTGCACGATCACCTCGTCGTGCTGGAAGAAGACCAGCTCGGCCGCCATCCCCGCGCAGGTCTGCCGCAACGCGGCGAGCAGCAGCAGGGCCCAGTCGGCGGCGCTGCCCTGCACGACGAAGTTCCGCGTGAAACGGCCCCGCGCGCGGGAGTCGGCCGAGGAGTGACCGGACGTCCAACCACCGCCCCAGGCACCGGCGTCGGCCGCTTCCCCGGTGCCGTCCGGGCCGTCCTGGGGCAGCCCGGCCTCCTCGGAGCCGTCGTCGCCGGTCCGCGCCACCGGCGGACAGGTGCGGCCCAGCCAGGTGCGCACCAACCGCCCCTCCTCCCCGGCCCGCGCCGCCTCGTCGACGTAGGCGACCGCACGCGGGAAACGGCGCCTCAAGGCGGCGAGGTTCTTCAGGCCGTCGCCCGAGGTCTGCCCGTAGACCGCGCCGAGCACCGCCAGCTTGGCCTGGCCCCGGTCGCCGGAGAAGGCGCGCTCGGAGACGGACTGGTAGAGGTCGGTCTCCCGGCCGGCCACCTCCATCAGACCGGGGTCACGGGAGATGGCCGCCAGCACCCGGGGCTCCATCTGGTCGGCGTCGGCGACGACCAGCCGCCAGCCGGGGTCGGCGACCACGGCACGCCGGATGACCTTGGGGATCTGCAACCCGCCCCCGCCATTGGTCACCCAGCGCCCGCTGACCGTGCCGCCCGCGTGGAACTCCGGCCGGAACCGCCCCTCGCGCACCCAGTCCTGGAGCCAGGACCAGCCGTGGGCGACCCAGATGCGGTACAGCTTCTTGTAGGCGAGCAGCGGCGCCACCGCCGGATGGTCGATCTCCTCGATCTCCCGGTGCCGGGTGGACCTGACCTTGATGCCGGCCTGCGCGAACGCCTTGACGACATCGGCGGGCAGGTCGGGCCGGACCCGGCGCCCGAAGGCGGCGGACACCTCGTCGGCCAGCTCGGCCAGCCGACGCGGCTCGCCCCCGCCCGCGTACCGCTCGCCGAGCAGCTCGTGCAGCATCCGGCGGTGCACGTCGGCGCTCCACGGCAGCCCCGCGCGGTTCATCTCGGTGGCGACCAGCATCCCCGCCGACTCCGCCGCCGTCAGCAGCCGCATGCGGTCGGGGTGCGCCGTCGCGTCGTGCCGCCGCTGCTGCTCGGCGTGCACCTCGACGAGGTCGGTGAGCGGGAGGTGGACGGCCTCCGGCTCGAACAGGGAGGACTGCGCGCCGGGTTCGGCGGCCCGCGCGGGCGGGTCGGGCGGTACCGGGCCGCCGCGCAGCCGGGCCAACGCGGCGGCGGCCGACCGGGGTTCGCCGTACCGGCCCTCGTGGCCGAGCAGCAGGGTCTCGGCGTCCTCGACGTCGTAGCACCGCTCGACCCGCACCCCCGCGGCGAGCAGACGCGGATAGACCTCCGCCGTGGACCGCCACACCCACCGCCCTGCCTCGGGCCGCCCCCGCACGGCCGCCACCAGGTCCGGTTCCCGTCGCACCGGCCCCGCGGGCAGCCCGCCGGGGCCGAGGGGGACGACCTCAGCGCCGCCCCCCTCGGCCGGAGCGATGGCCCACCTCTCCGTCATGCCCCGAGTGTCGCAGCCACCACTGACAACGCCCCGCTACCCGGCCTCCTCCTCGCTCTCCGCCGCCTGCTTCTGCGTCTGGAGGTAGCGCACCAGCAACTCGGTGACCTGGGTCTCCACCGGTTCCTTGGTGACGCCGAGACCGGCGAGGACCCCGGTGCCGTGCTCGAACTCCAGGAGGGCCAGCAGGATGTGTTCGGTGCCGATGTAGTTGTGGCCGAGGCGCAGGGCCTCGCGGAAGGTGAGTTCCAGGACCTTGCGGGCGTCGGAGCTGTAGGGCACCAGCTCCGGGGTCCGGTCGACGGCGGGCGGCAGCACGGCCCTAGCCGCCTCGCGCAGCGCGTCCACGGAGACGCCCTGCCCGCCGAGCACATGCGCCGCCAGCGCCTCGGGCTCGGCGGTCAGACCGAGGATCAGGTGAACGGGGTGGACCTCGGAGTTGCCCGCGGCCTCGGCCTCGTTGTGCGCGGCGACGACCACGTTGCGGGCACGCGGCGTGTAGCGGCTGAAGCCCTGGTTCGGGTCGAGGTCGGACTCCTTGGGCACGAACCGCTTCTGCGCGGCCTGCCGGGTCACGCCCATGCGCCTGCCGATGTCGGTCCAGGAGGCCCCGGAACGCCGGGCCTGGTCTACGAAGTGGCCGATCAGATGGTCGGCGACCTCGGTGAGATGGTCGGCGGCGATCACCGCGTCCTCCAACTGCTCCAGAGGCTCGGTGTGCACCTTCTTGATGGCATCGATGAGGTCGTCGAGACGTACCGGCGACGTCACAGTCAGGTTCTCCGTCATGCGTCAACCCTAGGTTGACACCAGGACCCCGTCAACCCCGGGTTGACACTTCGCATCACCTCAAGGACGGCCGTCAACGGCGAACAGCGGCCGACCCCTGTCGAGGGTGACCGCTGTTGTGTCCGCCGGGCTGCCGAGCATCCATCCGCCCCGGTACCGCTCAGGGGAGACGTTTCTCCACCATCATCATCATCTTCCCCGGCCGTACCGTGGCACGGGCCACCGGCTTCACCGTCTGGCCCGGCGCCAGCCCGAACCGTACGCGGCGCAGGATGGTGGGCAGGGCGGTGAGCAGTTCGGTCATGGCGTACCGGTCGCCCAGGCACTTGTGCTTGCCAGCGCCCCACGGCACGAAGGACCCCGGCAGCAACTGATGCTTGCTGTCCAGCCACCGGTCCGGGTCGAAACGCAACGGGTCGGGATAGAGCGCCGGGTCGCGGTGCAGCGCGTGCTGGCAGTACGCGAGGTCGGTTCCGGCGGGCAACGTGAAGTCGCCGAGGCGGGTCTCGGTGAGGGTGCGGCGGGTCACGAGCCACCCTGTGTGATGCAGCCGGAGCACCTCCCGTATGACCCGTTCCAGAAAGGTGAAGCGGGGAACGTCGTCGAAGGTCACCGGGCGGTCGCCGAGCACCTCCTCCACCTCGGCCAGGACGCGGGCCTCGATCTCCGGGTGCCGGGCGAGTTCGTAGACCACCCAGGCCAGCACGGTCGCGGTGTTCTCGGTACCGGCCAGCGCGAGCGTCAGGATCTCCGAGCAGACCTGGTAGTCGCTGAGCGGCTCGCCCGTCGTCTCGTCCCGCGCGGCGAGCAGCAGGGAGAGCATGTCGCCGGTGTCGTAGCCGGAGGCGCGCAGTTCGGTGACGGCGGTGCCGATGGTGCTCCGCACGGCGCTGCGGGCCTCTTCGAACCGGCGGTTGAAGGGGATCGGCAGGCGCTCCACCCAGTCGGGCATCATGACGCGCACGCCCACGCTGTTCATGACGGTCGCCAGATTCGTGCGCAACTCCCGGAAGGTGTCCCCGTCGAGGCTCCCGGAGAAGACCGTCTGGGCCAGCATGTCCAGGGAGAGCTGGATCATCGACTCGCGCACGTCGAGCCGTTTGCCCGGCTCCCAGCTGTCGAGCGCCGCGTTGACCTCGCCGCGCATGATGTCGACGTATCCGGCGATCTCGGTGCGGCCGAAAGCGGGTTGGATCTGACGCCGTTTGCGCACGTGCTCACGCCCGGCGACGGTGACGACGCTCTCGCCGAGCAACTGGCCCATCTTGTCGAAGAACCGGCCCTTGTCGAGGCTCGGTCCCAGATCGGTGAGCATGGTGTGGATCAGCTCGGGGTCCTGGACGATGACCGTGCGGGTGCCCGGCTGGAGGGTGATCTCCACCAACGGGCCGTACCGGGCGCGGAGCGACGCGATGAAACCGAGGGTGTCCCGATAGAGCGGTATCGCGTGACCCAGCACGGGAAGTGATCCCGCCGCTCTGGGTATAGGGGGAGGCGCTACCTGCGTCATAAAGCGTCAAGCTCCCTTCAGGGTGATCAAGGCGCTGAATGACTTCCCTTCCACCCCTCCCGGGCAATCCGCCGCAAGGAGTGTTTTTCGCCACGGCCCCACCCCCTGACCTGGCCGAGAAGTGACCCAGGAGAGAGGAGTGACGCAAGTGACGTGGATGACGCAGGGGTTGAGAACGGATCGACCTCAGCACGGACTCCGCAACAACCGGCACACTCACGCACACCTTCAGCAATCGCCGCCAAGGGGCACGGGGCGGTGTCGACATGCGGCCCCGCCGCGCGGACGCGCCCAGCCCCAACGGCACCGCACCCGCCCCCTGCTGATCGCCCCACGGCCAGGCCAACGCCGCCAAGGGGCACGGGGCGGTGTCGACATGCGGCTCCGCCGAGCGGTCGCGCCCAGCCCCAACGGCACCGCACTCGCCCCCTGCTGATCGCCCCACGGCCAGGCCATCGCCGCTAAGGGGCGCGGGGCGGTGTCGATATGCGGCTCCGCCGCGCGGTCGCGCCCAGCCCCAACGGCACCGCACCCGCCCCCTGCTGATCGCCCCACGGCCAGGCCAACGCCACCAAGGGGCGCGGGGCGGTGTCGACATGCGGCTCCGCCGCGCGGACGCGCCCAGCCCCAACGGCACCGCACCCGCCCCCTGCTGATGGTCGACGGACATTCCTGGCCGTCCAGGGGCGTGGGGCGTACCGATATGCGACTCCGCCGCGCGGGCGCGCCCAGCCACGACGGCGCCGCACCCGCCCCCCGCTGATCGTCGACAGACACCCGCTCCAGCGGATACACGCCACTCGCACGAAACGACGTGTGGGCCCCGGGCGTCCGGTGATTGACTCGGCTGCCATGACCACGCTGACGACGCACAGCTCCCCGGCCCCCGCCGCCCCCGCTTCCGTCCCAGCCCCCACCCCCGCCCCCGACCTGGACGTCCCCGCGATCGTCGACGAGACGGTCCGCCTGCTCAGCGCGCACTACCCGCCCCCGGACGTCGCCGAACAACTCTCCGTCCTGCTGCGCCGCAGGCTCGCGGAGGGGGCGTACGACGTCGGCGCCGCCGAGGAGCTGAGCGCCCTGATCACCGCGGACCTCCGCTCGGTCAACGGCGATCCCCGCCTGCGCCTCACCTACGACCCCGGCAGCGGAGACGCACCCCGCCTCGACCTGGCCCCGGTCCCCTAGAACCCCGCTCGGAGCACGCGGAGATCGCGGGGCGGGGCGCGCACTCCGCCAAGCTGCTCCGAGCAGGGGGACCTCCACGGCGTTGTCGTCACCCCTGATCCGAACGTGAGGCCACAGGCCCGACCCCCGTTGTCAGTCCCCCGTGCAACGATCGAAGGGTGAGCAGCACCTCCAGCAACGGCACCAGCAACGGCACCGGCACCAGCACCGTCGACCGTGCCTTCGCCGCGGCCCTCTACGCCGACACCGGCGCCGCCCTCGACACGGGCGCCTCCGCGCTGGCCGCCGACCCGGACGCGGACGCCGAAGTCGCGCGCCGGGGACGGGAGTTCGTGGCAACGGCGTGGCAGCGCGGGTGGCAGCCCGCCGACGTCGTCCGGATCGTCCGGCGTGACCTGGACGACGTCCACATACGGTTGGTCGCGGAGCTGATCCGGGCGCAGGCGCCGGACGACCGCGCACGGGGACCTCGCTGGGCGGCGCAGTTGGCGGAGCTGCCCGACGAGGCGCCGCCCCGCACGGACCGTTTCTCGCGGGCGACCGCAGTCCTGGAGCTGTACCGCCTGCTCCTGCGCCTGCCCGCGCTCGAACCCCTGGACGAGCGGGCGTCCGACGGCCCACCCCGGCCCGCCTCCAGGATGCTCACCCGCATCCGGGCGCTGCTCGCGAAGGCGGAGGCGACCGGGTTCCCGGAGGAGGCGGAGGCGTTGACGGCGAAGGCGCAGGAGTTGATGGCCCGGCACAGCGTCGACGAGGCGTTGCTCGCGTCCCACGCGCCCGCGCCGGACGCCCCCGGCGCCTGCCGGATCGGCGTCGAGCCACCGTACGAGCAGGCCAAGGCGGTCCTGCTGGACGCGGTGGCCGACGCGAACCGCTGCCGCGCGGTGTGGAACGAACCGTTCGGCTTCTCCACGGTCGTCGGATTCGAGGCCGATCTGGAGGTCGTCGAGCTGCTGTTCACGTCCCTGCTGGTGCAGGCGACGACGGCCATGACGAAGGCGGAGGCGGCCCAGCGCGCGGGCGGGCGCCGGCGCACGAAGACGTTCCGGCAGTCGTTCCTCGCGGCCTACGCGCACCGGGTGGGCGCGAGGCTCGCGCGGGCCGCCGAGACCCAGGTGAGCGACGACCTGCTCCCGGTGCTGGCCACCCGCGAGGTGGCGGTCACCGAGGCGACGGACCGGATGTTCCCGCGGACGACGACCACCCGGCTGCGCGGGGTGACGGACGAGGCCGGCTGGACGGAAGGAGCGGAAGCGGCGGACCGGGCCCAGGTGGCCCACCGCCCCCACCTCACCTGACCCTCGGTCTCCTCAGTCCCCTTAGTCCCCGGCCTGCTGCAACGCCGTCACCGACGCGTCCGGCGTGCCGCTCCCCGTCCCCTTGAGCGCGACCTCGCCGTACGACCACGCGAAGCTGTGCTTCTCGGAATCGCCCGGCAACGAGAACTCCCCGGTCTTCACCGCCAGGCTCTTCGCGGCGCCCGCCGCCCCGCGCACATAGGTGAGCGTGAAGGACGCGGTCCCGTCCTTCGCCAACGTCACCTTCTGAGCCTTGGCCGCCTTGTCCTCGGGCACGGCCACACTCGTGCCGTCGGCCTTCAGGCTGACGCCGGGAAAGCCGTTCACCGTGCACTCGGCGCCCCGGTTGGTGATCGTCACGGTGACGTTGCCGGTGTCCCCGGTGTCCGGCGCGGCGCTGGCATCGACCTGCACCCCGACACCCCCGAGCACACAGGCGTCCCCCGCCTTGCCCGCCGAACTCTTGGCATCCTCCCCGGAGCCCCCGCCCCCACAGCCGACCAACAAGAACCCCACACCCACAACAGCAACAACAAGCCGACCAACGCGCATGAACACCCTCAACTAAGAACGAACCCAACCAAGCCCAACACCCAAACATCATCACCCACCCCCACCCAACCCAGGAAAGGGGAGCGCGGCTAAGGAGCAAGGCCCTGCATCAATATGCGACTCCGCCCCCCCCAGGCACGCCCAGCCCCGCCCCACTGACCGACTCACGCCCAGGCCAACGCCGCTAAGGGGCGCGGGGCTGTATCAACATGCGGCTCCGCCGCGCGGGCGCGCCCAGCCCCCACGCACCCGCACCCAACTTCCGCCGAGACCACGCAGGCCCACTAACCAACTCACGCCAAGGCCAACGCCGCTAAGGGGCGCGGGGCTGTATCAACATGCGGCTCCGCCGCGCGGGCGCGACCAGCCCCCACGCACCCGCACCCAACAATCAACCGGCAACCCCCCCGCCGAGGGGAAGCGCGGCCCCTACGACCCCACCCCCGCCGTAGGCAACCCGCTAGGCCACTTACCTTCCTCAGCCCGCGTAAAGCTCTCCGCCCCCAACCCCCCAGACCACGTCACCTTCAACACAGACTTCCCGACGGAGTCGACCATCCCAGTCCCCCTCTGGGAGTCCCCCTCAGTACAGCTGAGATGAATCATCTGCATCCCCGCCTCCTCCCCCGCAGTCCCCCCGCACACCGTCCCCCCAGCGACAAAGAGCCCCGCCTGCTTCCCGGTGACAACCAACGCCACAGCCTTCCCGCCACTGGTGGCGAGCCAACTCCCCTGAAGCCCGTCGGAAGCGACAGTCCCGTCACCCCCACTCGCGCCGCCACCCCCCGTGGCAGAGGCGGAGGCGGACGGAGAAGCAGAGGACGAGGCAGAAGCAGAGTCCCCCGCCCCTCCCGAGGAGGACCCCCCACACCCGGCGAGCCCAACCACCCCCGCCACAACCCCCGCCACCACAACACCAGCCCGAACCCTGCCCGGAAGCGCCCCCACCAGAGCACCCCCCGCCGGAGGCGACCCCACCTGAAGCGCCCCCACCGGAGCACCCCCCGCCGGAGGCGACCCCACCTGAAGTGAACCCACCAGAGCATCCCCCGCCGGAGGCGACCCCACCTGAAGTGAACCCACCAGAGCATCCCCCGCCGGAGGCGACCCCACCTGAAGCGCCCCCACCGGCGCACCCCCCACCGGAGCACCCCCCGCCGAAAGACCCCCCTCCCGAAGGGAGCGGACCCCCACCAGCCGAGCCCACGATGTCGTCACCGATTTCGCCGAAGTCACGGAAAGCTCCAAGCTGTAGCGGGGTGGCCGAAACGCCCGCAGCAAGCTACCAGTCACCCCCCTCCCCTCTCTGGGAGTGCGCTGTGAGACTTACCAGGAGGACTTGCGAACCCCCGGCAGGAACCCCGCATGCGCCAGCCCGCGCAACGAGACCCGGGACAGCCCGAACTTCCGGACATACCCGCGAGGCCGCCCGTCCACCCCGTCCCGATTCCGCACCCGCGTGGCACTCGCGTCCCGCGGCTGCCGCCCCAACTCCCGCCGCGCGGACACCCGTTCGGCCTCCGTCGTGGACGGCCCGCGGATGATCTCCTTCAGTTCGGCGCGCCGCACCGCGTACCGGGCGACGACCTCCTGACGCCGGTCGTTCCGCGCGACCTTGCTCCGCTTCGCCATCAGACCCGCACCCCGCGTGCGCGCATCCGGGCCACCGCGGCCTCGATGCCGATCGCGTCGACGGTCTTGACGGCCCGCGCGCTCAGCCGCAGCCGTACATGACGGCCCTCGCTCGGCAGCCAGTACCGCTTGGACTGGATGTTGGGGTCGAACCGGCGGGACGTCCGCCGGTGGGAGTGGGAGACGCGGTTGCCGAAGCCGGGCCGGGCGCCGGTCAGCATGCAGTGCGCGGACATGGGTGACGTACCTCTCTCGAAGCGCTGTCGCTAATGGATGTCATTTTCAGTAAGGTAGCAGCATGGCACGCAACGAACTCCGCCCGGTCGTCAGGCTCCGGTCCACGGCGGGGACCGGCTTCACCTATGTGACCCGCAAGAACCGCCGCAACGACCCCGACCGCATGACCCTGCGCAAGTACGACCCGGTCGCGGGCCGCCACGTCGACTTCCGAGAGGAGCGCTGAACCACCGCCATGCGCAACGGAATTCACCCCGCCTACGGCCCCGTCGTCTTCCGCGACCGGGCCGCGGGCCACGCCTTCCTCACCCGCTCGACGATGACGAGCGAGAAGACGGTCGAGTGGGAGGACGGCGCTACCTACCCGGTCGTCGACGTCGAGATCTCGAACGTGAGCCACCCCTTCTACACCGGCACCGCCCGCGTCCTGGACACGGCCGGACGAGTCGAGCGCTTCGAACGCCGGTTCGGTAAGCGGGGCGGCGCGTGAGCCTCCCGGTGGCGATCGTCGGCGGGCTGCACGCCGAGGCCCGCCGGGAGACGGTCGCCGCGCTCCTCGCGGAGGTGCCCGGCAGCGTCGTTCTCCACCACGACCTGGCAACGGCGGCGGCGGGCACCGTCGTGCGGACCGTGCGGGACGCGACCGGCGTCCTGTCGGCGGGGGAGACGCCCCTGGTCGACGACTGCGCGTGCTGCGCGCTGCGCGAGGACCTGGTGCCCGAGCTGCGCCGGCTCGCCGAGGCGGGCGGCACCCGGCTCGCCGTCGTCGAGCTGTGGGACTCCGTCGAGCCCAGGGCGATGGCCGAGGTGGTCACCGCCGGCGGCCTCACCGTCACCGGCGTCATCACCGCCGTCGACCCGGCGCTGGTCCTGCCGTGTCTGGGCAACGGCGACGACCTCGCCGAGAGGGGTCTCGCCGCCGCCGCGACCGATCGGCGCACGGTCGCCGACACCTTCGCCCGGCAGCTGGAGTACGCCCCCGTCCTCGCCGTCGTCGACTCGCCGGAGGCCGACGAGGAGGACCGGGGGCTGCTCGCCCAGTTGCATCCGACGGCCCGTCAAGTTCCCTTGCACGCAGGGGAGTCGGGGTCGCTGTCGCCGTTGGCGGCGGCGGCGCTCGGGGGGTTCGACGTGGCGTCGGCCGCAGCCGCCCAGCACCCGGCGTGCGCGCTGCTGCCCGCCGAGGCCGACGCGCACGGCGTGGCCACGCTGGTCTGGCACCGGCGCCGGCCCTTCCATCCCGGGCGGCTGTACGCGGCGTTGGAGGACCTGACCTGCGCGGCGGCCCGCAGCCGGGGCCGGTTCTGGCTGGCCGACAAGCCCGACGCGCTGCTGCACTGGGACGCGGCAGGGGGTGCCCTGTGCGTGGAGAGCGCGGGGCCGTGGCTGGCCGCGCTGCCCGACGCGGCCTGGGACCTGGTGGAGCCGGTGCGCCGGGTCGCCGCCGCCCTCGACTGGCACGCCGAGCACGGCGACCGCTGCCAGCATCTGGTCTTCACCTCGCCGGGACTCGACCGGGACGGGCTCGAACTCCTCCTGGACTCCTGCCTGTTGACCGACGCCGAGTACGCCGCCGGACGCGCCGCCTGGCAACGGCTGCCGTCCGCCTTCGACACCCTCCTGGAGATCTGATGCCGCGCCCCGGCGACAGCAGGCCTCTCGCGTAAGGGAGATGACACTGCCGCCGTACGCCGGAAGGTGACCCGCAGGCCAACTCCCGTCAACCAAGGGCGGTTTCGGGGCGTTCCCCGGCGCCCCGCGAACGTTTCGCCCGCGGCCGACGTGGAGGTGGGTAACCCGCAGAGGGAACAACGGCAGGGGCGACCGCGTCACGGGACGGTGCCGGTGGCTATGTTGTCGGAGTTGTCGGACGTATGCCCGCATGGCCGGCCGGGTCCGGGGCAGGCGCTGAAGCGTCTCCCGTGAAAGGGGTCCACCGGCGGATGCGGGTGAACGGGCACACGGGTGAACGGGTAAAGGGGCCGTCAACGGAGTAACCGTGGGGCCACTGCGCGTGCACGTGCATCTGCTCAGGCAGCTGCACATGAACAGAGTTATGATCCGGGTCAGTTGACCAATGCATCAAATGGCCACACCAGCCAGTGCACATCCGGGGAGCTACCTGTGGACCACGACGTGTACGACGCGTACGACCTCTATGACGTTGAGGGCGTGTCCGGCGTGTTCAACGGCATGGACGCCGCCGGGCTGCACGGTGTGGCCTGGCAGAAGAGCCGGCACAGCAACTCACAGGGTTCCTGCGTGGAGTTCGCCCGGCTCCCCGGCGGCGACGTCGCCATGCGCAACTCCCGCTTCCCCGACGGTCCCGCACTCGTCTACACGCGCGCCGAGATCGAGGCCATGCTGCTGGGCGTCAAGGACGGCGAGTTCGACCACCTGATAGTGGGCTGACCCCTGTCCGACGGGGAGTTGGCCCCGGCGGGTCGCCCCGAGACCGGGTGACGCGCGTAGAACCACCGCGTCACGGAGCCCCGTTGCCTATCAGTCGACCAGCAGGCCCGGCTCCGACGGCAGCCGGAAGAGGGCCCAGACGACCTTGCCGCCGAGGGTGCCCGCGAGCGGGTGCCAGCCCCAGCCGTCGCTGAACGACTCGACCAGGAACAGTCCGCGCCCCGACTCCGCCGAGAAGTCGTCCGTCTCACGCGGCGCGGGGCTCTCCCTGCTGGGGTCGCGCACCGCGCACACCAGCCGTTCGGTCCAGCGCATCAAGTGCAGCCGCACGGGCGGACACTGTTCGACCGACCGGTCGTCGCACGGCGGCAGCGCGTGCCGCAGGGCGTTGGTGACCAGTTCCGAGACGACCAGGCAGACGTCGTCGAAGCGCTCGTCGGCGTTCCACTGGTCCAGGGTCCTGCGGGTGAACTGCCGTGCCTCGCGCACCGCTTCGTGGCGGGCCGGCAGCGCGCAGGAGGCCGCGTTGGACACGGCCGCGCGGTCGAGCGGCGGAAGGCCCCGCCGTAAAGGCGCGAGCATGGTCGATCCATTCGTCCCCATGCGAGGCACTCCCGGGAATTCGCGGTCGTTGCGATGCAGCGGTTGCGCGGGACCATGGTTTCGGATGCGCAGAGCAGATGCAAGGGCAGATGCACGTGCACGCGACCGAATTGGCCACTCCTGTCCCGCTTGTGGGCTATTTTTTCCGCCAAGTTGCCTCCCGACCCTTGCCAAGTTTCTGAGAAACCTGTGCGGAAACGCCTGTTCTTTCCCATCTCTGTAATCGGACGAGTACTGCTCGAAGTGTTTTAGTGGCAGACTTCGAGGCTTGGAGACGTTGGGGAGGCTGGCGAACGTGAGCGCGGGAGAGCCAGGATCGGTGGTGCGGCGCATGCTGCTCGGCTCGCAACTCAGGCGGCTGCGGGAGGCGCGGGGCATCACGCGGGAGGCGGCCGGATACTCGATCCGGGCCTCCGAGTCGAAGATCAGCCGGATGGAGCTGGGCCGGGTGAGCTTCAAGACCCGGGACGTCGAGGACCTGCTCACCCTCTACGGCATCACCGACGAGGCCGAGCGCAACTCCCTGCTCTCACTGGCCCGGGAGGCCAACGTCGCGGGCTGGTGGCACAGTTACTCGGACGTCCTGCCGAACTGGTTCCCCACCTACGTCGGCCTGGAGGGCGCGGCCTCGCTGATCCGCGTGTACGAAGTCCAGTTCGTGCACGGCCTGTTGCAGACCGAGGAGTACGCCCGCGCGGTGGTCAGGCGCGGCATGAAGGGCGCCAGCACCACCGACATCGAGAAGCGGGTCGCGCTGCGCCTGGAGCGGCAGAAGTACCTCGTCTCGGAGAACGCCCCCGACTTCCACATCGTCCTGGACGAGGCCGCCCTGCGCCGCCCCTACGGCGACCGCGAGGTGATGCGCGGCCAGCTCCAGCACCTGATCGAGTTCTCCGAACACCCCAACATCCGCCTTCAGATCATGCCGTTCGGCTTCGGCGGGCACTCCGGGGAGAGCGGCGCGTTCACGATCCTCTCCTTCCCCGAGTCGGACCTCTCGGACGTCGTCTACATGGAACAGCTCAGCAGCGCGCTGTACCTCGACAAGCACGAGGACGTCATCCAGTACGAGACCGCGCTCAAGGAGTTGCAGCAGGACAGCCCGGGTCCGGACGAGAGCCGCGACCTTCTGCGGGGACTCCTTCAACTCTCCTGAAACACCCGTACGATGACAGGTGCTCAGGTCGTGACGCGGATCGACGGATCTGGTGCGTCCGCTAGTGATTGAGGGATCACATGTCGCCGTACTTCACCGAACTGGCCCAGCAGTACATCGACGGCGCCTGGCGCCCGGGCACCGGCTCCTGGGACATCATCGACGTCAACCCGTACAACGGTGAGAAGCTCGCCTCGATCACGATAGCCACCGTCGACGAGGTCGACGCGGCCTACCGGTCCGCCGCCGCCGCGCAGAAGGCGTGGGCCGCGACCACCGCGTACGCCCGCCGCGCCGTCTTCGAGAAGGCGCTGCGCCTGGTCGAGGAGCGCGAGCCGGAGATCACCGACGTGATCATCGCCGAACTGGGCGGCACCCGCGTGAAGGCCGGTTTCGAGATCCACCTCGCCAAGGAGTTCCTGCGCGAGTCGATCCAGCTGGCGCTGCGCCCCGAGGGCCGCCTCGTGCCGTCGCCGGTCGACGGCAAGGAGAACCGCGTCTACCGCGAGCCGGTCGGCGTCGTGGGCGTGATCAGCCCCTTCAACTTCCCGTTCCTGCTGGCCATCAAGTCGGTCGCCCCCGCCCTGGCCCTCGGCAACGGCGTGGTCCTCAAGCCGCACCAGGACACCCCGATCGCCGGCGGCTCCCTGGTCGCGAAGATCTTCCAGGACGCGGGTCTGCCCGGCGGTGTGCTCAACGTCGTCATCACGGACATCGCGGAGATCGGCGACGCGTTCATCGAACACCCGGTCCCCAGGGTCATCACCTTCACCGGCTCCGAGCAGATCGGCCGCCACGTGGCGACGGTCTGCGCCGGACTCTTCAAGCGCACGGTGCTCGAACTGGGCGGCAACAGCGCCGTGGTGGTCCTCGACGACGCCGATGTCGACTACGCCGTCGACGCGGCCGTCTTCAGCCGCTTCATCCATCAGGGCCAGGTCTGCATGGCCGCCAACCGGGTCCTGGTGGACCGTTCGATCGCCGACGAGTTCACCGAGAAGTTCGTCGCCAGGGTCCGCGCCCTCAAGGTCGGGGACCCGGGCGAGCCGGGCACCGTCATCGGGCCGGTCATCAACTCCTCGCAGGCGGACGCCGTTTCGGCCGTCGTCGAGCAGGCGGTCGCGGAGGGCGCGACCGCCCTGGTGCACGGCAGGACCACCGCCAACGTGGTCGAACCCTCCGTCCTCACCGGCCTCCCGGAGGATTCGCCGCTGCTGCGCCAGGAGGTCTTCGGCCCGGTCGTCTTCCTGGTGACCTTCGACGGCGAGGAGGACGCCGTGCGCCTCGTCAACGACACGCCCTACGGCCTCAGCGGCGCCGTCCACACCGCCGACATCGACCGGGGCGTGGCCTTCGCCCGCCGGATCGACACCGGCATGTTCCACGTCAACGACGGCACCGTGCACGACGAACCCCTCGTCCCCTTCGGCGGCGAGAAGAACTCCGGCGTCGGCCGCCTGAACGGCGAGGCGACCGAGGCCGCGTTCACGACCTCGAAGTGGATCTCCGTCCAACACGGCCGCAGCCGCTTCCCGTTCTAGCCCCACGCCACCACCGGCGGCCCGGCGCCGGTGGCGCTGACGCGGGGGAGCGGGACCGGGCGTGGGCCGGGCCGATCGTCCCGGGTCCTAGGCTGGCCCCATGTCAGCGATCCGTCTCCTCGTGCTCGGCGCGATCCGTCAGCACGGCCGGGCCCACGGCTACCAGGTCCGCAACGACCTGGAGTACTGGGGCGCCCACGAGTGGTCCCACGCCAAGCCCGGCTCGATCTACCACGCCCTGAAGCAGATGCAGAAGCAAGGGCTGCTGCACGCGCACGAGATCGCCCCGTCCACCGCCGGGGGCCCACCGCGCACCGAGTACGAGATCACCGACTGGGGCACCGACGAGTACTTCCGGCTGCTGCGCGAGGCGTTGACGGCCTACGACCAGCGGATGGACGTCAAGTCGGCCGCGATCGGCGCCATCGTGGACCTCCCGCGCGCCGAGGCGGTCGCCCTCCTCAAGGAACGCGTCCGCCGCATCGACGCCTGGCGCGCCGACGTCACCGAGCACTACGTCCCCGAGAACGGCCCCGGACAACTCGGCCACATCGGCGAGATCATGAACCTCTGGGTCCACACCGCCGACGGCGAGGCCGCCTGGACCGAGGGCCTGATCACCCGCATCGAGAACGGCGCCTACACCTTCGCCGGCGAGGGCACCCCGTTCCGGGGCATCCTCACGGACACCGAGGAGAACCCGTACGCGACGAGGGAGCGGCACCCGGGGGACACGCACTAGTCAAAGGTGACCAGCCAGTCATCAAACTTGACGAGCCCAACTGATCAATCTTGACGAGCCCAACGGCCCGACTGGTCAAGGTTGACGAGCCGCCGCCCCCGCGACCGCCGGCCCCACGCCACCGCCCCCAGCCGACGTCGCCTAGTGATGGAACCCCGTCGCCGCGTCCTTGTCCCTGGTCGACGGGCCCGACTGGCGGCGGAGTTCGGGCAGGAGGCGGGAGAGGTCGTCGATGAAGAGATCGGCGAGGTCGTGGGAGAACCCGTTGCGGCACACCACCCGCACCACGGAGAGGTCCTCGCGGTGCGGCGGGAAGGTGTACGCGGGCACCAGCCAGCCGCCCTCACGCAGCCGCCGGGCCACGTCGAAGACGTCGTAGGCGGTGACGTCGGCGGCGGTGGTGAACGCGAACACCGGCAGTTCGTCGCCCTTGGTGAGGAGCCGGAAGTCACCGAGCGCCTCGACGCGTGAGGCGAGCGAGACGGCCACGTCCCGGGTGGACTGCTGCACCGCGCGGAAGCCCTCCCGGCCCAGCCGCAGCAGCGTGTAGTACTGCGCGACGACCTGGGCGCCGGGCCGGGAGAAGTTCAGGGCGAAGGTCGGCATGTCGCCGCCGAGGTAGTTGACGCGGAAGACCAGTTCCTCGGGGAGCGCCTCCTTGTCGCGCCACAGCGCCCAGCCGACGCCCGGGTAGACGAGCCCGTACTTGTGCCCCGAGGTGTTGATGGACGCCACGCGCGCGAGGCGGAAGTCCCACACCAGGTCGGGATCGAGGAACGGCGCGACCATGCCGCCCGAGGCGCCGTCCACGTGGACCGGGATGTCGAGTCCGGTGCGTTCCTGGAGGGCGTCCAGGGCGGCGCACAGGTCGGAGATCGGTTCGTAGGAGCCGTCGAAGGTGGAGCCGAGGATGCCGACGACGCCGATGGTGTTCTCGTCGCACAGCTCGGCTGCGGCCTGTGGGTCGAGGTGGTACCGGTCGCCCTCCATGGGGACCTGGCGGGCCTCGACCTCCCAGAAATTGCAGAACTTGTCCCAGCAGACCTGGACGTTGACGCCCATGACGAGGTTGGGCCGCACGTCGCGTGCCGGGTAGCGGTCGGCGTTGCGCTGCGCCCAGCGCCGCTTCAGGGCCAGCCCGGCGAGCATGCACGCCTCGCTGGACCCGGTCGTCGAACAGCCGACGGCGGCCGACGGGTCGGGCGCGTTCCACAGGTCGGCGAGCATCGCCACACAGCGCCGTTCCAGCTCGGCGGTGCGCGGGTACTCGTCCTTGTCGATCATGTTCTTGTCCCGGCACTCCGCCATCAGGACACCGGCCTGCGGCTCCATCCAGGTGGTGACGAAGGTGGCGAGGTTGAGCCGGGAGTTGCCGTCCAGCATCAGTTCGTCGTGGACCAGCTGGTACGCCGTCGACGGGGGCAGCGGCGCGTCCGGGAGGCGGTGGGTGGGCGGCGCCTCGGTCATGCCGGCGACCGGATTCGCCTCCCCGAAGAACGGGTTGACGGACATCGGGCGCTCGTCGCGCTTCTGGGGACCTTGGTGGAGGGGCATGACCTGATGTCTCCTCGGAGGGATCGCTCGGGGCTCGGCCGGGGGCTCACGGGTGGGGGCGGATCACAGGACGGGGCGTCCGTCGTCGCGCAGTTGCATCTGGGGCCGGCCGGTCACCAGCAGCCAGGCCGGCAGCGAGGCGAAGCACAGCAGGGCGAGGATCGCCGGGGACGCCACCAGGACGGCGGCCGTGAACAGGCTCACCCAGCCCTGCCGGGTGACGGCCAGGAGCATGCCCAGGACCCCGGACGCGACACCGACCGAGGGATCGACGCCGGGCACCAGCGCGTGCGCGGCCAGCCCGAAGGCGGTGCCGATGAAGACCGACGGGAAGATCCGGCCGCCCCGGAACCCGCAGGACGCGGCGACCAGCAGCGCGGCCAGCTTCACCACCGCCATCGTCAGGAACTGCCCGCCCGACCAGCCGCCCGGGTCCCGCGCCAGCTCCCCGACCTCGTCCAGCCCCTTGAAGAGCGTCAGATGGCCGCCCACGGCCGCCAGCAGGCCCAGCACGAGCCCACCGACGGGCAGGGCGAGCAGCGGGTGCCGGAGGCGCTGGAAGGCCCCGTGGACGGCCGGGAAGGCGTAGACGGCGATCATCCCGAGGGCCGCCGCCAGCGACGCGACCACCAGCGAGGCCAGCAGATCGCCCCAGCCGGGCCGACTGAACCCCGGAAGACGCAGGTCGAACGTCGGACGCGCCACCAGCGCCGTGGTCAGCGCGCCCGCTGCCGCCGCCGCCAGCGGCCCGAACAGGCTGTCCCACAACGGCCCGCGCAGCCGCCGCCCGGCCAGCGCCTCGGAGATCACCAGCGCCGCCGCCACCGGCGTGCCGAACAGCGCGCCGATCGTCGCCGACTCCGCGAGCGCCGGCCACAACGCGCCCGGCATCCGTGGCAGCAGCCGCCCGCCCAGCCAGAACGCCAGCCCCACGTTGACGGCGATGATCGGGTTCTCGGGGCCGAGGCTCGGGCCGCCCGCGAGTATCAGCACCGTCGCGACGAGCAGTCCGGGCAGCACGCGGGGCGCCATCACGCGCGCGTCCAGCCCCAGCGTCGCCGGGTCGGGTCCCGCGTGTCCGGGCGCCTTCCACACGACGAGGCCGACCAGCACGCCGGTCGCGGTGAGCATGACGAGCATCCACAGCACGGAGTACCGGCCCACCCCGAGGGCGTCGGGCAGGTCCGTCCACAGCACCTCCTGCAACCGCTCCGCGACCGCGCTCACCCCGAGGAGCACCAGGCTCGCCACCACACCGACGACGACCGCCGGGACCAGCAGCGGCAGCAACGC
Organism: Streptomyces sp. NPDC091279; assembly: GCF_044757465.1. Taxonomy (NCBI): domain Bacteria; kingdom Bacillati; phylum Actinomycetota; class Actinomycetes; order Kitasatosporales; family Streptomycetaceae; genus Streptomyces; species Streptomyces sp. NPDC091279. The sequence continues at coordinate 78,056 of NZ_JBIVVA010000003.1, read as the reverse complement.
GCGCGCGGGAGGCGCGTGCGGGGTGGGCGCCGGTCGCGCGGTGTCGTGGACCACGGCCTCACCATAAGCGGACAAAAGGCACCCAACACCTGGAACGTCCCCCCAGGCGCCCCCTGCTGGAACGCTGCCAGGACTTGCACCTCACGCGGCGTGAGGACCCATCGTGGAGGGCGTACCGAGGAAGGAGCGGACGACGTGAGCTACTCCGCAGAACAGGACGGCTGCTCCACAGGAGACGGCTACTCCGTAGGAAGGGTCGCCGCCGTCGCCGGCGTCACGGTGCGCACGCTGCACCACTACGACGCCATCGGCCTGCTCGTCCCGGGTGAGCGCAGCCACGCGGGCCACCGGCGCTACACCGACGCCGACCTCGACCGGCTGCAACAGGTCCTGTTCTACCGGGAGCTGGGCTTCCCGCTCGACGAGGTCGCGGCCCTGCTCGACGACCCGGAGACGGACCCGCGCGCGCACCTGCGCCGCCGGCACGAGCTGCTGACCGCCCGGATCGAGACGTTGCAGAAGATGGCCGAGGCCGTGGAGCACGCCATGGAGGCACGCAGGATGGGCATCGATCTCACCCCCGAGGAACGGTTCGAGGTCTTCGGCGACCAGGACCCCGAGCGGTACGCCGAGGAGGCGCGGCAGCGCTGGGGCGACACCGAGGCGTACGCCGAGTCGCGGCGCCGGGCCGCCCGCTACACGAAGGACGACTGGAAGCGGCTCCAGGCGGAGACGGACGCCTGGGGCGAGCGCTACGCGGCCCTGATGGCCACCGGTGAGCCGCCCACCGGGGCCCCGGCGATGGACCTGGCCGAGGGAGCACCGCCGGTTCATCGACCGCTGGTTCCTCCCGTGCTCGTACGAGAGGCACCGGGGTCTCGCGGAGATGTACATCGCCGACGAGCGCTTCAGGGCGTTCTACGACGCGCTGCACCCGGGCATGGCCCAGCATCTGAAGGACGCGATCCTCAAGAACGCGTCCCGGCACACCCCGTAGGGGACCGGCCCGGGGGTACCCGTCACTCCCGGGCCAGGATCACCGCCGTTCCGTAGGCGCACACCTCGGTGCCGAGGTCCGCGGCCTCGGTCACGTCGAAGCGGAAGGCGAGCACGGCGTTGGCGCCCCGCGCGCGTGCCTGCTCGACGAGCCGGTCCATGGCCTGGTTGCGGGTCTGCACCAGCGTCTTGGTGAGCCCCCGCAGCTCGCCGCCGACCAGTGACTTCAGTCCCGCCCCGAGCTGGCTGCCCAGATGCCGGGAGCGCACCGTCAGGCCGAAGACCTCGCCGAGGACCTCCTGGACCCGGTGGCCGGGTACGTCGTTCGTCGTCACGACCAGCACATCGGGCTGAGGACCCTGTCCGCCGCCGTATTCTTCGATACCCATGGCCCACAGCCTGCTCCCAGGGTCCGCACAGCGCATCCTGGAGACAGCTGGGGAACCTGGGGAGGACACATTGCGTTGATAGCTTTGTGCGGCCTCGCTTGGATGCCGTATCCGCCCCCATCCCCCAGGAGCCCGGAACCGTGACGACGCTTGCCCTCGGCCCGAGTTGGCTCGATCCGAACTACCTCCTGGACACCTTCGGCATCTGGGGACTGCTGCTGATCGTCTTCGCGGAGTCCGGCCTGCTCATCGGCTTCTTCCTGCCCGGTGACTCGCTGCTGTTCACGGCGGGCCTGCTGATCACCTCGGGCCAGCTGGACTTCCCGCTGTGGGGCGCCGTCGCCCTGATCTGCGTCGCCGCGATCCTCGGTGACCAGGCGGGCTACATGTTCGGCAGGAAGGTGGGCCCCTCGCTCTTCAGCCGCCCCGACTCACGCCTCTTCAAGCAGGAGAACGTGGTCAAGGCCCACGAGTTCTTCGAGAAGTACGGCCCGAAGTCCCTGGTCCTGGCCCGCTTCGTGCCCATCGTGCGCACCTTCACGCCGATCATCGCGGGCGTCAGCGGCATGAAGTACCGCTCGTTCCTGATCTTCAACGTGATCGGTGGCGTCCTGTGGGGTGCCGGTGTCACCCTGCTCGGCTCGTGGCTCGGCAAGATCGACTTCGTCAAGGAGCACATCGAGACGATCCTCATCCTGATCGTCCTCGTCTCGGTGATCCCGATCATCATCGAGTTCCTCCGGGCCCGCTCCAAGAACAAGAAGGCCCCGGCCCCGCAGCAGCTCCCGGCCCCCCAGATGGACGACGCGACCACCCAACTCCGCCGCATCCCCTCAACGGACACCCCCCAGTACAACCCCCACCAGCACCCCCCGTACAACAACAACACCCAGTACTAATCCGCTGGGCCCCCGCGCCCCAACAGGTGGGCGCGGGGCAGTACCGATCTACGACTCCACCGCCCGGCCGCGACAAGCGCCCCGGACCTCCCAGCCAACGGCCGGGCACGCCGCCAAGGGGCGCGGGGCTGTATCGATCTGCGGCTCCGCCGCGCGGGCGCGACAAGCCACGACGGCGCCGCACTCACCCACAACCCCGCCGCGCGGGCGCGACCAGCGGGCCTGGGCTTCCACCCGACGCCCGGGCAACGCCGCTAAGGGGCGCGGGGAACTGCGCGACCAGCCACGACGGCGCCGCACCCGCCCACGGCCCGGCCGCGCGGACGCGACAAGCGGCCCGGCCCTTCCAGCCCACGGCCGGGCACGCCGTTAAGGGGCGCGGGGAACTGCGCGACCAGCCACGACGGCGCCGCACCCGCCCACAACCCCGCGTATCCAGGGGCGCGGGGAACTGCGCAAAACCCCCCACCGGCCCGCGCCCGCAAGCGAACCCCAGCCAGCCCCCCCCGCCCCCGCAGGAACCGCAGGTTCGTTGCCCACCCGACGTCAGAACCCTCGCGTCCGCTTCGCCGCCCGGCGCCCCGCCCCACCCGCCCCGGGCAACCGCAGAAACAGCCGAGAGATCTCGGACCCGAGGTTCACCCCGATCGCGATGGCCATGGCGAGCGCAGCCGCCTTGGAGAGCGACACAAGCCCCTTGTCCACATCGTTCTGCGCGATCGCGAGCAGCCCGAAATACGTCGCGGACCCCGGCAACAACGGCCCGATCGCCGCAGTGGTGTACGGCAGCGCGGAAGCGAACCGGTACCGGGACAGCAACTGCCCGAACAACCCGACAAGCCCCGCCGCCACCGCCGTCGAGGCGACGGGCGAGATCTCGCCGGTGTAGTGCAGCGCGCCGTACACCACCCAGGCGACCCCGCCGTTGAGGGTGACGGCGAGCACGGTGGATCGTTCCTGCTGGAGCAGCACGGCGAACGCCAATGACAGCAGCATCGCCGCCCCGATCTGCCACAGCGGCCGATTGGAGGTGCCGAGGGCGACATCGGGATTGAGATGGGCGCCCAGCTGCACGCCGACGTAGAGCATCACGAGCACGCCGATGACGATGCCCACGAACAGGTACATGACTTCGAGGAGCCGCGCGGACGCGGTGATGTAGAAGCCGGTCAGACCGTCCTGCACGCCCGCCACCAGCGCCCGCCCCGGCAACAGCGCGAACAGCCCACCGGTGATCACCGCGGACGCCTTCACGTCGACGTGCGCCACCGTGAGCACGATCCCCATCAGCGCGGGCGGCATCGCGGCCACCGTGAACTGGTAGAACTCCGGCAGCCCACGCCCCGCGCACAGCCACGCCAGCCGGTCGCCGAGCATCGCGCCGAGCGCCGCCGCGACGAACACCACGGGGTCACCGCCGACGAGCACCGAGGCCGCGCCCGCGAGCAGCCCGCTCGCCACGGTCAGCCCCCAGGTCGGGTACGGGTGCCGGTTACGGCGTATCTCGGCGAGCCGCCGGTAGGCCTCCTCAAGGGAGAGATGGGCCTCCGGGTCGCTGAGGTCGTCCACCAGCTGGAACACGGCCGCGAGCCGCGTGTAGTCGGTCACCCGGCGCCGCACGGTCCGCGACGCGGTCACCGGGTCGTCGACCAGGGACGGCTGGTAGGAGATCGACAGCAGCGTGAAGGTGACGTTCGGCTCGCAGCGGTCGAGCCCGTAGGAGCGGCACACCGCGAACATCGCGGCCTCCACGTCCTCCGCGCCCTCGCCGCCGGCCAGCAGCAGTTCGCCGATGCGCAGGGTCAGGTCGAGCACGCGCGGGACGGCCGGGCCGCCGCCCTCGTCGGTTTTCTGCGCCTGCTCGGGCGCGGGCCGCTCGGCCACCGGCATCCGCAGCATCGTGCGCATCCGGTCCTGCCACGGCGCGTCCTTGGTCAGGCTGACCACCGGGACCCCGCCCGCCGGGGTGAACGCGGTCGCCGCCTCCCGCGCGCTGTACGTACGCGGCGTGTTGAACGCCGACCCCTCCGACTCGGCCGCCGCCGGCTGGCCCACGCCCGCCGGCACGGCGAACTCGGACGTCGTCTCGGGCTCCCCGCCCGCCGGTCTGGCGACCACGAGCCCCGCCGGGATCGCGAACTCGGACGTCAGCTCGGGGTCGTAGCCACTCCTCGCCTCGTCCGACTGCGGCTTTCGGTCCTCCGCCTCCGTCACTGACGCAACGCTCCCTGAACGACGCCTTCGGTACCCCTCAGTATGCGCACAGACACGCGAACGGGCCGCACGCGCATGCGTACGGCCCGTCGGACCATCGGGAAACGGGAGCCTCAGTGGCCGCCCTGGTCCTTGAAACGCTTGTAGGACCGCTCGATCTCGGCCTCCGCGTCGGTACGGCCGACCCAGTCGGCGCCCTCGACGGACTTGCCAGGCTCCAGGTCCTTGTAGACCTCGAAGAAGTGCTGGATCTCCAGGCGGTCGAACTCGGAGACGTGGTGGATGTCGCGCAGGTGCTCCACGCGCGGGTCGGTGGCCGGCACGCACAGCAGCTTGTCGTCGCCGCCCGCCTCGTCGGTCATCCGGAACATGCCGATCGCACGGCACTTGATGAGGCAGCCCGGGAACGTGGGCTCGTCCAGGATGACGAGCGCGTCCAGCGGGTCGCCGTCCTCGCCGAGGGTGTTCTCGACGAAGCCGTAGTCGGTCGGGTAGGCGGTCGAGGTGAAGAGGCGACGGTCCAGGCGGATTCGACCGGTCTCGTGGTCCACCTCGTACTTGTTCCGTGAACCCTTCGGAATCTCGATCGTGACGTCGAACTCCACCGGTGGCTCCTCCATGATCAGCACATAGTTCTGGTGGTTAAGTGTCCCTCATGGCGCTGAGTGATCGCGAAAGGGGCTGGTGTCGTGGCTGAGCTGAGGCCGTGGCGGGCCGCGAGACCGCACCTGGTGCGGGCCGCGAACGCCGTACGACCGCGTCTGGCGCGCGCCAAGGAAGCCGTTCGGCCGCCGGTCGCACGCGCCGCGAAGGCCGTGCGGCCACGCCTCGCGCACGCCGTGGCCGTCACAAAACCGCAGCTCACACGGTTCAGGACGGCGAAGCCCGGCAGGACCTGGCAGTACACCGCCGTCGCCGCCGGCGCCGGTCTGGCGCTGACCGCCGTCGTGGTGACCGCCGCGGGTCCCTGGGACTCCGCAGGTCAGCGTACGGCCGAGCACGACCGCGCGGCCGCCCTCGGCGACATGGGTGGCGCAGATCACGGCGAACCCGCGCCCGCCCCGAGCGCCGGTTCCGTCCTCGCAGGCCTCGACACCACGGCGACGTCGGGGAAGTCGGGGAAGTCGGCGCCGTCGCCCACCTCGCTCGCCGGTGTCGTCGGCCCGCTCCTGAAGAACCCGGCGCTCGGCCGCCGCCCCGCCGCCGCGGTCGTCGACATGACCAGCGGCGAACGGCTGTACGGCAGCGGCGCGGACGACGCCCTCACCCCCGCCTCCACCACCAAGATCGCCACCGCCGTCGCCGCGCTCTCCGCCCTCGGCGCCGACCACCGCTTCACCACCCGGGCCGCGCTGGAGGCCGACACCAACGAACTCGTCCTGGTCGGCGGCGGCGACCCGACGCTCACCGCGCGCGCGTCCGAAGGCGGTTGGGCGAGCCTGCGCACCCTGGCCGCCGCCACCGCCAAGGAGCTGGCCGACAAGGGCCTGCGCGACGTCACCCTGTCCTACGACACGACGCTCTTCGCCGGTCCCGAGATTCACCCCATCGGGATCAACGACAACCTCGCCCCCGTCACCTCCCTCACCGCCGACGAGGGCCGCACCGACGACTCCACCAACGGCCCCGTCACCCGGGTGGCCGACCCGGCCAAGGAAGCCACCCGGACGTTCGCGTCCCTCCTGCGCGCGCACGGCGTCAAGACCTCGGCGCCCGGCCCCTCCAAGGCCACCGGCCGCTCCGAGACCCTCGCCACCGTCTCCTCGCCGCCCCTGTCCGCCCTGGTCGAACGCATGCTGACCAACAGCGACAACGACATCGCCGAGACCCTCGCCCGCCAGGTCGCCGTCAGCACGGGCGAGCGCGCCGACTTCCACGGCGGCGGCGCGGCGATCGCCGCCACCCTCAAGAAGCTCGGCCTGCCCCTCAAGGGCAGCGCGTTCCACGACGGCAGCGGCCTCGACCGGGCCGACCGGCTCACCGCCGACCTCCTCACCGCCCTCCTCGTCAAGGCCGGTGACGCGGACCGGCCGGAGCTGCGCGCGGTCCTCACCGGCCTGCCCGTCGCGGGCTTCACCGGCACCCTGAGCAGCCGTTACACCGACGGCGCGGCCGGCGTCGTACGCGCCAAGACGGGCACCCTGACCGGGGTGAACGCCCTGGCCGGCACCGTCGTCGACCGGGACGGACGGCTGCTGGCGTTCGCCTTCCTGACGTCCCGCACGACCGACCCCGTCGAGGCCCAGTCGGCGCTGGACCGGACGGCCACCGCGCTCGCGGGGTGCGGCTGCGGCTGACCCGGTCCGCCGCGTCCACGGCCTGCCCCAAGGGGGAACGCTCACGTACCGTTGACGCATGACGAGCATCGGTGGTGCAGAGATGGTCGACTGGAATCTCGCGGTCGCGACCGCGACCCGGCTCGCGCGGCCCGGTCCCGAGGTGAGCCGCGACGAGGCGCGCGCGATCGTCGCGGAGCTGCGCCGCCACGCGAAGGCCGCCGAGGAACACGTGCGCGGCTTCACCCGGATGGGCACCGAGGAGACCCACGACACCCCGGTCCTGGTCGTCGACCGCCCCGGCTGGGTGCGCGCCAACGTCGCCGGGTTCCGGGAGATCCTGGGGCCGCTCCTCGACAAGATGCAGGAACGGCGCGGCAGCGGCCCCGGTGGCGCGGTGCTCGGCGCCGTCGGCGGCAAGGTCACCGGCGTCGAACTGGGCATGCTGCTGTCCTTCCTCTCCTCCCGCGTCCTCGGCCAGTACGAGACGTTCGCCCCGCCCACCCGCGACCTGCCGGCCGGCGCGAACGGCGGCGGCCGGCTGCTCCTGGTCGCCCCGAACATCGTTCACGTCGAACGCGAACTCGACGTACAGCCGCACGACTTCCGGCTGTGGGTGTGTCTGCACGAGGAGACGCACCGCACGCAGTTCAGCGCCGTGCCGTGGCTGCGGGACCATCTGGAGGGCGAGATCCAGTCGTTCCTGGGGGAGACCGACGTCGACCCCATGACCGTTCTGGAGCGGGTGCGGGAGGCGGCGCAGTCGCTGTCCGGGGCGCGGCCCGACGCCGAGGAGGACGACGGCGGGCGGTCCTTCGTGGAGCTGGTGCAGACGCCGGCGCAGCGGGAGATCCTCGGCCGCCTCACCGCCGTGATGTCCCTCCTGGAGGGCCACGCCGACTTCGTGATGGACGGCGTCGGCCCGGCCGTCGTGCCGTCGGTCGCCGAGATCCGCGAGAAGTTCCAGCAGCGCCGCGCGAAGGGCGCCTCCCGGCTCGACTCCGCGCTGCGCAAACTGCTCGGCCTGGACGCCAAACTCCGCCAGTACCGCGACGGCGAACGGTTCGTGCGGGCCGTCGTCGAGGAGGTCGGCGTGGACGGCTTCAACCGGGTGTGGACCTCGCCCAACACCCTCCCGACGAGGGCGGAGATCGCCAAACCGGCGGACTGGGTCACACGGGTGCACCGCAAGCCCGAGTCGTGAACCCGGGGGCGGGTCGTGAGGGGAATCCGGCCGACGGCAGGCGAACGCCCCCGCAATCACCCGTCCGAGGGACCGTGGGCGATGGGTAGGCGTGCGATGCTCGGGTAACGGCTCGGTTCTGTCACCATCTACACACTCTGAGTGACCTTCCCGGGTTCACGCCTCCCCCCAAAAACTTCATGAAGGGAACCGGACATGGGTCCCCATCCTGCGGTCGCGGCGATACGCCTGGCGGTACGCCGCGTCCTCCACGACATCCTCAACGACCACCGGGCCACCCCGGCCGCCGGGCCCGGGCGCCCGCCGTCCCCGCTCGTGCTCGTCGCCTGCTCCGGCGGCGCCGACTCCACGGCCCTCGCCTCCGCTCTCGCGTTCGAGGCCCCCCGGCTCGACGTCCGGGCCGGCGGCATCACCGTCGACCACGGCCTCCAGCCCGGCTCCGATCTGCGCGCCGACGAGGTCGTCCTGCGCCTTCGCCGGCTCGGCCTCGACCCGGTCGAGTCCGTCGCCGTCACCGTCGGCCGCGAGGGCGGCCCGGAAGCCGCCGCCCGCGACGCACGCTACGCCGCCCTCGACGCCGCCGCCGCCCGGCACGGCGCCGCCGCCGTCCTGCTCGGCCACACCCGCGACGACCAGGCCGAGACCGTCCTGCTCGGCCTCGCCCGCGGCTCCGGCATCCGCTCCCTGTCCGGAATGGCCGCGGTCTCGGGGGCCGACGGCCGTTACCGACGCCCCTTCCTGCAACTCGACCGCCAGACCGCCCGCAAGGCCTGCCTGGTGCAGGCGCTGCCGGTCTGGGACGACCCGCACAACACCGATCCCGCCTACACCCGTTCCCGGCTGCGACACGAAGGCCTGCCCGCGCTGGAGAAGGCGCTCGGCAAGGGCGTCGTCGAGGCGCTGGCCAGGACGGCCCGGCTCTCCCGCGACGACGCGGACGCCCTGGACGACTGGGCCCGCCGGGTGGAGGGCTCCGTCCGCGACGACCACGGCGTGCTGGAGTGCGCCAAGCTCTACGCGCTGCCGCCCGCCGTACGCCGCCGGATTCTGCGCCGCGCGGCCATCGACGCCGGTGCCCCCGCCGGGTCGCTGTTCGCCCGGCACATCGAGGAAGTCGACCGTCTCATCACCGGATGGCGAGGTCAGAAGGCCATCAACCTCCCCGGCCGGGTCGTCGCCCAACGGCAGGGTGGCAGACTGGTCATCCGGCAAGGCTGAGTCCCGGGACCAGGAGCGACCCTCCGACGTCCGGGCAGGCCGGTGGGACGACCGACCGAAAGTGATGCGGGTGGACGCGAAAGACATGGGCGCCGATCTTGAAAAGGTGCTCATCACCAAGGAAGAGATCGACGCCAAGCTCGCCGAGCTGGCCGCGAAGATCGACGCGGAGTACGCGGGCAAGGACCTGCTCATCGTCGGTGTCCTCAAGGGCGCGGTGATGGTCATGGCCGACCTCGCGCGGGCGCTGTCCACCCCCGTCACCATGGACTGGATGGCCGTGTCCTCCTACGGCGCGGGCACCCAGTCCTCCGGTGTGGTGCGGATTCTCAAGGACCTCGACACCGACATCAAGGGCAAGCACGTCCTGATCGTCGAGGACATCATCGACTCCGGGCTGACCCTGTCCTGGCTGATCTCCAACCTCGGCTCCCGCGAACCCGCCTCGCTGAAGGTGTGCACGCTGCTGCGCAAGCCGGACGCCGCGAAGGTCGCCATCGACGTGGAATGGGTCGGCTTCGACATCCCGAACGAGTTCGTCATCGGCTACGGCCTCGACTACGCCGAGAAGTACCGCAACCTCCCGTTCGTCGGTACGCTCGCGCCCCACGTCTACGGCGGCTGAACCCGGGGCAACCCGAAGGGCTCAACCCGGTAGGACGATCGGGAACCCCGGCGGGCCTCCCGCCGTTGGAGCATGCAGACGGGTGTGCCAGCTCTCCTGTGCGTCTTCGGGCCACAATGCTGGGGTACCGTCAGAAGAACTGTCTTATCAAACTCACTATGGCAGGAGGGACGGGGCGAATTCGCTCCGTATGGATGGACGTGAAGCGATACTTCCGTGGGCCGGTCATGTGGATCGTGCTGGCCGTCCTTGCCGTGGTCGTGTTGATGCAGGTCGTCGGCTCGTCCGGCGGCTACAAGACGGTGGACACCGGCAAGGTCGTCCAGGCGATCAATGACGACAAGGTCGAGCAGGCCAAACTGACGACCGGTGACGAGCTGACCATCAAGGTCCAGCTCAAGGACGGCGTCAAGGTCGACGGCAGCTCGAAGATCCAGGCGAGCTACATCGGCGACCAGGGCGTGGCTCTGGCGAGCACTCTTCAGACGAAGTACCAGGACAAGCAGATCCCCGACGGCTACACCGTCTCGCCGACCAAGCAGAACGCTTTTGTCGGCATCCTGCTCTCCCTGCTCCCCTTCGTCCTCATCGTCGTCGTGTTCCTGTTCCTGATGAATCAGATGCAGGGCGGCGGCTCCCGCGTCATGAACTTCGGCAAGTCCAAGGCGAAGCTCATCACCAAGGACACCCCGAAGACGACGTTCTCGGACGTCGCGGGCTGCGACGAGGCCGTCGAGGAGCTCCACGAGATCAAGGAGTTCCTCCAGGAGCCGGCGAAGTTCCAGGCCGTCGGCGCCAAGATTCCCAAGGGCGTACTCCTGTACGGCCGTCCCGGCACCGGCAAGACGCTCCTCGCGCGCGCCGTCGCCGGCGAGGCCGGGGTGCCCTTCTACTCGATCTCCGGTTCCGACTTCGTCGAGATGTTCGTCGGCGTCGGTGCCTCCCGGGTCCGTGACCTCTTCGAGCAGGCCAAGGCGAACGCCCCGGCGATCGTCTTCGTCGACGAGATCGACGCGGTCGGCCGCCACCGCGGCGCCGGCCTCGGCGGCGGTCACGACGAGCGCGAGCAGACGCTGAACCAGCTGCTCGTGGAGATGGACGGCTTCGACGTCAAGGGCGGCGTGATCCTCATCGCCGCGACGAACCGGCCCGACATCCTCGACCCGGCGCTGCTGCGCCCCGGTCGCTTCGACCGGCAGATCGCGGTCGACCCGCCGGACCTGATGGGTCGCCTGGAGATCCTCAAGGTCCACCAGAAGGGCAAGCCCGTCGCTCCGGACGTCGACCTCGCGGCCGTCGCCCGGCGCACCCCGGGCTTCACCGGCGCCGACCTGAGCAATGTGCTCAACGAAGCGGCGCTGCTGACCGCCCGCAGCGACAAGAAGCTGATCGACAACTCCATGCTGGACGAGGCGATCGACCGGGTGGTCGCGGGCCCGCAGAAGCGGACCCGGATCATGTCGGACAAGGAGAAGAAGATCACCGCGTACCACGAGGGCGGACACGCCCTGGTCGCGGCGGCCTCACCGAACTCCGACCCGGTGCACAAGATCACCATCCTGTCGCGCGGCCGGGCCCTCGGCTACACCATGGTCCTGCCGGACGAGGACAAGTACTCGACCACCCGCAACGAGATGCTCGACCAGCTCGCCTACATGCTGGGCGGGCGCGCGGCCGAGGAACTGGTCTTCCACGACCCGACCACGGGCGCCGCCAACGACATCGAGAAGGCCACCACCACGGCCCGCGCGATGGTCACCCAGTACGGCATGACCGAGCGACTCGGTGCGATCAAGTTCGGCGGCGACAACACCGAGCCCTTCCTCGGCCGTGAGATGGCTCACCAGCGCGACTACTCGGAAGAGGTCGCCGCTCTGGTGGACGAGGAAGTCAAGAAGCTCATCGAGAACGCGCACAACGAGGCCTGGGAGATCCTGGTCGAGAACCGCGACGTCCTCGACAACCTCGTCCTGCAACTGCTGGAGCGGGAGACGCTGGGCAAGGAGGAGATCGCCGAGGTCTTCACCACCATCGTCAAGCGCCCGCCCCGGCCCGCCTGGACGGGTTCGTCCCGGCGTACGCCGTCCACCCGTCCGCCGGTGCTCTCCCCCAAGGAGCTCGCACTGACGAACGGCGCCAACGGCTCGACGCCGGCCGTCTCCACCGCCAAGGCACCGGCTGCGGACTCCGCACCGGCGACCGAGACGACCCCGGAGGAGAACCCCGAGAGCTGACCGCTTCCGGGGGCCCCGATGGGCCCGGAGTGCATGCCGCGCCCCCCAGGTTTTAGCCTGGGGGGCGCGGCGTTTCCGTAGGCCCGCAGATCAGAGGCGTGATTTCCCACGCACCGCACAGGAACGAGGCACCCAGATGATCGACCCCGTGTCGCTCGGCGGCGAGGCATCGAGCGGCGACTTCGACGAGAAGCGCGCCGAGAATGCCGTTCGCGAGCTGTTGATAGCCGTGGGTGAGGACCCCGACCGCGAGGGGTTGCGGGAGACACCGGCGCGGGTGGCGCGGGCGTACCGGGAGATCTTCGCGGGGCTGTGGCAGCGGCCGGAGGATGTGCTGACGACCACGTTCGATCTCGGGCACGACGAGATGGTGCTGGTGAAGGACATCGAGGTGCTCAGCAGCTGTGAGCATCACCTGGTGCCGTTCGTGGGCGTGGCCCATGTCGGGTACATCCCGTCGGCCGACGGGAAGATCACCGGGTTGTCGAAGCTGGCTCGGCTCGTGGATGTCTATGCGCGGCGGCCGCAGGTGCAGGAACGACTCACCACGCAGGTGGCGGACTCGTTGATGTCGATACTGGAGCCGCGTGGGGTGATCGTTGTCGTCGAGTGCGAGCACATGTGCATGTCCATGCGGGGGGTGCGGAAGCCGGGGGCGAAGACGATCACCTCCGCGGTGCGGGGGCAGTTGCGGGACCCCGCGACTCGCAACGAGGCGATGAGCTTGATCATGGCTCGGTAGTTTTGAGGGTGCCCGGTGGGCGGGGGCGGCGCCCTGTGGGTGGGGTGCGGTGCCCGGTGGGCGGGTGCGGCGGCGTCGTGGCTGGTCGCGCCCGCGCGGCGGAGCCGCATATTGATACAGCCCCGCGCCCCTTACGGGGGCGCTGCCTGGCCGTGGGCTGGAATGTTCGGCCTGCTGGTCGCGGCCGCGCGGCGGAGCCGCATATTGATACAGCCCCGCGCCCCTTAGCGGCGTGACCTGGCCGTACGTTGATAGCGGCCCGGCGCCCCTCAGCGGCGCTGCCCGGCCGTGGGTTGGAAGCTCGGGGGCGGCTGTCAGGCGGAGGCGGGGGCTCCGTTGGGGGGGTTGGGGTCGTTGTCCTCGGGGAGGCGGCAGGTTTTTTGGAGGTAGAGGGCGGCCGCTATGACGGCGATGCCCGCTGCCACCGAGAAGCCGGCGTAGATGGCCTGGTCGCGGCGGGCCGGGATGTCGAGGATCTCCAGCAGGAAGACACCCGTGCCGCCGTACATGCCCGAGACGAGGGCGGCGACCAGGGCGCTGGCCTGGCCGAAAACGACCGCGCGGGCCGCCATCAGCGGGTCGACACCCTTGGCCTCGGGCCGCCGTTCGCGCTGGGCCTTGAGGCGGGCGCGGATCGACAGCGCCGTGGCGAGCAGGATCACGGCGATCAGGGCCAGGACGACGGGCGCGGCCAGCGGGACGCTGGGGAGGCTCCCCACCGAGTTCCAGAGACGGGCGCCCGCCCAGGACAGGATGCCGGCGACGACGAACACGCCGACCAGCACCCTGATACGCAGCTCTCTCACGGTGTTCCTTCAGCTCCCCCGGTCCCGGACAGTGTCGTCCTGACCTTAACGACTACTCGGGCAGGTGAAGTTCCAGATCCTTGCGGGGTTCGACGCCCTCGCGGGTGACGGTGTGGAGGAGGTCGGCGACCGGGCCGTGGCCGGGCACCCGCGCCTCCGGGTCGACGTCGTACCAGGGGGCCAGCACGAAGGCGCGTTCGTGCGCGCGCGGGTGCGGGAGGGTCAGGTGCGGATCGTCGTCCACGACGTCGGCGTACGCGACGATGTCGACGTCGAGGGTGCGGGCGCCCCAGCGCTCGTCCCGGACGCGGTAGAAGGCCTCCTCGACGGCGTGGGCGCGCTCCAGGAGCGAGGACGGCGGCAGGGTCGTCTTCAGCAGCACGACCGCGTTGAAGTACGTGGGCTGGCTGCCGGGCTCGACGCCCCACGGCTCCGTCTCGTACACCGGGGAGACGGCCTTGACGCGGACGCCGGGCGTGTCCTCCAGGGCGTCGATGGCGCCCTGGAGGGTCTCCAGGCGGTTGCCCAGGTTGGCGCCGAGGGCGACGACGGCGCGCTGGGGGTTGTGCAGGGTGGTGTCCGCCGCGTCCACCTGCTGAACGACGGAGGCAGGCACCGGCTGAACGGTCGGGTCGCTCTGACCCGCGGTGAAGAACGCGGTCATACTCGGCTCCGGGTGATGGTGACGGTCACGTCGTCGAACGGGACGGTGATCGGCGCGTCCGGCTTGTGGACGCAGACCTCGACCTCCTCGACCCCTTCGTGCTTGAGGCAGGCCTGGGCGATGCGCTCGGCGAGCGTCTCGATGAGGTTCACGGGCTCGCCCTGGACGACGGCCACGACCTCCTCGGCGACGACGCCGTAGTGGGCGGTCTTCGTGAGGTCGTCGTCGGCGGCGGCCGGCCGGGTGTCCAGGCCGAGGACGAGGTCCACGATGAAGGTCTGGCCCTCCTCGCGTTCCTTGGGGAACACGCCGTGGTGTCCACGGGCCTTGAGGCCGCGCAGCGCGACACGATCCACGCGAATCACTCCTGCCAGTCGTCGGTCTCGGCCGGTCGGTGCCGGGTGCGGGCGGCACACCGGACACGGACGAATCTACCCGCGGGCACTGACAGCGCCGGGCCTCGGGGGCGCGGGCCGCGCCGGGTCCAGGAGGTTTCACCGTGTGTTTCCCCTGCGGAACCCGGCGGCTCACGGGTTGGTAGCCGCCCCTACCCACGGGTTCGTGTGTCCAACCACTCTGCCCCGCTCTTCCGTCCCGACGGGCGTCGGGAGACGGCCGTCCGGCCGTCTCCTTCCCGTCTGCCCGCTCACGGCGATGTGGTGTCGTCCTCGTCGTCGTCGGTCTCGGTGAGGACCGGGGAGGCGTGGTGGGACCAGAGTTTCCAGCCGTCGCCGGTGCGGCGGAACACGTTGGTGGCGACGACCAGCTGGCCCACCAGCGGTCCCAGTTCGGCGCCGCCCTCGGGGGCCGGGCCGCCGCTGAGGATGTTCTCGGTGCAGGTCACCAGGGCGGTGTCGCCGGTGACGGAGACATGCACGTCGGTCAGGAAGAACTGGATGTAGTCCGTGTTCGCCATGATCAGGGCGTACGACCTGAGAACCTCGCCGCGCCCGGTGAGCACAGGCCAGCCCGGGTGCACGCAGGAGATCACGCCGGTGTCGGCCGGGTCGTGGTACTCCTCGTCGACGCCCAGCTCGGCCGGGGTGAGCCAGAGCGCGGACACCGTCTCGAAGTCACCGCGCTCCATCGCCTCGTAGAAGGCGGTGTTGGCGGCCTCCACCTGCTCGACGTCGGTGTGCGGGGCGCTCACCGGCCCGCCCCGGAGGGCGTGTGGGAGGACGTGCCCGGCGTGTGGCCGGTGGCGCGCGCCGTCTCCACGGCGTGCGCGACCCGTACCGCGTCGGCCGTCGCGCGCACCTCGTGCACGCGCACCGCCCACGCGCCCGCGTACGCGGCGAGGGCGGAGACGGCGGCGGTGGCGGCGTCGCGCTCCCGCGCGGGGGGCGGCGCGCCCTTCGGGTCGGCCAGGACGCGGCCGAGGAAGCGCTTGCGGGAGGCGGCGACCAGCAGCGGGTGGCCGAGGGCGTGCAGCCGGTCGAGGTGGGCGAGGAGGACGAGGTCGTGCTCGGCGTTCTTGGAGAAGCCGAGGCCCGGGTCGACGGCGATCCGGTCGGGGGCGACCCCGCCGGCCAGAACGGCCTCCACGCGTGCGTGCAGTTCGTCGATGACCTCGGCGACGACGTCGTCGTACACGCCGTTGACGGTGTCGCCCTGGAGGAAGCCGCGCCAGTGCATGACGACGAAGGGTGCCCCCGCCGCCGCGACGAGCGGGATCATCGCGGGGTCGGAGAGGCCGCCGCTGACGTCGTTGACGAGGACGGCGCCGGCCGCGAGGGACTGCTCGGCGACCGAGGCGCGCATCGTGTCGACGGAGACGAGGACGCCCTCGGAGGTGAGGCCCCGCACGACCGGGACGACACGCCGCAGCTCCTCCGCCTCGTCCACGCGGGCGGCGCCCGGGCGGGTCGACTCGCCGCCGACGTCGACCAGGTCGGCGCCCTCCGCGGCCAGCGAGAGGCCGTGCTTGACGGCGGACGTGGCGTCGAAGAAGCGTCCGCCGTCGGAGAACGAGTCCGGCGTCACGTTCACGACGCCCATGACCGCGCAGCGGTCCCATTCCGGAAGACCGGCGACCCGCCCGCGTCCGTTCTGCTTGCTCATACGTTCAGCCTAGGCCCCGGGGCAGGCCGCAGAGCCCGACGGCCCGAGCGGGCACCCCCTGCTTCTGGGCGGGACAGGGGTTCCGTTCGGGCCGTCGGCCGGGGCGCGAGGGGGTCAGGCGGCGCGTACGTCGTGCTCCTGGGGGACGTGCGCGCAGGGGCGGGGCGTGGTCCGGCGGCGGCGCAGGAAGCGGGGCAGCGGCAGGGCGACGTCGACGAAGCCCTCGGCCTGCATCGCGGCGAAGCCGATGCGGGGCAGGTCGGCCGAGGCCCGGTAGACCACGAACCGGGGCTCCCAGCGCGGCTGGAACTTGGCGTTGAACTTGTACAGCGACTCGATCTGGAACCAGCGGGACAGGAACACCAGGAGCCCGCGCCAGGCGCGCAGCACCGGTCCCGCGCCGATCTTCTCGCCACGCGCGAGGGCGGAGCGGAACATCGCGAAGTTGAGGGACACGCGCGTGATGCCGAGTTTCGGCGCTGCCTGGAGGGCGGCGACGATGAGCAGTTCGTTCATGCCGGGGTCGGCTGAGCGGTCCCGGCGCATCAGGTCGAGGGAGACGCCGTCGCGGCCCCAGGGCACGAAGTGCAGCACCGCCTTGAGGTCGCCGTAGGGGCCCGTTCCGTCGCCGGCCTGGTGCGCGGTGGCGATCAGGCAGTCGCCGTCGGCGGGGTCGCCGACCCGGCCCAGGGCCATCGAGAAGCCGCGCTCGGTGTCGGTGCCGCGCCAGGCGTCGGAGGCCTCCCGGATGCGCTCAAGCTCGGCCTCGCCGAGGTCACGGACGCGTCGGACCCGGGTCTCGTAACCGGCGCGCTCGATGCGCTTGACCATCTGGCGCACGTTGCGCATCGCACGGCCGGCGAGGGAGAAATCCGCGACGTCCACCACCGCCTCGTCGCCCAGTTCGAGGGCGTCGAGCCCGGTCTCGCGGGTCCACACCTCGCCGCCGGTCTCCGAGCAGCCCATCACGGCGGGGGTCCAGGAGTGCGAGGTCGCCTCGTCCATGAAGCGCTCGATGGCGCCGGGCCAGGCCTCGACGTCGCCGATGGGGTCGCCGCTGGCGAGCATCACGCCGGACACCACCCGGTAGGTGACGGCCGCCTTGCCGCTGGGCGAGAAGACGACGGCCTTGTCACGCCGGAGCGCGAAGTGGCCCAGGGAGTCGCGGCCGCCGTGCTTGTCGAGGAGGGCGCGCAACTGCGTCTCGTCCTGCGCGGTGAGCCGGGCGGCCGGGTGCTCGGGGCGGAACGCGAGGTAGATCGTCGTGATCGCGGTGAGCAGGCCGAGGGCGCCAAGCGAGAAGGCGACGGTCCAGGAGGTGGTGCCCTGGTAGGCGACCGGCCCCTCGAAGCCGAACAGGCCGAACAGGACGTGGGTCAGGCGATCGGCCAGGCTCGGGTCGCCGACCATGCGGTGCGGGTGGACGCTGACGATGACCAGTCCGAGGACGAGGGAACCGGCGCCCATGAGGACGAAGTTGGCCAGCGCGCGCCAGCGGCTGCGCGGATCGGGCAGCGCCGCGAACTGGTCGCGGTGGATCAGCAGCGGGGCGAGCAGCGCGAGGGAGATGAGCGCGCCGATGACGGAGTGGCGGTACATGAACTGCGCCACCGCGCCGGCCGGCAGCAGCACCACCGCGGCCCGCCAGGCCCGCCGCTTGCGCCGCCTGAGCCCGTGCGCGAGCAGGAGCAGCAGCACGCCGGAGCTGAGCGAGAGCGCGGCCGCGAACGGCCCGAGCGCGCCCGGCAGCACCTCGGCGATCGTGTGCATCCGGCTGTGCCGGAACCGTGGGAAGACGCCCGCGGCGACGTCCAGGAGGCCCACGAGGGCGCCGGCCCGGGCCACGAGGACGGGAACCGCCTCGGGGCGCGGTCCCCGCGGGACGAACCGCGCAGCGCGTGTTCGAGGGGGAACCCCGCCCGACATTTCCTCATCTGTCTTGACAGACATCGCATCCCGTAGTTCCGCGAGAGATCTTGGACCCGGGCCCGATTCGGGCATCCGGCGACATTGCGCCCTCTAGGACGGTGTCTCGGAGTATGAGGTTCACTCATCTCCTCAAAGCCGGTTCAAAGGTCCGGGAAAGTCCCGGACAAGCCCTCGCGAAGCGGTGGGGGGCTACGGAGAAAGTACAGGCAGGAAGCTGTCCATGGGTCTCACGAGCAACAAGGTGCTGGTGCTGGCGATCTTGTTCGCCGTACTGCTGTTCGGCGGCACGGTATGGCTGTGGCCGCGACTCGCCCGGCGGAACTGGCGGGTCGTCGGCGGACGGGTCGTCCTGCTGCTCGCCACCCAGCTGGCCCTGTTCATGTCGCTCGGTCTCGCCGCCAACCAGGCGTTCGGCTTCTACGCCAGCTGGGCGGACCTCTTCGGCCGGGAGAAGGACCAGGGCGTCGTCATCAACCACACGGCGCAGGGCGGCTCCGGCGGCCCGCTCCAGATCGTCGACACCGCGCGCGTGGGTGACGCCAGGCCGCAGATCGGCGGTGAGATCCAGAAGGTCGACGTGGTCGGCCGCACGACCCGCATCGCGACCCCCGCGTACGTGTATCTGCCGCCGGAGTACTTCCAGGCGCGCTTCCGCACCCGGACGTTCCCGGCGGCCGTCGTGCTGACCGGCTACCCGGGCACCGCCGAGGCCCTCTTCAAGAAGCTGCACTATCCGCGCACCGCGCAGGCGCTCGCCAAGGACGGCCGGATGCAGCCGATGATCCTGGTGATGCTGCGGCCGACGGTGGCGCCGCCGCGGGACACCGAGTGCGTGGACATCCCCAGGGGCCCGCGGACCGAGACGTTCTTCGCCAAGGACCTGCCCGACGCGGTGCTCGCGCACTACCGGGTGGGCCGCGAGCCGGGCAGCTGGGGCATCATCGGCGACTCCACGGGCGGCTACTGCGCGCTGAAGCTCGCGATGCACCACCCCAAGGTGTACGCGGCCGGGGTCGGCCTCTCGCCGTACTACAAGGCGCCGATCGACCCCACCACGGGCGATCTCTTCCACGGCGACAAGGCGCTCCGCAACCGCGCCGACCTGATGTGGTACCTCAAGCACGAACCGGCGCCGAACACTTCCCTGCTCGTCAGCAGCAGCCGGGTCGGGGAATCCAACTACGCGGCCACGATGAAGTTCATAGGGCGTGTGGAGGCCACCGGCGTCACCCGGATCTCGTCGATCATCCTGGATAGCGGCGGTCACAACTTCAACACCTGGCGACGCGAGATTCCGCCCGCTCTCCAGTGGCTCAGCGGCCGCCTCAGCGACCGCTGAACGGGCGGGCGTCGATCGTGTCGACGGGACGTCAGGGGCGGTGCGGACAGGGCCTTGAGGGCGGCGCCGGGGTGCGTTCGGCGCCGGGTCCGGGGCGGTTCAGGAGAAGGCGCTGACCGGCCCTCTCCGGGACTCTTCACGCCCCCTTCCCGCCTTCTCCCCGGGGAACTGCGCGGGGAACTTCGCCGGGAACTTCGCGGCACCTTCCGGGAAAATGATCTTGGTGAATTCGGTGGGCCGTAATTCCTGATCCCCCGTGAACGTTTCGACAGGGCCGCCTTTTTGTGGGGCGGGGCGCCAGCGTTCGCCTACGCGCGGTAAGTTTCTGGCCATGCCACGTGGACGTCATCGTCATTCCCCGCCCCTCCACCGGTTGCTGCCGCCGTCGGCCATAGCGGGCATCTCTCTTGCCTGCGCCTTCGGTCCGTGGGTGTTCACGGCACCCGCCGTGCTCCGGGTGTTCGCCGCGATCGCCGCCGCGACCGCGATAGTCGGGGCGGCCGTCATGCGCCGCTGGGACACGCACGCGGGCAAGCGGGTCGCCGAGCTGACACGCGCGCGGGCGAGCGACGAGTGGCGCAGCGAGGAACGCATCGCCGAGCTGGAGTCCGACCTGGAGGAGTCGCGCACCCTGCGCGGCAAGCTGGAACAGCGACTTCGGGCCAAGCGCACCGAGTTGGCGGCCCTGCGCACCGAACACGCGGCTCTGCTGCGCCGGTACGCCACGGCGGAGACCGAGCGGGCGACGGCCCTGGAGGGACGCCGCCTCCTCGAACTGGAGGCCGCCCCGCTCGCCCTCCCGGCCGCACCGACGGACGCCGGGGCTGTGGCTGCCCCGAAGCCCGCTGCTGCTGCTGACGCCGACGCCGACGCCGACGCCGACGCTGACGCTGACGCGGCCCAGGCGCCCGGGGTCTTCTCGCCCGAGGGCTCCCGGCTGTTCCTGCGGGCCGAGGCGGCGCTGAAGCGGCTCGACGGCGACGCCCCCGAGGCCGACGGCTCCGCACCGGCCGACGACGCCGAGGACGACGTTGCCCGGGCGTCCGACGTTGCCCGGGTCTCCGACGGGGACGGTCCCGACGGTGACGGGGACGGCGGCGTGCGGGCCGGGCGCGGTGCGCACGGCCGGGGTGCCCCCGAGTCCGGCGCCGCCGCGAGGATCGGCGGTCCGCGCCGGAGCGACGACGCGCCCGGGAGCGGGGCGGCGGCGACCCCCGTGGCCACCGGCGACGCGGACGCGGCGCAGGAGGACGAGGCGCAGGGGCAGTCCCCGGCGGTCGACGCACCCGCGCGCGCGACCGCCGTGAGCCCGGACCGGAGCGCGCAGCCGTCCCCGACACCGCCCGGGCACTTCGTCGCGCCGACCGCGGTGGCCGTCGTGCCGGGCACGGGCGCGAGGCGCCCGCTGGTCCAGGGCGGGTTCGACTTCTTCGGCACCAAGGACGAGGCCGAGCACGCGACCCTGGCCTCGATGCAGAACGAGGACCTCGCCGACGTCGTCGGGCAGGAGGCGCTCGCGCTGCACAAGGCCGAGACGGAGGCCGAGTTCAAGCGGGCCGACGCGCAGGCGCCCGCGGTCGGCCAGGTGATCGACCTGACCGCGCACGACGACACCGAGCACATCGACCTCACGGGGCTGCGCAGCGCGGTGTCCTGACGGGGGCGCACCTCACGACCGAGGGGCGTGCGGGGCTACGGCCGCGCACGCCCCTCGGTGTGTTCCGGGGCCGCAGCGGGGCTACGGGGCCATCCAGCGGTCGGGAACGGCGTCCCGGCGGCCGGTGCGGGATCGTTCGGCCTGCGCGCTCAGCAGCCGTGCGGCCTCCTGAGCGTCCCTCAGACCGGCCGTGACGGTCTTGTTGGCCCCCGTGTGCACGTGGATGTCCGCGAGCCGCCACAGGCGCCTCCAGGGCCCCTGGGAGAGCCGGATGCTCTGGACCTTCGCGTGCGGGACGAGCGAGAGGCGCCGCCGCAGCAGCCCGCGCCGGGTCACGAACACGGCGTCGGTCACCGCGACCCGACGGCCCCGCCACCACAGCGGCACGCACCAGCGGGCCCGGCCCGGCGGGCGGGTCAGCTCGGCCGGCGACGGCACGGTCACGCCGGGCAGCACGCGCGCGACGAGGGCCTCGGCGACCGCGCGCGGGGCGACCGGCACCAGCACCGAGTTCGACGAACCGGCCACGTCCAGCTCCACCCGCACCCAGCCGCGCCACCGCCACAGCAGCGGCTCCACGATCCGCACGGTCTGCACCCGGCCCGGCGGCACCGTCTCGTGGGCGCGGTCCAGCAGCCCGTGGTCGATGCGCAGCCCGTCGGGGGACTCGCCGACCGTCCAGTCGTACTCGGTGACGAACCGGCCCGCGCTGCTCGCGCCCGCCGTGCCCAGCAGCGGCAGCGCGGTCGCGAGGACCGTCCACAGGTTGTGGGTGGCCATCCACAGCAGCGGCGGCACGACCAGCGCGGCGGCCAGGGAGCACCAGGTGGCGCCCGTCAGCAGCAGGGAGATCACGAGGTCGCGCGGGGGCGTGCGCAGCAGCTCGCGCGCCGGAGCCTCGCCTACCTCGTGCGCCGTGCCGGGTGCGAAACCGGCGGCGCGCGCCAGGAGTTCCGCGCGCAGCGCACGCGCCTCGCCCGCCCCCAGGAAGGCCAGCTCGTCCTTCTTGTCGGCGCCTATGACGTCGAGCTTCAGCTTGGCGACGCCCGCCACGCGCGCGAGGAGCGGCTGCGTGACGTCGATGGCCTGGACGCGTTCGAGCCGGATGTGCGCGGTGCGCCGGAACAGCAGTCCGGTCCGGATGCGCAACTCGGACTCGGTCACCGCGTAGTGCGTGAACCACCAGCTGAGGAAGCCGTACAGGGCGGCCGCCGGTATCAGCACGGCGAGCGCGATCAGCAGGGTCGTGGTCGTCAGCCGGGTCAGCTGCCGTTGCGCCTGGTCCGGGTCGTGCACGGCCCACCCGATCAGCACGGCCACCGGCGCCCACGCCCGCCTGAGCGGCGTCACGGGGTGCAGCCGCTGCTCGGCGACGGGCCCCGCGGCCCCGACGGTGTCCTCGGCGCCCGGCGTCGTCACAGCCCCGCCGATCGAGCCTGGCCCAGCTCGGTGAGCCGGTCGCGCAGCCGCTCGGCCTCGGCCGGGTCGAGGCCCGGGATGGTCGCGTCGGTCGCGGCGGCGGCCGTGTGCAACTGCACGCTGGCCAGCCCGAAGTACCGTTCCACCGGCCCGGACGTCACCTCGACCAGCTGCATCCGCCCGTACGGCACGACGGTCTCCTGACGCCACAGCACACCCCGGCTGAGCAGCAGGTCGTCGGCGCGCTCGGCATACCGCCAGGACCGCCAGTTGCGGCCGATCAGCCCCCAGCCCCAGACGGCGAACGCCGGCGGCAGCAGCGCGAACGCGGCCCACACCGGCGCCACCAGCAGCCCCAGCAGCAGCCCGGTCGCGACGGCTGCGAGGCCCAGCCACACCACCAGCAACAGCCGCCGCATCCGCAACAGCCCCGGCGGCAGCCCCGTCCAGCCGGGCTCGGCCTCCGTGCCCCGCGCCCCGCCCGTGTCCCGCGCGCTCCCCGTATCCATGGGGCCAGCGTACGTAGGACAGACTGTGTCCATGACTCCTACGACGGAGACCGTGGTCGGCGTCGGCGGCGCGGCGGAGAGCACCGACATGGTGCTCAACATCGGCCCCCAGCACCCCTCCACCCACGGCGTGCTGCGGTTGCGGCTGGTCCTTGACGGTGAGCGCATCACGCGCGCGGAGCCGGTGATCGGCTATATGCACCGGGGCGCGGAGAAGCTCTTCGAGGCCCGCGACTACCGGCAGATCATCATGCTCGCCAACCGCCACGACTGGCTGTCGGCGTTCTCGAACGAGCTGGGCGTGGTCCTCGCCGTGGAGCGCATGCTCGGCATGGAGGTCCCCGAGCGCGCGGTGTGGACGCGCACGCTGCTCGCCGAGCTGAACCGGGTCCTCAACCACCTGATGTTCCTCGGCTCCTACCCGCTGGAACTCGGCGGGATCACCCCGGTCTTCCACGCCTTCAGGGAACGCGAGGTCCTCCAGAACGTCATGGAGGAGGTCTCCGGCGGCCGCATGCACTACATGTTCAACCGGGTCGGCGGCCTCAAGGAGGATCTGCCGGCCGGCTGGTCCACACGCGCGCGTGCGGCCGTCTCCGCCGTCCGCTCCCGCATGGACGTCTACGACGATCTGGTGCTCGGCAACGAGATCTTCAGGGGGCGCACGCGGGGCGTGGGCGTCCTCGCGCCGGAGGCCGTGCACGCGTACGGCGTGAGCGGGCCCATCGCGCGCGCCTCGGGCGTCGACTTCGACCTGCGGCGCGACGAGCCGTACCTCGCCTACGGGGAACTGCGCGACACCCTGCGGGTCGTGGGGCGGCGGGAGGGCGACTGCCTGGCCCGTTTCGAGGTGCTCCTCGAACAGACCCACGTCGCCCTCGACCTCGCTGACGCCTGCCTCGACCGGCTCGCCGACCTCGCGCCGGGGCCGATCAACCAGCGGCTCCCCAAGGTCCTCAAGGCGCCCGAGGGCCACACGTACGCGTGGACCGAGAACCCCCTCGGCATCAACGGCTACTACCTCGTCAGCAAGGGCGAGAAGACCCCGTACCGGCTCAAGCTGCGCTCGGCGTCCTACAACAACATCCAGGCCCTCGCGGAACTGCTGCCGGGGACGCTGGTCGCGGACATGGTGGCGATCCTGGGGTCCCTGTTCTTCGTGGTCGGAGACATCGACAAGTAGAGCGGCGCGAACGTCGACAAGGAGGAGCCGGGCGGCGTCAACAGGGCGCCTACCGGGGGCGGCCCCTTCTATGCGCCCTTCTTGCGAAGTCTTGAGGAGGCGTCATACGGCGGCCTCCTGAAGCCCTTCAGGAAGAGGGCGTCGTGAAGGCACGCCCTCCCCGCTCGGCGCTCCTCACGCGGGGGCGTCGATCGGGGGGTCCGGGATGCCGATCGGTTGCAGTAGCCAGCCGAAGTCGCCGAGGCCTCCGGCAGCGGTGAGTTCGGCGGCCTCACCGGCGCTCGCGAGGGCGCGCAGATAGGACGCGGGGTGCGTGGAGGCGAGCGCGAGCGAGGGGCGCGCGCCGTCGATACCGAAGGCGCGGAGAGCTGTGCGCTGGGGGAGGAGGCGGGGGGCGCCGGCAGGCGCGAGGCGTGCGGGCGCGAGGTCTGTCGTGTGCGGGGGCGCGGAATCCGACGGGTCCGCCGCAGGCCCCTGGGGCCGGTCCGCCCCGGGCGCCCGGGCCCCGGTCGCCCGCCCACTCCGGATCACGCCCGCCGCCGCGCACGCGTCCAGGGCGACGTGGGTCGTCAGGTCGCAGGTGCCGTCCGGGACCGGGGACGTCTCGCGGCCGTTCCGGAAACCGGTGAGGGTGCCGAACGGGGGGCGCGTGTCGCGGGCGTGCGCGTAGTCGACGGCGACGGCGAGACCGCGCTCCACCGTCCCGACCGCCGCCGCCCAGGCCGCGTCCCGGGGCGCCCCGATCTCCGCCCGCAGCCCTTCCCCGGCCGCCAGCGGCCACCACCGGGCGAGCCACGCGGCGTCGGCGCCGGTGACGGGCTCCCCGAGCCGCTCGACGCCGTCCCGCCGCACCAGGACGTGCCGGACGACGCCGCTCGCGTCGGTCTCGGCGATGTCGACAGGGACGTTGTCCAGCCACTCGTTGGCGAACAGCAGCCCCGTGATGCCGGGCGGCGGTGCGGGGAGCCACCGGACGCGGGGGTCGAGGCCCTCGGGGCGGGCGGCGCGTTCGACGGCGTGGGCCCGGGTGCGGGCGGCGACCTCGGCGGGGAGGGCGGCCAGCACGCCGACGGTCAGTTCACCGCGGCCCGCCGCCATGTCGACGAAGTCGAGCACCGGGGGCCGGCCGAGGGCCTCGTCGACCCGGCACAGCAGCCGGGCCACCGCGCCGGCGAACAGCGGCGAGGCGTGCACCGACGTCCGGAAGTGCCCGGCGGGTCCCTCGGGGCGGTGATAGAAGCCGCCGGGCCCGTACAGGGCGCCCTCGGCCGCCTCCCGCCAGCCCTGCCACGCGCGCGTGGGGGACGACATCTGCTGAATCACCGTTCAAGACTAGGGGCACAGAGGAACGGAGCCTCCACCTTGGGGAGTACGCGCGGGGGACGGGGATCGACCCTCCGGTTGACCCCGGTGGGCATTCCGCTTCCCTACGCTGGGTTACGTGCAGCGCCTCTACGATTTCCTCCGCCGACACCCGACCGGGGTGGACACCCTCTGGGCCGTCGTCCTGTTCGGGATCTCGGTGGTGAGCGCGGCGGCCGGGCAGGAGACGCGGGGCACCGACTCGCTCGCGTTCACCGTCCCGATCGCGCTGCTGCTCTGCCTGATCATCGCGCTGCGCCGGCGGATGCCGGAGAAGATGCTGCTGCTCGCGATCGGGGTCGGCCTCGCGCAGGTCGCGCTGAACGTCGCGACCCAGCCCGCCGACTTCGCGATGCTGGTGATCGTCTACACGGTCGCCGTCCAGGGCGCCCGCTGGCCCTCCCGCACGGCGCTCGTCCTGGGGCTCGGCGCGGCGCCGCTGGCGCAACTGCGCTGGCCGAACGGCGAGACCAGCTTCGTCGGCAACCTCGCGCTCACCGTGTTCATGACGGTGCCGTTCGCGCTCGCCTGGGTGCTCGGTGACTCGATGCGCACCCGGCGCGCGTACTTCGCCCAGTTGGAGGAGCGCGCGGCCCGGCTGGAGAAGGAGCGCGAGGCGCAGGCCAAGGTCGCGGTGGCCGCCGAACGCGCCCGTATCGCCCGTGAACTGCACGACGTCGTCGCGCACAACGTGTCCGTCATGGTCGTGCAGGCCGACGGCGCCGCCTATGTCCTCGACGCCGCTCCCGACCAGGCCAAGAAGGCCCTGGAGACGATCTCGTCCACCGGTCGGCAGGCGCTCGCGGAGATGCGCCGCCTGCTGGGGGTGCTGCGCACCGGCGAGCACAAGGAGGTCGGCGAGTACGTCCCCCAGCCCGATGTCGAACAGATAGACGACCTGGTCGAGCAGTGCCGGATCGCCGGGCTGCCCGTCGACTTCAAGGTCGAGGGCACCCCGCGCCCGTTGCCCAGCGGCGTCGAGTTGACGGCGTACCGGATCGTCCAGGAGGCGCTGACCAACACCCGCAAACACGGCGGCCCGAACGCCGGTGCGAGCGTCCGGCTCGTCTACTTCGACGACGGCCTCGGGCTGCTCGTCGAGGACGACGGCAAGGGCGCCCCGCAGGAGCTGTACGAGGAGGGCGGCCCGGACGGCCAGGGGCACGGCCTGATCGGCATGCGCGAGCGGGTCGGTATGGTCGGCGGCACGCTGGACGCGGGACCGCGCCCGGGCGGGGGATTCCGGATCAGCGCCCTGCTGCCGCTCAAACCCGCACCCTGACATCGACGTGTGCCCCGCGTTGACACCTGTCACGACCCCGGCGACCAGCGCCGACGCCCACGGAAGAGAACGGAAGAGGCTGCGATGACGATCCGCGTCATGCTCGTCGACGATCAGGCGTTGCTCCGTACCGGATTCCGGATGGTGCTCGCCGCACAGCCGGACATGGAGGTGGTCGCCGAGGCCGGGGACGGCGTCGAGGCCCTCCAGGTGCTGCGGGCGACCGACGTCGACGTGGTCCTGATGGACGTCCGGATGCCGAAGCTCGACGGCGTGGAGACCACCCGGCGGATCTGCTCGGAGCCGGAGCCGCCGAAGGTGCTGATCCTGACCACGTTCGACCTGGACGAGTACGCGTTCTCCGGGCTGAAGGCGGGCGCCTCCGGTTTCATGCTGAAGGACGTGCCGCCCGGCGAACTCCTCACCGCGATCCGCTCCGTGCACAGCGGCGACGCCGTGGTCGCGCCCTCGACCACGCGCCGGTTGCTCGACCGGTTCGCGCCGATGCTGCCCAGCGCGAACCAGGAACCCCAGGGCAAGGAGCTGGAACGGCTCACCGGCCGGGAGCGCGAGGTGATGGTGCTGGTCGCCCAGGGCCTGTCCAACGGCGAGATCGCGGCCCGTCTCGTGCTGTCCGAGGCGACGGTGAAGACGCACGTGGGCCGCATCCTCACCAAGCTGGGCCTGCGCGACCGGGTCCAGGTGGTCGTCCTGGCCTACGAGACGGGCCTGGTCCGCGCGGGCGGCCACGGCTGAGGCGCCGGGGCGGGCCGTTGGGGGCGTGACCTGCGTGTAACCCGTTCCCACTAGGGTCTGCGCATGCTTTTGTGGATCAACGGGCCGTTCGGCGGCGGCAAGACACAGACCGCGTACGAGATCCAACGGCGGCTGCGGGGCAGCGTCGTCTGTGACCCCGAGCATCCCGGTTTTGGCCTGCGTCGGATGCTGCCTCCCGAACTGCGCGGCGACTTCCGGGAGTTGGCGTCCTGGCGGGAGGGCGTCGTCGAGGTGCTCGATCTCGCCCTCACCCGGCGGGAGGGCGTGGTGATCGTGCCGATGACGGTCACCGACTCCGGCTGCTTCGCCGAGACCGTCGGCCGGTTGCGTGAACTCGGGCACGATGTACGGCACTTCACGCTCCTCGCCGAACGGGAGACGGTGCTGCGACGGTTGCGTGAGCGCAGCCTCGGGGACCTGCTTCGGGGCCTGAGCAGGAAGAACGCCCCGTTGCGGAACGAGAGTTGGGCGGTGCAGCAGCTCGACCACTGTCTGGAGCGGTTGCGCGAGGAGGAGTTCGCCGAGCATCTGTGGACGGACCGTTCGACCGTGCCGAAGACGGCCGACCGGATCGCGGTGCTGGCCGGGCTGACGCTGCGGCCCAACAACGAGGGCGCGCTGCGTACGCGGCTTCGCCAGGTCCGGATCGGCATCCGGCACGTACGGTTCGACTGACGTCCTGTTCCGGACGCGTTCCGTTCAAGTGACCTCCTGGTCAGGTGAGTTCCTGGTCGTATCCATGGGGGTCGCGGTGGTGCCGTTGGTCGCGGGCGCGGGGGACCTGCCGGAGTGGGGCTCGGCTGGGGCACCTCCGGCCGGGGCGGCGGGGCTCGGTGGGTCTCCTCCGGGTGGGTCAGCGGAGGATGCCCTCCAGGAAGTCGCTGCCCAGGCGGGCCGCCACCGTCACGTCCAGTTGGTGCAGGACGTAGCGGCCACGGCGGCGGGTGGTGAGCAGGCCCGCCTTCTTCAGCACCCCCAGGTGCCGGGATATCTCGGGCGCGGACATGCCGTGGATCTGGGCCAGCTCGCCGGTGGTGTACGCGCTGCGGGCGAGGTGACGGCAGAGCCGCATCCGCACCGGGTGGGACAGCGCGGCCATCCGCAGCGCGAGCTGCTCGACCGAGGGCGGGGAGGCCAACTCGGGGGAGTTGACCGGGTAGTGCAGCACCGGCTGCCAGCCGTGCCGGTGCAGGACGCTGAGGTGCGGCCAGCCCATGCTGGTCGGGATGAGCAGCAGGCCGCCGTCACCGGTGCGGGTGCGGCCCTCGCCGAGCTTGTCGACGGTGATGCGGGTGCCCGACTCGTCCACGCCCGCCGCAGGGGAGACCGCGGCGAGCGCTCCCGCGAGGCCCTTGCGGCGCAGCAGGTCGGTCTTGTGACGGGCGTCCGCGGCCAGTTGGTGGCCGAGGCGGGCCCAGGTCTGGGAGAAGAACGCCTCCTCGCAGTCCTCCACGAACTGCCTGAACCACGCCCGTATCCGCGGCGGGTCGGACAGCAGCCGTTCGGTGAACCGGACCTGCTGCGGCCCGCGCGAGGCCGCCAGCTCCACGGCGCGCCGCCGCTGCTCCGAGTCGTCGAGCAGCACCGGCCCGGGCGAGCCGTACGACGACACGCACGTGAACTCCAGCGCCGCGTCCACGAACTGCTCGTCGGTCAGCTTGTCCAGCAGGCTCAGATCCTCGGCGATGGTCCCGCCGGGCAACGCGCTGCGCCCCGGAACGCCCGCGAACGGCAGGAACAGGTCCGACAACGTCGTCCGCCACAGGAAGTCGGCCTCGCACATCCGGTCGGCCAGGTGCGGGTCGAGGCGGGCCGTCACGCCCGTCGCCCAGGCCTGGAGGCCGGGGTGGTGGCCGGGCTCGGACAGCGCGTGCAGCGCCATGCAGAGCTCGGCCAGCGGAGAGGGCACGAAGGCGATCTTCTCCGTCCGTAGCCCCGCGATGTCGATGTGCACGCTCATGACCTCATGGTGCACCGCACCACTGACAACGGCGTCCCCGATTGACTGCGGACGTCAATCGACGCGACCGCACGGCCGACGAAGGCGCAGGGTGGAGCCACCGGGGCAGCAGCGGACAACGCCTCCCCGTCCCCGTTCCCATCTCCCTTCCCCATCGCTGGGACACGTCCCGAGAGGGCGGATTGTCATGAGCCTCACACAGCAGTACCTCCTCGACACCTACCGCGCCCGGCAGCTCGGGATGCCCGACCCGCCCGCGCCGGGCAGCGGGGAGTGGCAGGTCGTGCGCGACTGGCGCGACCACCGGCACCTCACTGCGGCCCTCGCCGGACCACCGGCAGACGGGCGCGTACGGCGTGCCCTGCGCCGACTGCTGCGCCCGCGCACCACCTGCTGACCCGTCCGCTACCGCGCGCCGGTCTCCTCCCCGAGGAGGGCCACGAAGTCGGCGACGGCCGCCGTCACGTCGTCGGCCGTCCACTCCAGGCCCTCCGCGCGGACGGAGACCTCGGTGACGGCGAGCCCGGGGCCCTTGGCGTCCCAGGCGTCCGTGAACAGGAGCGTCCCGCTCTCCTCGCCCTGCCGGATCGCGGCCTCGGCGAGCACCTCGGCGTCGTAGGGCAGCCAGACCTGGAACTCATGGGTGTGCGGGCGCTCGGGGTGCACGTGCGACCAGGGCACCCCGGCCGCCGCGAACCCCGCGCGCAGGGCATCGGCGACCACGCGCGCGTGCGCGACGTAGGAAGGCAGCCGGGGCAGCTCCCGTTCCAGACCCGCCAGGGCCGCCAGCGCCGTCGGGAACTGCTGGTAGATCTGGCCTCCGTACCGATGACGCCAGGTCCGGGCCTCCTCCATCAGGGAGTTCGGCCCGGCGAGCGCGGCGCCGCCGAAGCCGTCGAGCGACTTGTAGAACGACACGTACACGCTGTCCGCGAGGCCCGCGATCTCCTCAAGGGAACGGCCGAGATGGACCGTCGACTCCCACAGGCGGGCCCCGTCGACGTGCACCACGGCGTCCCGTTCGCGCGCGGCAGCCACCACCTCGGTCAGCTCCTGCCAGGAGGGCAGCACGAAACCGGCGTCCCGCAGCGGCAGTTCCAGCATCAGGGTCCCGAACGGCTCCGGGAAGTCGCGTACTTCATCTGCGGTCGGCATCCGCTGCTCGCTCGTGATCCGCACCGGGCGCAGACCGCTGACCTGGCTGAGCGCACCGCGTTCGTGCACCTCGGGGTGGGCCAGCGCGTGCAGGGCGACGGTCGGGTTGCCGGTGCGCCCCGCCCAGCAGCGCAACGCCACCTGCTGCGCCATCGTGCCCGACGGGAAGAACGCGGCGGCCTCGGTGCCGAGCAGCCCGGCGACCTTCTCCTCCAGCGCCTCCACGACGCCGTCGCCATAGAGGTCGACGCGCTCGTCCAGGTCGTACACGCTGTCCACGCCGTCCAGCAGCGCGAGGCGTTCACGGAGGGTGCCCACATAGCCGGGGCGGGCGAGGACGCGCCGCGCGCTGCGGTGAGCGCCCTGGCGCCGTGCCCGACGACGCGCGAGCCGCTCGTCGGCGGTGACCTCTTGGGGTGGGGCGGGCCGTTCGGGGGCCGTGGCCTCTTCGACCGGCTCGGTGTCGGCGCGCTCCTCCGACTGACGGGACTGCTCGATGTCCGTGCCGTTCTCGGGCGGGCCGGGGTGCCCGGGGGCTGGGGGAGTCGTGGGGTGCGTGGTCTGCTCGGCCGGTTCGCTCATGCCCGGATCATGCCGCGCGCGTCTTGATGCGGGCACCCGAGTATGTCGGCCCCGGACGATCGCCTCCGGCCCGGCAGGATCGTTGCCTCGATGGCGCCCTGTTTCTCCACGCGTGCGTGGCCACGTGCCAAGGCACCGACGTCACGGTCGTCGCGGCCCGTGCTTCTCCACGCGTGTGTGGCCACGCGCAACGTGGGACTTCCGGGGCGCCCTGCGATACGTTGCGGCCCCGCGCTCGCCCCCCCGTTCCCCGCTTCCTCGCGGGTACGCGCGCGTGCCGAGAGTCCGCCCACAGCCTGTGGACAACCGGGGCCGGGTCCCGCAGATCGCGTTAACATGACGAGAAATCGTCCGGTACCCAGTGCGGACTGGAACGGGAAGGCCACCGTCGCGTGAGTACAGTCCAACCACCAGATCCCCGGGACCGCCCCGCGCGGCTCACCGTCGGCGTCGTCGGCGCCGGTCGGGTGGGCCCCGCCCTCGCCGCGTCCCTCCAGCTCGCCGGACACCGTCCGGTCGCCGTCTCCGCGGTCTCCGACGCCTCCAGGCGCCGTGCCGCGCAGCTGCTGCCGGACGTGCCCGTGGTGCCGCCCGCCGAGGTCATGGCCCGTGCCGAGCTGGTCCTGCTCACCGTCCCGGACGACACCCTGCCCGGGCTCGTGGAGGGCCTCGCCGAGACCGGCGCCGTCCGCCCGGGCCAGCTGCTCGTGCACACCTCGGGACGGTACGGCGCACGCGTGCTGCACCCGGCGCTGCGGGCGGGCGCGCTGCCGCTCGCGCTGCACCCGGCGATGACGTTCACCGGCACGCCCGTGGACGTCCAGCGCCTCGCCGGCTGTTCGTTCGGCGTCACCGCGCCCGAGGAGCTGCGGCTGGCCGCCGAGGCTCTCGTCGTCGAGATGGGCGGCGAGCCCGAATGGATCGCCGAGGAGCACCGCCCGCTCTACCACGCGGCCCTCGCCCTGGGCGCCAACCACCTGGTGACGCTGGTCGCGCAGTCCATGGAGCTGCTGCGCGAGGCCGGGGTCGAGTCCCCCGCGCGGATGCTCGGGCCGCTGCTCGGCGCGGCTCTGGACAACGCCCTGCGTTCCGGCGACGGGGCGCTGACGGGGCCGGTCGCGCGCGGGGACGCCGGCACGGTCGCCGCGCACATCACGGAGCTGCGCACGCACGCACCGCAGACCGTCGCCGGGTACCTGGCGATGGCCCGGGCGACGGCCGACCGCGCGCTCGCCCACGGCCTCCTGAAGCCGGAGCTGGCCGAAGACCTCCTCGGGGTACTCGCCGACGAAGGCACCGGAACCGGAGCCGAGGGAGACACCCGATGAACAACGCCGTGTCACGCTCCATAGACACCGTGCACACGGGCCGCCGGAACCCGGCTCGGGTGAGCCACGCGCGCACCCACACAGGCCACCAGCCGACCCCGGACACCTCGCGTGGAACCGCGGCCGGTCCGATCGACGCCGCCGATGCCCTGCCCGCAGGTACGCACGCGGGAGGGGGTGTGCGATGAGTGCCGTTCTGGTGCGTACTGCCGGGGAGTTGCACGCGCGGGCGCGGGTGGGGCGGCGGGCTGTTGTCATGACCATGGGTGCGCTGCATGAAGGGCACGCCACTCTGGTGCGGACCGCGCGCGGGATCGTCGGGCCGGACGGCGAGGTCGTCGTCACCGTCTTTGTGAACCCCCTTCAGTTCGGGGCCGGTGAGGATCTCGACCGGTATCCGCGCACCCTCGACGCCGACGTCAAGATCGCCGAACAGGCCGGTGCGGACGCCGTGTTCGCGCCCTCCGTCGACGAGGTGTACCCGGGCGGCGAGCCGCAGGTCAGGATCAGCGCGGGCCCGATGGGGGAGCGCCTGGAGGGTGCCACGCGCCCCGGGCACTTCGACGGCGTCCTCACGGTCGTCGGCAAGCTGCTGCACCTCACCCGGCCCGACGCCGCCCTGTTCGGGCAGAAGGACGCCCAGCAGCTCGCCCTGATCCGCCGCATGGCGCGGGACCTGAACTTCGGCGTCGAGATCGTCGGCGTGCCCACCGTGCGCGAGCCGGACGGCCTCGCCCTGTCCAGCCGCAACCGCTACCTCACGCCCTCCGAACGGCGCACCGCGCTCGCGCTGTCCCGCGCGCTGTTCGCCGGCCGGGACCGGCACGCGGCGCAGGAGGCGCTGCGCGCGCGGGCCCGCGAAGTGCCCGCCACGCACGCGCGTGCGCAGGCCCTCAGCGCGCTCGGCGAGTCCCGCGCAGCCGCCGACACGCACGCCGTCGCGAAGGCCCTGCCGGGCGCTCCCGCCGCCGTGCGCGCCGCGGCCCGGCTCGCATTGGACGACGCCGCCCGGGCCAACCCGCCGTTGGTCCTGGACTACCTGGCGCTCGTCGACCCGGCCGACTTCACCGAGATCGGGGACGACTTCACCGGCGAGGCCGTCCTCGCCGTCGCCGCCCGGGTCGGCACGACCCGGCTGCTCGACAACCTCCCGCTGACCTTCGGAGCCGCCCCGTGACCAGCACAGGCATACGTCTGCACGCGCCCGCCCCGGGCTGGTCCATCGCCGCGGACGTGGTCGTCGTCGGCTCCGGCGTCGCGGGCCTCACCGCCGCCCTGCGCTGCGAGGCGGCCGGGCTGCGCACCGTCGTCGTCACCAAGGCGCGCCTCGACGACGGCTCCACCCGCTGGGCGCAGGGCGGCATCGCCGCGGCCCTGGGCGAGGGCGACACGCCCGAACAGCACCTGGACGACACGCTGGTGGCGGGCGCGGGCCTGTGCGACGAGGAGGCCGTACGGCTCCTCGTCACCGAGGGACCGCACGCCGTGCGCCGGCTCATCGACACCGGCGCCCACTTCGACGAGTCCTCCGAAGGAGGACTCCAGCTGACCCGCGAGGGCGGCCACCACCGGCGCCGGATCGCCCACGCGGGCGGCGACGCGACCGGCGCCGAGATCTCCCGGGCGCTCGTCGAGGCCGTCCGCGCGCGGGGGCTGCGCACCATCGAGAACGCGCTCGTCCTGGACCTGCTGACCGACGCCGAGGGTCATACGGCGGGCGTGTCGCTGCACGTCATGGGTGAGGGGCAGCACGACGGCGTGGGCGCGGTGCACGCGCCCGCGGTGGTCCTCGCGACCGGCGGCATGGGCCAGGTGTTCGCCGCGACGACCAACCCGTCGGTGTCCACGGGCGACGGCGTGGCGCTCGCGCTGCGGGCCGGCGCGGAGGTCTCCGACCTGGAGTTCGTGCAGTTCCACCCGACGGTGCTGTTCCTCGGGGCCGACGCCGAGGGACAGCAGCCGCTGGTCTCCGAGGCGGTCCGGGGCGAGGGCGCCCACCTCGTCGACGCGGACGGCGTGCGCTTCATGGTGGGCCAGCACGAGCTGGCCGAGCTGGCGCCCCGGGACATCGTCGCCAAGGGCATCATGCGCCGGATGCGCGAACAGGGCGCCGACCACATGTTCCTGGACGCCCGGCACTTCGGCGCCGCCATGTGGGAGCGGCGGTTCCCGACGATCCTGGCCGCCTGCCGCGCCCACGGCATCGACCCGGTCACCGCCCCGGTCCCGGTCTCCCCGGCCGCCCACTACGCCTCCGGAGGCGTCCGCACCGACGCCCGGGGCCGCACCACCGTGCCGGGCCTGTACGCGTGCGGCGAGGTCGCCTGCACCGGCGTGCACGGCGCCAACCGGCTCGCCTCCAACTCCCTCCTCGAAGGCCTCGTCTACGCGGAGCGCATCGCCGCCGACATCGCCGCCGACGGCCGCCACGCACGCGTACCCGTCGAGCACCCCGCCCGCCCCGAACCGCCCGCCCACCCGCTGCTCGCCCCCGAGACCCGCCTCGCCGTGCAGCGGATCATGTCCGACGGCGCCGGTGTCCTGCGCTCCGCCGACTCCCTCGCCCGTGCCGCGGGCCGCCTCCAACGGCTGGACGCGGAGGCGCGGGAGGCCCTGGAGGAGAACGGCAAGACCGCCGAGCCCGGCGTCGACACCTGGGAGGCCACCAACCTCCTCGCGGTCGCGCGCGTGCTCGTCGAGGCGGCCCGGCTGCGCCAGGAGACGCGCGGCTGCCACTGGCGCGAGGACCACGCCGAGCGCGACGACACCGACTGGCGCCGTCACATCGTTGTCCGGCTGAATCCTGACCGGACGCTGGCCGTGGACACCACGGACACCTCAGACTTCCCCCCTACCCGGCCGTCCCCGTGCCCCCAGGAGCAGTGACAGAAGTGAGCACCCCCGACCTTCCCCTCGCGTCGACCGGCGGCTGCGGTGACGGCTGCGCCTGTGGCGCGGGCGGCGATCCCGAATCCGCCGAGTACGCCGAATACATGGAGTGCGGGCTCGACCCCGCCCTCGCTGACCTGCTGACCGACGCCGGTCTCGACCCCGTCGAGGTCGAGGACATCGCCAACGTCGCCCTCCAGGAGGACCTCGCGGGCGGCGTGGACGTGACCACCGTCGCGACCATCCCCGAGGACGCCGTCGCCACCGCCGACTTCACCGCGCGCGAGGCGGGCGTCGTCGCCGGGCTGCGGGTCGCCGAGGCCGTCGTCTCGGTGGTGTGCGCGGACGAGTTCGAGGTCGAGCGGCACGTCGAGGACGGCGAGCGGGTGGCGGCCGGACAGAAGCTCCTGTCGGTCACCACGCGCACGCGTGACCTGCTCACCGCCGAGCGCAGCGCCCTCAACCTGCTGTGCCGCCTCTCCGGCATCGCGACCGCCACGCGCGCGTGGGCGGACACGCTGGACGGCACGCGCGCGAAGGTGCGCGACACCCGCAAGACCACCCCGGGCCTGCGCGCCCTGGAGAAGTACGCGGTGCGCTGCGGCGGCGGCGTCAACCACCGCATGTCGCTCTTCGACGCGGCCCTGGTCAAGGACAACCACGTGGTCGCCGCCGGTGGCGTCGCGCAGGCCTTCAAGGCGGTCCGGGAGGCGTTCCCCGACCTGCCCATCGAGGTCGAGGTCGACACCCTGCACCAGCTGCGCGAGGTCGTCGACGCGGGCGCCGATCTCATCCTTCTGGACAACTTCACGCCCGGCGAGTGCGAAGAGGCGGTCGGCATCGTCGCCGGCCGCGCCGCCCTGGAGGCCTCCGGACGGCTCACCCTGGACAACGCCGCCGCGTACGCCGCCACCGGCGTCGACTACCTCGCCGTAGGCGCCCTGACCCACTCCTCGCCGATCCTGGACATCGGCCTGGACCT
This sequence comes from Streptomyces sp. NPDC091279, assembly GCF_044757465.1. NCBI lineage: Bacteria > Bacillati > Actinomycetota > Actinomycetes > Kitasatosporales > Streptomycetaceae > Streptomyces > Streptomyces sp. NPDC091279. The sequence continues at coordinate 41,375 of NZ_JBIVVA010000003.1, read as the reverse complement.
GCGCGCGGCGGAGTAACCGGCATGCTGCTCACGATCGACGTGGGGAACACGCACACGGTCCTCGGTCTGTTCGACGGCGAGGACATCGTCGAACACTGGCGCATCTCCACGGATGCCCGCCGCACCGCCGACGAACTCGCCGTCCTCCTCCAGGGCCTGATGGGCATGCACCCGCTGCTCGGCGAGGAACTCGGCGACGGCATCGACGGCATCGCCATCTGCGCCACCGTGCCGTCCGTCCTGCACGAGCTGCGCGAGGTCACCCGCCGCTACTACGGCGACGTGCCCGCCGTCCTCGTCGAACCCGGCGTCAAGACGGGCGTGCCGATCCTCACCGACAACCCCAAGGAGGTCGGCGCCGACCGCATCATCAACTCGGTCGCCGCCGTCGAGCTGTACGGCGGCCCCGCGATCGTCGTCGACTTCGGTACGGCGACGACGTTCGACGCGGTCAGCGCGCGCGGGGAGTACGTCGGCGGGGTGATCGCGCCCGGCATCGAGATCTCCGTCGAGGCGCTCGGCGTCCGGGGCGCGCAGCTGCGCAAGATCGAGGTGGCCCGGCCGCGCAGTGTGATCGGCAAGAACACCGTCGAGGCCATGCAGGCCGGCATCATCTTCGGCTTCGCGGGACAGGTCGACGGCGTGGTGACCCGGATGGCCCGCGAGCTGGCCGACGACCCGGACGAGGTCACCGTCATCGCGACCGGCGGCCTCGCGCCGATGGTGCTCGGCGAGGCGACGGTGATCGACGAGCACGAACCGTGGCTGACGCTGGTCGGGCTGCGCCTGGTGTACGAGCGGAACGTGTCACGGATGTGACGGACGGGACGGACGGGACGGACGGGACGGAAGGGGTGTGCCCGGGGCCACGGGCGCAACCGGGTGGCCCCAGGTGCGCCACACCCGCCCCCTATGTCGAGTTTGTCTGATTAGCGCGTATCGTCGCCGCATGCCCACGCCATACGGATCTCGCGGCGGCATGGCGTTCGGCGCGGCGGAGCTGCGTGTGCTCCGCCGCGCGCTCGCCCTCGCCCTGAACCCCGCCCCCGCCTCGGCCGAGGACGTCCAGGACTGCCACCGGCTCGCCGAGTCCCTCGACGAGGCGATGTGCGAGGGCGTCAGACTGCGCGCCTTCCTGCTGGCCGACCTCGCCCGCTACCGCGCCGCGCTCCCCGGCACCGCCGCCGGCTTCCTCACCCTCCTTGAGGAGGCGCTGCGCGCCGGGTACCGGCCCGGCGCCGACGACCTCGCCGCCCTGCGGGCCCTGCGCGGCAACCCGATCGCGGCGGCACTGCTCGACCACTGCCAGGCCGCCGCCGAGCAGGACGTGAGGGCCCGTCTGGCGCGCGCGACGACCCGGCAGGCCGCCCCGACCGTCCCCGCGTCCCGCACGCGCCTCACGGCCCTTCCAGGCGGCCTGTCGGCCATGTCGGGCGACGACGCGGAGGAGACCCCCGCCCGGCGCCCCGCCGACCGGCCCGCGCGTCGACCGGCGCCGCCCGCCCCCGCGCCGACCCCGACTCCGACCCCGACCCCGAATCCGGCCCCGGAGAAACCGTCCCGGCCCATCCCCACCCCGGGCGAGGTCTTTCCGCCGCGCCGCAAACCGGCCCCCTCGGCCACGTCGTCATCGCGCGAGTTGGCGGCCGGCTGAACCGAACAACGTTCGAAAGAAGGGGGCGAAGACGGCCGGTCGGGCCGCCTTCGCCCCCTTCGAATTCGATGAGAAGTTCTGCCCAAGGCTGGATTCCGGTGGCCAGGATTCGGAAAAGGTTCCGCCCGCCGGGTCCCAAATCCCCCGACCCCCATCCCGGACCACCCCGCCCCCGTGGCTACTCTGGGCCCATGGACTACGTCTCCGCGCTTGTGCCCCCGGTCGTCATGGCCGTGTTCTTCATCGGTCTGATCAGGGTGATCGTGAAGACCCAGGGCGGCGCCATGAAGGCCAAGGAGGACGCGGCCGTCGACGCCGCGCTCGCCCGCGCCGAGAGCACCCGGCAGGCCGGCGCCACCGACGGCGGCTGAGGCCGGCGGGCCCCGAGGGCGTGCGACACCGGTGTTTCCCGGGCCGTACGCCCCTTTTTGATGCTGTTTGCCGCTGAACGAGCCCGTCCGGCGGGTCAATGACCGGACCTCCCACTATTGTCGGAGCTGTGCCTCGCCCATTGGGAGAACTCGAAGACTCGGTCATGACGCGGGTGTGGAAGTGGAACCGCCCGGTGACTGTTCGAGAAGTCCTGGAAGACCTTCAGCAGGAACGGACCATCGCCTACACCACGGTGATGACCGTTTTGGACAATCTCCATCAGAAGGGCTGGGTGCGCCGTGAGGCGGAAGGCCGGGCCTATCGATATGAAGCCGTCTCCACCAGGGCCGCCTACGCCGCCGCCCTGATGAACGACGCCTGGTCGCAGAGCGACAACCCGGCCGCCGCACTCGTCGCGTTCTTCGGGATGATGAGCGACGAACAGCGACAGGCCCTGCGGGACGCCGTACGCATCGTCCAGGGGCCGGAAACCCCACAAGACGAGAACCAGAACCCCGGCGCGGCGCGGGACGACACCGAGCGATAGCGTCCGCACATGTCAGCCGAACGTCCCGAACGCGCCGAAGTCAGCGCTAAAGCCATCACCGTCCGCCGGGCCCGTACCAGCGATGTCACGGCCGTACGCCGTCTCCTGGACGCCTACGTTCGTGACCGTATCCTGCTCGACAAAGCGACCGTGACGCTTTACGAGGACATCCAGGAGTTCTGGGTCGCCGAACGGGACGACAACGCCGAGGTGGTCGGTGCAGGTGCCCTGCATGTGATGTGGGAAGACCTCGCGGAAGTGCGCACTCTTGCTGTGAAGCCCGGCCTGAAGGGTGCCGGTGTAGGGCACCAGTTGCTGGAAAAGTTGCTGCACACGGCACGCTGGCTCGGCGTTCGTCGCGTTTTCTGCCTCACCTTCGAAGTCGACTTCTTCGGCAAGCACGGCTTCGTCGAGATCGGTGAGACACCGGTCGACACCGATGTCTACGCGGAGCTGCTGCGTTCCTATGACGAGGGTGTGGCGGAGTTCCTCGGTCTCGAACGGGTGAAACCGAACACCTTGGGCAACAGGCGGATGCTTCTGCATCTGTGATCGCCCCGGAGTATTCGATCCGGCCGCCCTGCCCACGTTCCCTATGTCCGAAACGCGCATGTTTCCGGACCGGGCCCTGACTGCCGGTCTCTCCGGGGGGTTTGTGTTTTTCCCGCAAAAGCGGTTTGCTTTCCGACGTACTGCTGTACTGCATATAACAGGGGACGGCGAAACGGCGGATGCCGCAGGCCCCCGGCCCTCACGTTATGGATGAAAGGAAATCCCGGTGGCACAGAAGGTTCAGGTCCTTCTTGTCGATGACCTCGACGGCGGCGAGGCGGACGAGACCGTGACGTTCGCGTTGGACGGCAAGACGTACGAGATTGATCTCACGACCGCCAATGCGGACAAGCTTCGCGGCCTTCTGGAGGCTTACGTGAAGGGCGGCCGTCGCACCGGCGGGCGTTCTTCGGGTGGTCGCGGAAAGGCCCGCGTCACGGCCGGCGGCAGCCAGGACACCGCGCAGATCCGCGCCTGGGCGAAGGAGAACGGCTACGAGGTCAACGACCGCGGCCGTGTTCCCGCGTCCATCCGCGAGGCCTACGAGAAGGCCAACGGCTGATCACGGACGAGTGGCGAGGTCCACGGCCTGGACGCCGGGGGCCGGGCGCATCAGCGCCGCAGCCGCGAACGGTGGCACCAGGTGGCCACCGTGTCCACGAGACGTACGAGATCGGGGGCGTCCCCACCGCCCCCCAGGGCCGGCATCGCCGGCAGCGAGGCCTCCACCTCGCATCCAGGCTCGGGGGGTCGCATCCAGACGGCGGCCCCCTGAAGGTCGTCCGGGCGGTGCGCGGTGGTCCACGGACCCGCCCCGGGAGGCGGCGGCGCGTCCATGAGGCCGCCCTCCCCGGTCGCCGTCAGATCGAGCGGCAGCCCGCCCCACTCCAGCCACTCAAGGAGCCCCGGCAGCTCCTCGGCGCCGCCCACGGCCACCAGCAGCCGCATCCGGTCGCCCTGGACGGCCACCGGAGAGCCCGGCGCCAGATGACGCAGCCCCGCCCGGCCCGCCTCGGCCGCCACCTCCAGAACGTCGAAATCCCGGCCGACGATAAGTCGTACCGGAAATCCGGCGGAGGCGGGCACCGTCGCCCACCCCAGTTCGTTCTCGTACCAGTGGCGCACCGCCTCGGGGCCGTGCGGAGGCGGACCGGGAGGACGAGGGGCGTCCGGATTCAGGGGGCGGCGGGGGAGCGGAATCGCGCCGCGATCCGTACCGGAGGGCGGGGGAAGCGGACGGAGGCTGCCAACCATGCCAAGCGCAACGCCCGAAAAGGCCTCCGGGTTACGCTGGGTGGCCTGTCGAGCGCCCAGTGTGCCGACAGAGGGGTGTGTGGGGGCTGGGGAAGACATGAGGTTGTTCGCCCATAGCGGAGGGAACGGGCGCGCGAGGCATGTGGACTGTCCGTACCTACGGGTAAGACATCCCTAGTGGGAGGGGGCGACACACAGAAAGAGCCGTCTCACGTTCGCCATCGGCGTACTGGAGACAGGGGTAACTGCCTGGCCTGCGGGAACATCGTCTCGCACCATCGGGTTGGAGCAGATGTCGGCGTACGGGGTCAGGAGGCAGAGTTGGTTCTCGGTCCGGTGTCGGCAGTTGGAATGAGCGGTCCCCGCTTGCGGGACTAAGCTGCGGAAGGACAGGGAGGGGAAGTTCCCCCCACTGCCTGACCGCTCTGAGGAGCGATTAACGATGTTCGAGAGGTTCACCGACCGCGCGCGGCGGGTTGTCGTCCTGGCTCAGGAAGAAGCCCGGATGCTCAACCACAACTACATCGGCACCGAGCACATCCTCCTGGGCCTGATCCACGAGGGTGAGGGTGTCGCCGCCAAGGCCCTTGAGAGCCTCGGGATTTCGCTCGAGGCGGTCCGCCAGCAGGTGGAGGAGATCATCGGCCAGGGCCAGCAGGCCCCGTCCGGACACATCCCCTTCACCCCCCGTGCCAAGAAGGTCCTGGAGCTGTCGCTCCGCGAGGCCCTTCAGCTCGGCCACAACTACATCGGCACGGAGCACATCCTGCTCGGCCTGATCCGCGAGGGCGAGGGCGTCGCCGCCCAGGTCCTGGTCAAGCTGGGTGCCGACCTCAACCGGGTGCGGCAGCAGGTCATCCAGCTGCTCTCCGGCTACCAGGGCAAGGAGACCGCCACCGCGGGCGGCCCTGCCGAGGGCACGCCCTCGACGTCCCTGGTCCTCGACCAGTTCGGCCGGAACCTCACCCAGGCCGCTCGTGAGTCCAAGCTCGACCCGGTCATCGGGCGCGAGAAGGAGATCGAGCGGGTCATGCAGGTGCTGTCCCGCCGTACCAAGAACAACCCGGTGCTGATCGGTGAGCCCGGCGTCGGCAAGACCGCCGTCGTCGAGGGGCTCGCGCAGGCCATCGTCAAGGGCGAGGTGCCCGAGACCCTCAAGGACAAGCACCTCTACACCCTCGACCTCGGCGCGCTGGTCGCCGGCTCCCGCTACCGCGGTGACTTCGAGGAGCGCCTGAAGAAGGTCCTCAAGGAGATCCGCACCCGCGGCGACATCATCCTGTTCATCGACGAGCTGCACACGCTGGTCGGTGCGGGTGCCGCCGAGGGCGCCATCGACGCCGCGTCGATCCTCAAGCCGATGCTGGCCCGTGGTGAGCTCCAGACCATCGGCGCCACCACGCTGGACGAGTACCGCAAGCACCTGGAGAAGGACGCGGCCCTTGAGCGCCGTTTCCAGCCCATCCAGGTCGCCGAGCCGTCGCTGCCGCACACGATCGAGATCCTCAAGGGTCTGCGTGACCGGTACGAGGCCCACCACCGCGTCTCCATCACGGACGAGGCACTGGTGCAGGCCGCCACGCTGGCCGACCGGTACATCTCGGACCGCTTCCTGCCGGACAAGGCGATCGACCTGATCGACGAGGCCGGGTCGAGGATGCGCATCCGCCGGATGACCGCGCCGCCGGACCTGCGCGAGTTCGACGAGAAGATCGCCGGTGTCCGCCGGGACAAGGAGTCCGCGATCGACTCGCAGGACTTCGAGAAGGCCGCTTCGCTGCGCGACAAGGAGAAGCAGCTCCTGGCCGCCAAGGCCAAGCGCGAGAAGGAGTGGAAGGCCGGCGACATGGACGTCGTCGCCGAGGTCGACGGCGAGCTGATCGCCGAGGTCCTCGCGACGGCCACCGGCATCCCGGTCTTCAAGCTGACCGAGGAGGAGTCCTCGCGTCTGCTGCGCATGGAGGACGAGCTGCACAAGCGGGTCATCGGTCAGGTCGACGCCGTCAAGGCGCTGTCGAAGGCGATCCGCCGTACGCGTGCCGGGCTCAAGGACCCGAAGCGTCCGGGTGGTTCGTTCATCTTCGCCGGCCCGTCCGGTGTCGGTAAGACCGAGCTGTCCAAGGCGCTCGCCGAGTTCCTCTTCGGTGACGAGGACGCGCTGATCTCCCTCGACATGTCGGAGTTCAGCGAGAAGCACACGGTCTCGCGGCTCTTCGGTTCGCCTCCCGGCTACGTGGGCTACGAAGAGGGCGGCCAGCTGACCGAGAAGGTCCGCCGCAAGCCGTTCTCCGTGGTCCTGTTCGACGAGGTCGAGAAGGCCCACCCGGACATCTTCAACTCGCTGTTGCAGATCCTGGAGGACGGTCGTCTGACCGACTCCCAGGGCCGGGTCGTGGACTTCAAGAACACGGTCATCATCATGACGACCAACCTCGGCACGCGGGACATCTCCAAGGGCTTCAACCTGGGCTTCGCCGCCTCCGGCGACACGAAGACCAACTACGAGCGCATGAAGAACAAGGTGTCGGACGAGCTGAAGCAGCACTTCCGCCCCGAGTTCCTCAACCGCGTCGACGACGTCGTCGTCTTCCCGCAGCTCACCCAGGCCGACATCCTGCGGATCGTCGACCTGATGGTGGGCAAGGTGGACGAGCGCCTCAAGGACCGGGACATGGGTCTTGAGCTGTCCTCGTCGGCGAAGGAGCTGCTGTCCAAGAAGGGGTACGACCCGGTGCTGGGCGCGCGTCCGCTGCGGCGCACGATCCAGCGCGAGATCGAGGACACGCTGTCGGAGAAGATCCTCTTCGGCGAGCTGCGCCCCGGTCACATCGTGGTCGTCGACACGGAGGGCGAGGGCGAGGCCCAGACCTTCACCTTCCGGGGTGCGGAGAAGGCGGCCCTGCCCGACGTCCCGCCGATCGAGCAGGCGGCCGGCGGTGCCGGACCCAACCTGAGCAAGGAGGCGTGACCCGCTAGGGACACGCTGAGCCGGACAGAACGGCAGAACAGAAGGGGCCGGTGCTTTCGAGCACCGGCCCCTTCCGTATGGCGTGTCGCGGGTTACGAGAGCTGGCCGTCGTAGTCCGGCAGCTTGAACGTCTTCTCGGCGTGGCCGCCCGACAGGTCGGAGGCGCTGTTACCGATGTTGGCGATGATCGTGTAGCCCTTGTTCTCGATGGCGACGCGCTGCGCGGTCTTGTACGCGGCGACGTCCTTGAACAGGTCGGACACGCCGCGGACGTAGAGACCGGAGACCTCGTAGCCGTCGTGCTTCAGGTTCCACTCGGTGGGCGCGGCGATCAGGCCAGGGCGCGCGGTGACGAAGAAGAGGGCGACGCCGTGCTGCTGGGCGTACTCGGCGACGTTCAGGACCGGCTTGTTGGCGGGCTGCGGGTAGCTGAACCCGAAGTCGGTCTCCAGCGTGGTGTTGTCGATGTCGAAGACGATGGCCCGCTTCTCGCCGGACTTGCCGGCGGAGATCCGCTGCGTCACATAGGGCAGCGCCTGGTCCATCACGGCCTGGCAGTCGCTCTGCCAGGTCGCGTAGTCGACGTCCTCGGCGGCAGCGGCGGTGCTGGTCGCCGCCTGGGCCGGCACCGCGAGCGCCAGGAAGGCGGAGGCGGAAACGGCGGTCACGGCGATGCGGTGCGCCCAGGGGCGTCGGCTCGTCATGGGGGTCCTCTTCTCACGTCTGTATGCCGTTGTCCGGAGCATGCTGGGCGAGCAGAGTGGCTGAAAAGGAACCACAGGGTTACCGGGTGGTAGTCAGTGAGAGGCCGGTGTCACATCGAGGCGGGTTCCGGGCGCGGGGTCCGGTGACAAGCCGCACAGGGGATATGTCCGGTACTAGCGGGTCTAGTAGCTCTGGTGAGGTTTGCCGGGTGGGGCGGCCGGGCAGAAGGGGGCCTCGGCCGCGCGGCCACGGCAGGGCGATCGTCGGATTTCGCCGTGATCGGCCGGTCTATTCCCGATGGATTCCCTGTCAAGGTCCATGGGGATATGGGGCGAGATACTAGCTTCCGTCGTAGTTGGAGGGTTTTGGGGTCCGGGGGGTCCCGGGTTACCAAGGGATGGTCCATTCGGCGATCGCGTCCCGCGGTCCGCGCCGGATGGATTTCCTCGTCCCCCATCCCATGAGGTCTTCATGTCTTCGCGCGTCCCGTCCCGTTCCGCCCGCACGTCCACGCTCCGTGCCCGTGCGACCGTCCTGGCCGCAGGCCTGGGAGTGTCGGTCGCGCTGGGGGCCGGGGTCGCGGTCGCCGCCGACATCACCGGCGTGTCCGCCACGGCCGGTACGGCCAGCGCCGTCACCGCCCAGGCCCAGGCGCAGGCCAAGGCCGCCAAGAGCGCCGCCGCGAAGAAGAGCGCGCAGGTGGCCGCCGCCAAGAAGGCCGCAGTCAAGAAGGCCGCCGCCAAGAAGAGCGCCGCCAAGACGTCGGCCAAGACCGCCGCCGCCAAGAAGAACGCCTCCTGGATCGCGCCGGTGAAGAGCTACACCCTCTCCGCGAGCTACGCGCAGGCCGGCGGCATGTGGCAGTCCACCCACAGTGGCCAGGACTTCGCCGTCTCCACCGGCACCGATGTCCGCGCCGCGCACGGCGGCACCGTCGTCAAGGCGGGCGGCAACGGCGCCGGCGACGGGCCCGCGTACGGCAACGCCGTTGTCATCAAGCACGCCAACGGCACGTACTCGCAGTACGCGCACCTGTCCCGGATCGACGTCAAGGTCGGCCAGGTCGTCTCCACCGGGCAGCACATCGCGCTCTCCGGCTCCACCGGCAACTCCAGCGGTCCGCACCTCCACTTCGAGATCCGGACCACCGCGAACTACGGCTCGGCCGTCAACCCGGTCGCCTTCCTGCGCACCCAGGGCGTCAGCGTCTGACCGACGGCCTGCATGGCTGCCTGCACGGATGCCGGACAGACGTCCGGCGGACGCCCGACGGATGCCTGACGGGTGCCCGACCGGCGTCGGATCTGCGGCTAGGAGGAGGCCTGCATGCCCTCGTGGGCGCGGGTCACCAGGTCGGTGGCGACTTCGAGGACGGCCTTGCGCTTGGCCTCGGGGTCGCCCTCGATGTCGCCCAGGGCGAACATCCCGGCGTGCAGCGTGAACATCGCGCTGACACAGCGGACCTGGTCGATCAGCTCGGACTCCGGGTCGATGAGGATGTCCCGCATGCCGATCATGCGGTTGCGGAACATCTCGCCGATGCGGAGTTCCTTCACCGTCGCCTGGTTCTCCTGCATGAAGCGGATGAGCCGGGAGGCGCCGGCCAGGACGTCGCTGTACCGGCGGATGATCTCCTGCTTGGTCGCGAGGTTCTGCGGCTGCCGCCTGCCCCACTCGATCAGGGCCTCTATGGGCTGCGAGAGGTCCTCGAAGATGCTGACGAGGATCTCTTCCTTCGTCTTGAAGTGGTAGTAGAGCGCGGCCTTGGTGACGTCGAGGCGCTCGGCGATCTCGCGCAGGGAGGTCTTCTCGTAGCCCTGTTCGGCGAAGAGTTCGAGGGCCACGTCCTGGATGCGCTGGCGGGTGTTTCCGCGGCGCTGCTGCTTGGTGCCGTCCATGGTGCCGACCATCCTCGCACTCCGAAAAACTTACTTGACGCCCGGCTAGTTACGGGGCTACCTTCCGCAGTGTAGTGAACTAGCCGGGCGGCAAGTAAGTGGTCGGCCGGGGGGAAGCACCAAGGGGAAGTGGCTGGCCATGGCGGACACGACGAAGGTCGACGAGGTCGACCCGTTGACCGGGAAACAACCGAGAAGCGTGCGGGTGGTCCTGCTCGCCCTCATGATCACGATGATGCTGGCGATGCTCGACAACATGATCGTGGGCACCGCGATGCCGACGATCGTGGGGGAGCTGGGTGGGCTCGAACACCTGTCGTGGGTGGTGACGGCGTACACGCTCGCGACCGCCGCGTCGACCCCGGTCTGGGGCAAGCTCGGCGACATGTACGGCCGCAAGGCCACCTTCATGACGTCGATCGTGATCTTCCTGATCGGGTCCGCGCTCAGCGGCATGGCCCAGAACATGGGCGAGCTGATCGCCTTCCGCGCGGTGCAGGGGCTCGGCGCGGGCGGCCTGATGGTCGGCGTCATGGCGATCATCGGCGATCTGATACCGCCCCGTGAGCGCGGCAAGTACCAGGGCATGATGGCCGGCGTCATGGCCATCGCGATGATCGGCGGACCGCTGGTCGGCGGCACGATCACCGACAACTGGGGCTGGCGCTGGGCCTTCTACATCAACCTGCCGCTCGGTGTGGTCGCGCTCGGCCTCATCAGCGTTGTCCTGCATCTGCCGAAGAAGCGGTCCAAGGCCGGGATCGACTACCTCGGAGTCGTTCTGCTGACCGTCGGCATCACCGCGATCGTGCTCGTCACCACCTGGGGCGGCTCGGAGTACGCGTGGACCTCGGCCCGCATCATGGAGCTGACCGGCATCGGGGTCGCCTCGCTCGTCGGGTTCGTGTTCTGGCAGACCAAGGCGGCCGAGCCGGTGCTGCCGCTGCACATCTTCCGCAGCCTGAACTTCACGCTGATGTCCGTCATCGGCTTCATCACCGGCTTCGTGATGTTCGGTGCGACGCTGTTCCTGCCGCTGTACCAGCAGTCCGTGCAGGGCGCTTCCGCGACCAACTCCGGGCTGCTGCTCCTGCCGATGCTCGGCGCGATGCTCGTCACCTCGATGGTGGCCGGGCGGGTCACCACGAACACCGGCAAGTACAAGGTCTTCCCGATCGTCGGCAGTGCCCTGATGATCGTCGGGCTGTATCTGCTGTCCACGATGGACACCGGGACCTCGCGGTTCACGTCCGGTGTGTTCATGGCGGTCGTCGGGCTCGGCATGGGCTGCCTGATGCAGATCACCATGCTGGTCGCGCAGAACAGCGTCGAGATGAAGGACATCGGCGTCGCGTCGTCGTCCGCCACGCTGTTCCGTACGCTCGGGTCCTCGTTCGGCGTCGCGATCATGGGTGCGCTGTTCAACGACCGGGTCCAGGACGTCATGTCCGAGCGGGCGGGGGCGTTGGGATCTCAGATCACCGAGAAGTCCGCGCAGCTGGATGCGGCGAGTCTGGCGAAGTTGCCGGAGGCGGCGCGGGAGGCGTATCAGCACGCGGTGTCCGCGGGGACGCACTCCGCGTTCCTGCTGGGGTCGGTCGTGGCCGTGGTCGCGCTCATCGCCTCCGTCTTCGTCAAGGAGGTCGCCCTTCGGGGGGCGGGGCCGGCGAAGGGCGAGTCTGCCGACGGGGCTGAGGGTGGCGTGAAGATTCAGGCGCCGATCGTCGAGGCGGTCTGAACGGCCGTGTGAGCGGCGGGGGTTGAGCGCTTGCGCTCTGCTTGGGCTGAAGGCCTCTCGGTGGTGTCCGCCACGGGGGCCTTCGGCGTTGGCGGGGGTGTGTCCGGGCCCGGGCGGGCCCTGGCTGGTGGCCTGTCGGCCGGGGGGCTTGTGCGGGGCGCGTGTCAGGGGTGCGGGTCGCTATCGGGGTGTGGGTGCGGGCCGGTGGGGGGTTTGCGCAGTTCCCCGCGCCCCTGGATATGCGGGGTTGTGGGTGGGTGCGGGGCCGTGGAGGCTGGTTGCGCCCGCGCGGCGGAGCCGCATATCGATACAGCCCCGCGCCCCTAAGACACGGGCCGTGGGGGCTGGGCCTGCCCGTGCGGTGGAGGCGCATATTGATGCAGGCCCGCGCCCCCTAAAACACGGGTTGTGGGCAGGTGCGGCGCCGTGGGGGCTGGTCGCGCAGTTCCCCGCGCCCCTAAAACAGGGGTTGTGGGCGGGTGCGGGGCTGTGGGGGCTTGTCGTGCCCGTGCGGCGGAGCCGCATATCGATACAGCCCCGCGCCCCTAAAAACAGGGGTCGTGGGCAGGTGCGGCGCCGTGGGGGCTGGTCGCGCAGTTCCCCGCGCCCCTAAAAACAGGGGTTGTGGGCGGGTGCGGGGCCGTGGGGGCTTGTCGTGCCCGCGCGGCGGAGCCGCATATCGATGCAGGCCCGCGCCCCTTAAGGGCGTTGCCCGGCCGTGGGTTGGATGGTCGGGGCGGTTGGTCGTGGCCCCTTAACGGCGGTGCCCGGCCGTTGGCTGTGGGGGCGGGGCCGTTGGTCTTGGGCTTTGGTGGCGTTGCCCGGCCGTTGGCTGTGGGGGTGGGGCCGTTGGTTGGTGGGGTGGGGGTTACGGGAGCATGGGGTAGCTGCCTGTGTTGGTTGGGGCGTGTTCGGGGAGCCAGAGGACGGCCACCGCGCCCTCCGCGGGGACGTGGTCCGGGGCGCCGGTGGGGCGGACGTTGCGGAAGGTGAGGCGGGCGCCGAGGACGCGGGCCTGCCCGGCCGCGATGGTCAGGCCGAGCCCGTGCCCCTGCCCCGCGCGGTCCGCGCTGCCGGTGCGGAACCGGCTCGGGCCGTCCGCGAGCAGGTCGGACGGGAAACCGGGGCCATGGTCGCGGACCCGGATGACCCGGCCCTCGACGGTGACCTCGATCGGCGGCTTGCCGTGCCGGGCGGCGTTGGTGAGGAGGTTGAACAGCACCCGCTCCAGGCGGCGCGGGTCGGTCGTCACCTCGGACTCGTGCACCACCCGCACCACGATGGCCGGGTCCTTCGCGATCACCCGCCGGGCCACGAACTCGCCGAGCAGCAGATCCTGGAGTTCCGCACGTTCCGAGGCGCCGTCCAGGCGGGCCACCTCCAGGACGTCCTCGACGAGCGTGCGCATCGCCTTCGCCCGGTCGAGGACCAGCTCGGTCGGCCTGCCCGGGGGCAGCAGTTCGGCGGCGGTGAGCAGTCCGGTCACCGGGGTGCGCAGCTCGTGCGCGATGTCGGCGGTCACCCGGCGTTCCGCCTCCAGGCGCTGCTGGAGCGCGTCGGCCATGGCGTCGACCGCGCGCGCGAGGTCGTCGGTCTCGTCCCGGATCACCCCGCCGATCGCGTCCCGCACCCGGACGTCGGTCTCACCCCGGGCGACCGCGTTCGCGGCGTGGGCGGCCTTGCGCAGCCGACGTGACAACTGGCCGCCGATCAGCACGCCGAGCGCGCTGCCGCCGAGGACCACCGCGATCGAGCCGATCACCAGGGCCTGGTCGAGATCCTTGAGGATGTCGGTGCTGCGGTCGGTGAACCCGGTGTGCAGGGACAGCACATGCCCGCCCTTGACGGGGACGGCGGCCCAGATGTCCGGGACGCCGTTGGGGCGGTCGGTGACGAAGGTCGCCCGGCGGTTCTGCTCCATCTTGGTCTGGAGGGCCGCCGGCAGGTCGGGGTCGTCGATCTTCACGCTGGGGAAGTTCGGCCGGCCGGACAGTTCGTAGGTGCGCTGCGCGATCTGGATGCGTTCGTCGGCGAGGTCGCGCGCGTTGTCGAGCATCGAGACGCGGGCCGCGTTGTGCACGACCAGGCTCAGCGCGACCGCCACCAGCGCGCCGACCAGCGCGATGGCGGCGCTCAGCTTCCACCGCACGCCGGTGCGGATGCCGTTGGTGTCGTCGTGCGCCGGGTTCAGGCGCCGGAAGATCCCCCGCATGTCGTGGTGTCCCCGCTCAGGCCTTCAGCTTGTAACCGAAGCCGCGCACCGTCTCGATGCGGTCCTGGCCGATCTTCGTGCGCAGCCGCTGCACATGGACGTCGACGACGCGGGTGTCGCCGCCCCAGCCGTAGTCCCAGACCCGCTCAAGCAGCTTGTCCCGGGACAGGACCGTGCCCGGCGCCGACGAGAACTCCAGCAGCAGCCGCATCTCGGTCGGCGTCAGCGCCACCGGCTGCCCGGACCGGCGCACCTCCATGCCCTCGGTGTCGATCTCCAGCTCGCCGAAGCTCAGCACCCCGCCCTCGGCGCCGTCGCCCGGTGTCTCGGAACGGTCCCCGCCGCTCGCGTGCCCGAAACGGCGCAGCACGGCGCGGATGCGGGCCACGAGGACGGCGCCGTCGAACGGTTTCGTGACGTAGTCGTCCGCGCCCGCCTCCAGGCCGAGGACGACGTCGATCGAGTCGGCGCGCGCCGACAGCATGATGACCGGCACGGTGGAGTCGTCGCGGATACGCCGGCACAGGCTGACGCCGTCGAGGCCGGGAACCATCACGTCGAGGAGCGCGATGTCGGGGCGGTCGGCCCGGAACGCCTCCAGGCCGGACAGTCCGTCGGGCATCGCCGTGACCGCGAAGCCGTCCCGCTCCAGGGCGAGTTGGGTGGCCTCACGGATGACGTCGTCGTCCTCGACGAACAGGACGTGGGTCTGGTCTGCCATCCCGGTGCTCTCAGTTCTCGATTCGGGTCGGGGTCTGACGGGGTCGGTCTCATGGGCTGCGGGTCGCGCGAGGTACGGGTCTCGCGGGACCGAACGCCGTTCACCCATCTGTACATCACCTGGGCCGGTGTATGCCCCCTACATCGGGCCGGGGTGGGTGATCGGTTCACCGGCGACCGGTCCCACCTGCGATCGAACCGGCCGACGAGGCCCTGACCACAACTGCTGGGTCACGTGCTCGGGGCCGGGGACGCGACGCCTCCGACGGCGGTGCTGTAGTCGTTGTGTGTGCGGTACTCCTCGGTGAATCGGTTCGCCGTCCAGCGGTAGGTGATCACGTTCTCGCCGGACGGGCTCGACACCGGGTCGCCCTTCTCGTACACCTGTTTGGTCACCACCAGGTCGCCGCGGTCTATCTCGGCGTAGACCGGGGGTTCCTCGGCCTTGAAGACATTCTCGTACCGTCCGGCGACCCGGCGATAGACATACGAGCCGACCCCCACCGCGTCACCACAGGTCAGGACGTTCACGACCACGTCGTCGGCCGAACCGCCGGTCAGCTCGCCGTAGGACACGTCGACGGGGTACTCGTCGGCCACGCAGGGTTTCAGCTCGCGCTTGACCTCCGCGGAGACCTCCGGGTCGTCCTTGACCAGCCGGACCGCGTTCACCTGGCCGGGCGTGGCGGTGGCGCTTGGCGTGGCGGAGGAGGCCACTCCGGCCACCGAGTCGGCGTGCGCGGGGCCCTCGTCACGGGCGCCGGTGCCGCCGGTCGCGCACGCGGACGCGAACAGCCCGAGGGCGACGAGCACGGCCACCGCCGTGAACGTCGCCCGCACCGCCCCCCGTCCCGGGGGTTCCGCGTCGCTCAGACCGCGCACCGCTCCCGCTCCTCACGCTCCAGCGCGCGTGCGTCCAGATCGCGGCTCTCCAGCTCCTCCCGGAGCCGGGCGAGCGCCCGGTGCAGCGTGCTCTTGACCGTTCCGGCCGACATGCCGAGCGCGGCGGCCGTCTCCTCCGTGGACATCTGCTCCCAGTGTCGCAGGACGACGACGCTGCGCTGCTTCGGTGCCAGAACTTTCATGATGTCCATGAGGAGCGCGCGGTCCGCGTGCTGCTCGGCGGAGTCGTCCACGCAGGCCTCGGGCAGCTGCTCGGTCGGCACCTCCTCCAGCTTCCGGGCCCGCCACCACTCGGTCCGGGTGTTGATCATCACCCGGCGCAGGTAGGCGTCCGCGAGGCGCTTGTCGGCGATGCCCTCCCAGCGGCCGTAGGTCCGCACCAGCGCCGTCTGGAGGAGGTCCTGGGCGTCGACCGGGTCCGGGACCAGCCGACGGGCGCTGCGCAACAGCGCGTCCTGTCGGGTGCGGACGTACTCCTCGAACTCCAGCACCTCGGCCTGCGCCATCTGAACCGCCTCCCGTTCCCCGTTCCGAGCGGCTCGATGGCCGTCGGGCTCCGCTTGCGTTCCCTCGTCGTCCCCGGTCCGCCGGGCACACAAATGAAGCTACGGACGGGTTGTCACGGCACTGTGCGAGCGAGCGCGCGGCTGGCAATCGGCTGTCCGTCGGTTGTGTAACAGCGGGAGGCAACGACGGAGCAGACGGGCCCTGTTGTCCGGCTGTGCGGCGATTTGTCTAGGTGGCGCGGCCCTTACAAAGGCGTCGGAACGGCGTCTGCGCGCACGTCGACGTGACAGCGAGGCCGGTCAGACCTGTGAACGTGTCCTTATGCCGACGGCAACCGATACAAACCGTTCGGCAGCGGTTCGACGAGCCCGTCCGCGACGAGCCCGTCCAGGGCCCGCGCCCGCTGCACCGGCTCGTGCCAGACCCGGTCGAGCGCCGACTGCGGCACCGGCGCGTGCGCCTCGCGCAGCACGGCGAGGAGCTTGCCGCGCACCTGGCGGTCGGTCCCGGCGTAGGTCTGGCCCCGGCGCGGCGGTCCGTCGTGGTCCGGCTTCCCGGCCAGCCGCCACACGCACTGCGCGGCGATCGGGCAGCGGTGACAGGTCTCGTTCTTCGCCGTGCACACCAGGGCGCCCAGCTCCATCGACGCGGCGGCCCAGCGGGCGGCGGTGGGCTCGTCGTCGGGGAGCAGGGCGCGGGCGAGCTTGCGTTCGGCGGCGGTGGTCGCGTTCGGCGGGTACTGGACGCCGGTGACCGCGCGGGCGAAGACCCGGCGCACGTTGGTGTCGAGCACCGGGTGGCGCTGGCCGTAGGCGAACGACGCGACCGCGGCGGCCGTGTACTCGCCGATGCCGGGCAGCGCGAGGAGCGCCGCGTGCTCGGTGGGAACGTCGCCGTCGTGCCGTTCCGTTATCGCGACGGCGGCGCCGTGCAGCCGCAGGGCGCGGCGCGGGTAGCCGAGCCGGCCCCAGGAGCGGACGGCCTCGCCGGGGGCGTCGGCGGCGAGGTCGGCGGGGCGCGGCCAACGGCGCAGCCACTGCTCGTACACCGGCAGGACGCGGTTGACGGGGGTCTGCTGGAGCATGAACTCGCTGACCATCACCCCCCAGGGCCCGGCGTCGGGGCGGCGCCAGGGGAGGTCACGGGCGTTCTCGTCGAACCAGTCGATGACGGGGGAGTGGAGCGACGGAGCGGGGGCGGGGGTGGGTTTCGTGGGCACAGTCATGGCGGTTCCGATCCTGCCACGGCGGGTGGGCGTTTGGTCACCGATGCGCCGTGTGCCCGGGGAGCGGATCGGTCGCGCGGCGGGGCTCGCGGGAGCGCGCGCGGCCCGATGTCCCCTTGTGATCCGGGCTAGTTGCATGATGATCCGGAAAAGTTGAGGTAGTGGCGGCGGGTGGGGCGGGTCGACGCGCCGTTCTCTCGTAGAGTTTGGCGCGTGGGATCTCTGCGCAATCCGATCGGGCCGCTTCCCTCCTCCATCTACTGGCGCCGGAGGGTCGTACTGCTGTCCGTGATCGCCCTGTTGGCGGTCATCGCCCTGTGGATCGTGCTGTCGAGCGCCGGGGACGGCAAGAACGGCGCGGGCGGGGGCGACGCGAAGCACCCCACGGCTTCGATCACGCCCGGCCCCTCGGAATCGGGCCCCGCGATCAGCCAGGCACCGGGCGGACGCGACGACTCCGGTGCGGGCACGGGCAGTTCGAGCGGCTCGGGCTCCGACTCCGGTGACGCGTCGGGCTCTTCCGGTTCGTCCGGCTCCGGCGACACGTCGAGTGCGGGCGGCACGGGTACGGGGACCGGCTCCGGTTCCGCCGCCGTCGAGGTCGGCTCGGAGGACGCCCTGCCCGGCGGCAGCCCGCTGCCCAACTGCGTCTCCAACGCCGTCCAGTTGAGCCTGCGCAGCGCCCACAACACCTACGAGCCCGGCGAGCAGCCGTCGTTGCTCCTGACCGCCAAGAACACCTCGGGCAGCGACTGCAAGATCGACCTCGGCCCGAAGAACGCGATCGTGACGATCAGCAAGTCCGGCGAGAGCAGCGACTACTGGTCCTCCGCGGACTGCCCGCCGGGCGCGTCGACGATGCTCTTCAAGGTCCCGGCCAACACCACCATCACCTACACGGTGAAGTGGGACCTCAAGCCCAGCGCCCCCGAATGCGCCACACCCCCAGCAGGCACGGCGGCCCCAGGCACCTACCTGGCCGAAGCCAACTCCTCGGGCTTCCCCAAGGCCCAGACATCTTTCGTGATCAAAACCGACTGACCCAACCGGCCCGACCCGAGCGCCGCGCGAGTGCGGAGCACCGGGGGCAGGGCTGGGGGCACCGGGCGGGGTTGAGGCGCGGGGGACGGCTGGGGCGCCGGGTACGGCAGGGGTGGCGTCGGGGTGCCGGGGGCGGCTGAGCTGGTGGGGCTGGGGCGCCGGGTACGGCCGGGGCGCTAGGGGCGGCTGGGGCGCCGGGCGAGGCCCCGGACCGCCGGTCCAGCCCCCGGCCCACCGGAGTCGCCACCGTCCTGTCGGTCCAGCCCCCCGGCCCACCCCCCCCGTTCCCGCAGGGGGCGCCGTGTCTCAGCGCGTCGGGGTGTGCCCGGTCCCGGGGTGGCGGGGTTGCCCCCGGCCCGCCCCCGCTCCCGCACGCGGCGCCGTGTCTCTGCCCGGTGTGACGCGTCCCCCCCCCGGTGGCACCGGAGTTGACCTGGGCCGCCGGTTCAGTCGGCCGGTTCGGGGTCTCGGGCCCGGTGTAACGTGCCTGCTTCTGCCGGGAGGCTAGACGTAGCGTTCGAGGATGGAGGATTCCGCCAGCCGGGAGAGGCCCTCGCGGACGCTGCGGGCTCGGGCCTCGCCGACGCCGTCGACCGTCTGGAGGTCGTCGACGCTGGCGGCGAGGAGCTTCTGTAGGCCGCCGAAGTGTTCGACCAGGCGGTCGATGATCGCGCCGGGCAGCCGGGGGACCTTGGCCAGCAGCCGGAAACCCCGGGGCGAGACCGCGGAGTCGAGAGTCTCGGGCGAGCCCGTGTAGCCCAACGCGCGGGCCACCGTGGCCAGTTCGAGCAGCTCGGCGTGGCTGAGCTTGTCCAGCTCGGCGAGCGCCTCGTCGACCGTGCGGGAGCGCTTCGCGGTCGGCTCGGGCACGTAGTCCCGGACGACCAGCTCACGCTCGGGCTCGACGCCCGCGATGAGTTCGTCGAGCTGGAGGGCCAACAGACGGCCGTCGGTGCCCAGTTCGACGACGTACTCGGCGATCTCGGTGGCGATACGGCGGACCATCTCCAGGCGCTGGGCCACCGCGGAGACGTCCCGGACCGTCACCAGGTCCTCGATCTCCAGGGCGGAGAGGGTGCCCGCCACCTCGTCGAGGCGGAGCTTGTAGCGCTCCAGGGTGGCCAGCGCCTGGTTGGCCCGGGAGAGGATCGCGGCCGAGTCCTCCAGGACGCGGCGCTGGCCGTCCACGTAGAGCGCGATGAGGCGCATCGACTGGGAGACCGAGACCACCGGGAACCCGACCTGTTTGGAGACCCGGTCCGCCGTGCGGTGCCGGGTGCCCGTCTCCTCGGTGGGGATCATCGGGTCGGGGACCAACTGGACCCCCGCCCGCAGGATCTTCGAGAGGTCCGACGAGACGACGATGCCGCCATCGAGCTTGCACAGCTCACGCAGGCGCGTGGCCGAGAACTCGACGTCCAGCACGAAACCGCCCGTGCACATGACCTCGACGGTCTTGTCGGAGCCCAGGACGATGAGACCACCGGTGTTGCCTCGGAGCACCCGCTCCAGGCCGTCGCGCAGGGCCGTGCCGGGTGCCACGGCGCTCAGTGTGGCGCGCATCAGGCCATCGGCACCGGAACTCCCACCGGACTTTCCGGGAGCTGCTGCCCGGTCGTTGGCTGCCACTGCACTCCTCCGGTCGCAGGTTGTGGGGGCGCTCCCGATTCGCACGTGATGTCGTACGGACAGGCGAGACCAGGGCAAAGTCTACCGGCGGTCCTCCTCGTCCCGTGGGGCGTCTCGTCGACGGGAGCGCGGGAGGACTCTCAGGGCGTCTCCCATGTCGGCCACTTCCAGGACCTTCATGCCCGCCGGGATCTTGCCGGGGTCGCCCGGCACGAGCGCGTGGGTGAAGCCGAGCCGGTGTGCCTCGGCGAGTCTGCGCTGCACGCCGGTGACCCGTCTGACCTCGCCCGCCAGGCCCACCTCCCCGATCGCGACGAGGTTCTTGGGCAGCGGGGTGTCGCTCGCGGCGGAGGCCAGGGCGAGGGCGATGGCGAGGTCGGCGGCCGGTTCCGACAGCTTCACGCCGCCGACCGTCGCCGAGTAGATGTCCCGCTTGCCGAGCGAACTGATCCGGCCACGCTGCTCCAGGACCGCCAGCATCATCGAGACCCGGGACGTCTCCAGACCGGACGTGGTGCGGCGCGGTGAGGGGATCTGGGAGTCGACGGTGAGCGCCTGGACCTCGGCGACCAGCGGGCGGCGCCCCTCCAGGGTGACGGTCAGACAGGTGCCGGGCACCGGCTCGTCCCGCCGGGTCAGGAAGAGGCCGCTGGGGTCGGCGAGGCCGACGATGCCCTCGTCGTGCAGCTCGAAGCAGCCGACCTCGTCGGTCGCCCCGTAACGGTTCTTGACGCCCCGGACCAGGCGCAGGCGTGCGTGCCGGTCGCCCTCGAAGGACAGGACGACGTCGACGAGGTGCTCCAGCAGGCGCGGGCCCGCGATCGCGCCGTCCTTGGTGACATGGCCGACCAGCAGGGTGGACATGCCCCGGTCCTTGGAGGCGCGGATCAGGGCACCGGCCACCTCACGGACCTGCGCCATGCCGCCGGGGGCACCGTCGATCTCCGGGGAGGCCACCGTCTGCACCGAGTCCAGGATCAGCAACGACGGCTTCACCGCGTCCAAGTGGCCCAGAACGGCGGCCAGATCGGTCTCGGCGGCGAGATACAGGTGGTCGTGGAGGGCGCCGATCCGGTCGGCGCGCAGCCGGACCTGGCTCGCGGACTCCTCGCCGGTCACGTACAGGGTGCGGTGCTCGTCGCTCGCCGACTTGGCGGCCACGTCCAGCAGCAGGGTCGACTTGCCGACGCCGGGTTCGCCGGCCAGCAGCACCACCGCGCCGGGCACCAGACCGCCGCCGAGGACCCGGTCCAGCTCGGGCACGCCGGTGGAGCGGGCGGTGGCCTGACGGACGTCGACCTCGCCGATGGGCAGCGCGGAGGTGGTGACGCGGCCCGGCGTCGTCGTGCGCACGGCGGGCGCGCCGTACTCCTCGACCGTCCCCCACGCCTGGCACTCGGCGCAGCGGCCGAGCCACTTCGCCGTCTGCCAACCGCACTCCGTGCAGCGGTAGGACGGTCGGTCCTTGGTGGTCCTCGTGCGGGCAGCCATGACGAAACCGTAGCCCCCGCCACTGACAACGCCCCCGCCGCCCTGATCCCGGGCCCGACGAGGAGGCCCTCCGGCCGGCTCAGGCCGCCCCGCCCCACCCCGGACAGGTGACCGGCACCCCGCTGTTGACGCGCCCCGCCCGCACGACCGTTGGCCCGCAGTCCCGCCGTTGCAGCGAACCGCCCCCTGCCCGGCGGCCACCGGGTTGACGCGCGCCGCCCGTATAGCCGTTGGCCCGCTGTCCCGCCGTTCCCGTGAACCGTCCCCTGCCCGGCGGCCGGTCGCTGCCCGTGGCCGGGGGCCGCCACGTTGACGCGCGCCGCCCGCACCGCCGTTCCCCCGCTCCCGCGAACCGTCCCCCCGACCGGCGGCCGGTCGTTGCCGTTGCCGTTGGGTACCCGGTTGAACGTGTGTTGCCTGCATCGGTGTTCGCTCGGAACGGACCTGGTCGGTGGGCCTCGTTACCGTTGGCCGGTGGGTGGCTGTGTCCCCTGGCAGGTCGCGCGTAAGGTGGCCAGTTTCTCGGCGTCGTCGGTGTTCGTGTCGGCCGTGTAGGTGATGATCCGCAGGTCGGAGCCGGGGACCAGGAGGACGTCGAGTTCGAGGACGAGGTCGCCCACGACGGGGTGTTCGACGGTCTTGCGATCGCCGGTGAGGGGGCCCGCGGTGCCGTTGGACCAGAGGTGGGCGAACCGGGGGCTGGTGCGCCGCAGGCGTTCGACGAGCGCGGCGAGGCGGGCGTCGTCGGGGTAGGTCGTCGCCGTGACCCGCAGATCGGCCACGAGGGCCGCCTCCTCCGCCTCGTCGCCCGCCCAGGAACGCACCGGCCAGCCGCCGATGGGGCCCGCCCTGTGCCCGCCCTCGGTGCGGAACATCCCGGCGACGATGTTGCCCTGGTCCCAGCCGTATGAGTGCGGGTCGCCGATCGCGGCGGTCCACATCCGGTTCCAGCTGACCAGCGTCCAGTCGGCGGCGAAGACCGCGACCGGCGCGTCGCTGAGCTGCCGGGCGAGCCGGTGGACCCGGGGCGGCACCCGCAACGGCACGTCACCGTGGGACGGCGGGGCGAGGTGGGCGCAGCGGAAAAGATGGTCGCGCTCGGCGACGTCCAGCCGCAGGGCGCGGGCCAGGGCGCCGACGACCTGCGGGGAGGGCGTGCGGGCGCGGCCCTGTTCGAGCCGGACCACGTAGTCGACCGACAGGCCGGCGAGGTGGGCCAGTTCCTCGCGGCGCAGGCCGGGTATGCGGCGGCCGGTCAAGGGCGGGGCGGCGCCGGGATCGAGTCCGCTCGCCAGGGGCGAAAGGCGCTCCCGCCAGCCTCGTAGGGCGGTGCCGAAGTGGTTCGCCGTGACCATGGGGTCATCATGGTCGGCGTCACGCGCGCGTGCGGGTCGCTTCTCTCACGTCTGGGTAAAGCCCGGCGGCCGAGGGCACGCGTGGCCCTCCCCAACTCGCCCCAGAAGCCCCTGGAACGGCAGCTTCCGGGCGCGTCGGCCGGGTCGGGAGGGCGTCGCGGCTCAGGTCCCGGGCGCGGCCTCGGCGGCGTCCCAGTGCGCCCGGGTGAACCTGCCGGCCGCCTCAAGGGCGTCAACGGCGTCGTCGAGCACGGCGGCGAACGCCTGGAAGACGTGCGGGACCTCGGGCCAGACCTGCAACTCCACGTGGACGTCGTCGGCGCCCGCGCGCGCGGCGAGCCGGACGGCGTCGTCGAGCAGGATCTCGTGCGAGCCCACCTGGACGAGCAGCGGCGGCAGCCCGGTCAGATCGGCGAACACCGGGCTGGCCAACGGCTCCTTCGCCGCCGTTGCCCCGAGGTAGTCACGCGCCCTGGTGCGCAGGACCTCGGCGGTCAGCGCGGGGTCGAGGGCGGCCTTGCCGGTCGCGCTGGCGCCGGAGACCGTGAGGTCGGCCCAGGGCGAGAACACCGCCGCCGACGCCGGCCGGGGCAGCCCCGCGTCCCGCAGGGCGACCAGCGCCGCGACGGTGAGGCCACCGCCCGCGGACTCCCCGACGAACGCGATCCGCTCCGCGGGGACGCCCTCGTCGAGCAGCGCGCGGTACGCGGCGACGGCGTCGTTTACGGCAGCCGGGAACGGGTGTTCGGGGGCAAGCCGGTAGTCGACGCAGACCGCGCGGGCGCCGGCGCGCCGGGACACGTCGGCGGCGAGACCGGCCGCGGCGGCCGCGGAACCGACGACATAGGCGCCGCCGTGGAAGTACAGCAGCACACGGTCCGGATCGCTGCCGGGCGTGTCGACGGTGACGACGGGGATCTCGCCGAGCAGCCCGTCGACGGTCGTCACGTCGGGCGGCAGCGGGATCGACGTCATCATGGCGTGGAAGACGTCCCGCGCGGCGGTCACGTCGCCGCCGAGGTCGAGCGGGGCGTGCCGGAACAGCGCGTCGAGGTCACGGCGTTGCTGCGCGGACATGGTGGTGCCTTTCTTAAGAAGGGTGGCGAAACGGCGGCGACGACAGGGCCTCAGCGGGGCGGGCCGACGATGACCTGGCCGTACAGGTCGGCGGCCTCGGCCATGCGTTCCTTGCTGATCTCGAACCCCTCGGGCCGCTCGGTCGCCAGGTCGCGCCCGGCGTGCCGGAACATGCCCTCGATGCCGCCCGGCGTGCAGATCATCAGCAGGTCGGCGGTGTCGGAGGTGATCCGGTAGCCGTGCGGGACGTTGCGCGGCAGGTAGACGACGCCGCCCTCGGAGAGTTCCATCTCCTGGTCGTCCGACCACAGCAGCGCGGTGCCCTTGATGAGCATGAAGATCTCGTCCTCGCGCGTGTGCAGGTGATACGGCGGCGCCTCGCCCTTGGACACGGTGAACCGTCCGACGGTCAGCTGTCCGTCGGTGGCCGCGCTGTCCAGCAGAACGGCGAACTGGCCGCCGTCGAGCCATTCAAGCTTCTGCTGCTGATCGGCCTGGGCCAGGTAGGTCATGCTCACGACAAGGTCCGTTTCTGTCGTCACGGTCAACGGGGCACGGCGCCCTGGCCGGGGCGGGCGGGGCAGGGCGCGCGGGTCGAGACCCCCGGCCCGTACGACCCCCTCCGGCGAACTGGCCCTCGCCCTCATCGTCCTCCGCCGGACCGCGCGAGCGCCAGGGCCGAGGCTGGGACCAGCAGTACCAGTGGGGTGGGGGGGGAGGGGAGAGGGGGACTGCGGGGGTTGGGGGGTGCTGGGTTCCGGGGGTGCGTCGGCGGCGGAGTCGGGGGGTGCGGGCTGCGGCTGCGGGGCCGGGGCCGGGGCTTGCCGGGGGCTGGGGGCGTCGGCCGAGGAGTCGGGGGCAACTGGCCGTGGGGCCGGGAGGGGTCGGTCGCGGCGTCGGGAGGGGTGGGCGTCGAGCTGGGACGGCCCGGGAAGGGGGCAGGCGGGGGGCTGGGGGCCCGGGAGAGGGGCGGTCGCGGAGCGGGGAGGCGGCCCGCTGCGGAGCCGGGAGGGGGCCTGTCGTGGCGCCGGGAGAGCGCAGCTGAGGGGGCGCCAGGGAATCGGACGTGGCGCCGTGCGGAGGGGGCGGCCGGGAGCCGCGACGGGGTCGACCGGGGTGCCGGGGCAGCGCGGTCGAGGGGGCGTGAAGGCGGGGCCGTCGCGGAGGTGAGGGGCCGTCGACCGGGGTGCCGGGGCGGGGTCGGCCGCTCGGCTCGCGAACAGGTCGACCGCGACCTCAGTAAGCCGTTGGCGGTGGAATTGGAACTTCCGCGTCCCCTTTTGAGGGATCGTTTCACCCGTACGGAGTAAATATGCTTAAGCGAGGGGAAGGTGCTGGTCCGCGCCGCCTACGGTCCATGGATGAGTAGCAGTCCGGAGACCTCGACCCGAGCCGCCGGCGCCCACCGGGCACGCCGTCAGGAGCGTGACCGCGGTGCGGCGCGCAACCTGGCACAGCGACCGCCCACGCGCTACGAGCCCTATCTCGACGGGCTGTTCACCTACTGCCTGTCCGTGCTGTGCGACCACGACACGGCCACCGCGGCCCTCGGTGACGCCCTCGCCCTCGCCGAACGGCGCCGTGGCCCCGACGCTCTCGGTGAACGTCGGGCGTGGCTGTACGCGTTGGCCCGCTGGGCGTGCCTGCGTCGGCTGACCGAGGCCAAGCAGAAACGTCAGGGCACGCACGCGTCCGCCCACACCGGCGACCCCGAACCGGCCCCGCCCGCCCTCCCCGAGCAACTCCGTCAGGACCGGCGCCGCGAACTCGCCCTGCTCGCCTGGCCCGAGGCCGCGGGCACCACCCCGGAGCAGCGCGAGGCCCTCGAACTGGCCGTACGCCACCACCTCGCCGCCCACGAGGTCGCCGCCGTCCTCGGCCTCGAACTCGCCGCCGCCCGCGACCTGTTGGCCTCCGCCGCCTGCGAGGTCGAGCGGACCAGGGCCGCCCTCGCCGTCGTGGAGAGCGGCACCTGTCCGAGCGTCGCCCGGCTCACCGGCGACCGCAGGCTGGTGCTCAGCCCGGCCCTGCGCAAGGAACTCGTCCGGCACGTCGACGACTGCCCGCGCTGCCGCCGCCGCGCCGAACGCGCCCAGCCCGGCTGGCCCGGCGCCAGCGTCACCCCCGCCGAACTCCCCGTTCTGGAGGCGCCCCGCGCGGCCCTGCACATGGCGCTCGTCCACGCGCCACGCACGCGTGGCGCCACCGCGCCCCGTTTCGACCGGCGCGGCTTCCCGATGGCGCCCAAGGACCGCGCGGCCCGTCGCGAACGGCTCCGCGCGCGTGCCGTGACCACGACCGTGGTCGCCACCGTCGTCGCCGCCCCGGTGCTCGCGATGTGGGCGGCCTACCGCAGTGCCGACGACGGCGCCGACGGCCACGCCGCCACCGCCGGTGAGGCACACGGCCCCGACGGCGCCTCCGGCTACCAGAACGCGGGCAACGCCAGCACCCGCCCCGAGACCCGGTTCCGCAAGGGCGCGGCGCCCGGCGTCTCCGTCGAGGTCATCAGCGTCAACGGCACCGGCTCCACGGGCACGGGGCAGCTCGCCGTGACGGCGGCCAACAGCGGCTCCGCCACGCTCGTCACGCTCACGGCGTCCGGGACCGCGCCGGTGCACTGGTCCGCCGGCACCTCGGCGCCCTGGCTCCACCTCAGCCAGACCTCGGGAACCCTCGCCCCCGGCCACACGTTCACCCTCCAGGTCCACGTCGACCCCCTGCGTGAGCCGTCCGGCCACTGGAGCGCGCAGGTGGCGATCGCACCGGCGGGCGCGGTCGTCTCCATCGACGGCCACGGCCCGGCCCCCACCCCTCACCCGACCCCTACCCACCCGACGTCCCACCCGCCGACGTCCCCCTCACCTCACCCCACCCCGACCACCCCACCGTCCTCCTCCGCACCCCCCACCCCGACGTCCCCACCCCCGTCAGACCCACCCACCTCCCCATCCCCGCCCGACGAGAACACCAGCCCCAGCCCGGAGGCGTCTTAGGGCGGGGGAGCCCGCGAGACGTGGGTGTCGTGAGCCGGTCCGTGGGGCGCACCGGCTGTGGGGCTGCCTGTGCGGCGCGGGTGGCGTGGGTTGGCCTGTGAGGCGCAGGTGGCGCGGGTCGGCCTGTGGGGCACGGGCGTTGTGGGTGGCCTGCGGGGCGTGCGTGTCCGTGGGGCGCTCGTGGGCGGGAGGTATCCGCCGAGGCCGGTGCCCATCAGGGCCTGAACGGCAGCCGTGACCGTCGGTTCGGCACGGAAACCGTGACCGTCCGTCATCCGGCCGACCGAACCGCTGCCACCGCCCCCCGGTCCCGGCCTGGGCCCCGGCCTTCGTCGCCGTCCTTGTTCCGGCCCGAGGCCCCGCCCTCGTTACCGCCCGGCCCCGGCGCTAGCCCCCCCAGCCCCGGCGTTAGCCCCGCGCGTCCGGCGCTAGCCGCCCCTGGCGTTAGCCCCCCGCCCCGTCCGCCGGGTGGGGAGCCAGCATCGGGAGTTGGGACGCCAGGCGCTGTTCGCACAGCTCGACCAGGCGGTCGTAGCCGGCCTTGCCCATCAGTTCGGTCAGTTCGGGGCCGTAGGACACGTACACCGGGTCGCCCGCGCCGTGCGCCGACGTCGCCGAGGTGCACCACCAGTGCAGGTCGTGGCCGCCGGGACCCCAGCCCCGCCGGTCGTACTCGCCGATGGACACCTGGAGCACGCGCGTGTCGTCGGGCCGGTCGATCCAGTCGTAGGTCCGCCGCACCGGCAGCTGCCAGCACACGTCCGGCTTGGTCTCCAGC
The DNA here is from genome assembly GCF_044757465.1 of Streptomyces sp. NPDC091279. Classification (NCBI taxonomy): domain Bacteria; kingdom Bacillati; phylum Actinomycetota; class Actinomycetes; order Kitasatosporales; family Streptomycetaceae; genus Streptomyces; species Streptomyces sp. NPDC091279. The sequence goes on along the minus strand of NZ_JBIVVA010000003.1, from coordinate 13,753 downwards.
GGCTCCCGGCCCTCCTTGAGGGCGAGGATGTGCAGCGAGCAGCCCGCGCCGCCCGCGAACCCGGGCCGGTTCTGGAAGACGCAGGACCCCTGGAACGGGCGCGTCTGACGGTCGCCGTCCTCGTCCTCGGAGATCCAGCCGTTCTCGGTGCCCTCGGCGTGGTGCTGCCAGATGTCCGGCGTGAGCCTCGCCACATGCCCGGCGACCCGCTGCTCGTCCTCCTCGTCGGAGAAGTGCGCGCCGAGCGAGCAGCAGCCGTCGTCCGCGCGGCCCGCCTGGATGCCCTGGCAGCCGCTGCCGAAGATGCAGTTCCAGCGCGAGGTCAGCCAGGTCAGATCGCATCGGAAGACCTGCTCGTCGTCCGCCGGATCAGGGAATTCCACCCAGGCGCGGGCGAAGTCGAGCCCCTGCTCGTCGGCGGCCAGGGCCTTCTTCGACTTCTTGGACGACTTGTCGGCCTTGGGTGACTTGGCCGGGTTCTGGTCCTTCGCCTTTTTCGTCTTTGGCACGCGTCCAGGGTAAGTGGCCCGGATGACATCCGGAGACCGCCGGGGGGAGGGAGCACAGCGTCGCTGGCAGTAGCGTTTCCCTTCATGAGACTCGGTGTCCTCGACGTGGGATCGAACACGGTGCATCTGCTGGTGGTGGACGCACACCCGGGCGCGCGCCCGCTGCCCGCGCACTCGCACAAGGCGGAGCTGCGCCTTGCCCAGCTCCTCGACGAGGACGGCGCGATCGGCCCCGAAGGGGTCGACAAACTGATCGCCACCGTCCACGACGCCCTCCAGGCCGCCGAGGACAAGGGCGTCGAGGACCTGCTGCCGTTCGCGACCTCCGCCGTGCGCGAGGCCCGCAACGCCGATGACGTCCTCGCGCGCGTGCAGGCCGAGACCGGCGTCGAGCTACAGGTCCTCACCGGCGCCGAGGAGGCCCGGCTCACCTTCCTCGCCGCCCGCCGCTGGTTCGGCTGGTCGGCCGGGAAACTGCTGGTCCTGGACATCGGCGGCGGCTCCCTTGAGATCGCGTACGGCATCGACGAGGAGCCCGACGCCGCCGTCTCGCTGCCGCTGGGCGCGGGCCGCCTCACCGCCGCCTGGCTGCCGGGCGACCCGCCGGGCCCGGAGGCCATAAGGGCGCTGCGCCGCCACGTCCGCGCCCAGATCGCCCGCAACGTCGGCGAGTTCACCCGCTTCGGCGCCCCCGACCACGTCGTCGCCACGTCGAAGACGTTCAAGCAGCTGGCCCGCATCGCCGGAGCCGCCCGCTCCACCGAGGGCGTCTACACACAGCGCGAGCTGAAGCGGGAGTCCCTGGAAGCCTGGGTCCCCAAGCTGGCCGGCATGACGGTCGCCCAGCGCACCGCCCTCCCCGGCGTCTCCGAGGGCCGCGCCAACCAACTCCTCGCCGGCGCCCTGGTCGCCGAGGCCACCATGGACCTCTTCGGCGTGGAGTCCCTGGAGGTCTGCCCGTGGGCCCTGCGCGAGGGCGTCATCCTGCGCCGCCTCGACCACATGGGCTCCATGACCCCCTGACCCCGAACGACGCCGAGGGCAACGCCCTTAAGGGGACGCACACCCCCTCAAGGGCAGAGCAACACCCTTAAGGCGAACGGCGACAAAGACGACGCCCTTAAGGCGAACGGCGACCACGGCGACGCCCTCAAGGCGGACCGCCCCGCCCCGAGGGCAACGTCCTTGCAGCGGGCGCCCCTTGAGGAACGCGGGAGCCTCCCGAGGGCGCCCAGCCCGCCGCAGCACGCGGACCCCCAAGGGCGCCGGGCGCCGGGTGAACCGTTGGCCCCCCTGTCCTCGCCCCGTCCCCGCCCCGTCCCCGCTCCCGTCGGACCCGCCCCGCCGCCCGTTCCGCATCCGCCCTCGGCCGTCCGTCGGCGGCCACAGGCGCGGCCGGTGTCCGTGGTGAACCCCACAACGGCCAGGAGGCGCCCCTTCCCACCCGGCCGCACCCCGTAACCTGTCCCTCATGGCAGAGCCAGTCGTGCGGATTCCGGATGCGAAGGTCGCCCTGTCGACAGCTTCCGTGTACCCGGAGTCGACGGCGACCGCCTTCGAGATCGCCGCGCGCCTCGGATACGACGGCGTCGAGGTCATGGTGTGGACCGACCCGGTCAGCCAGGACATCGACGCGCTGCGCCGGCTCAGCGACTACCACCGCATCCCGATCCTCGCCGTGCACGCCCCCTGCCTGCTCATCACCCAGCGGGTCTGGTCGACCGACCCGTGGATCAAGCTCCAGCGGGCCCGCGCGGCGGCCGAGAAGCTCGGCGCGAGCACCGTCGTCGTGCACCCGCCGTTCCGCTGGCAGCGCCAGTACGCGAAGGACTTCGTCAGCGGGATCTGGCGGATGGCGGACGAGACGGACGTGCGGTTCGCCGTGGAGAACATGTACCCGTGGCGCTACCGCGACCGCGAGATGCTCGCGTACGCCCCCGACTGGGACGTGACCAAGGACGACTACCGGCACTTCACGATCGACCTGAGTCACACCGCGACCGCCCGCACCGACGCGACCGACATGATCGACCGCATGGGCGACCGCCTCGGCCACGTCCACCTCGCCGACGGCACCGGCTCCAACAAGGACGAGCACCTGGTCCCGGGCCGCGGCAACCAGCCCTGCGCCGAGCTGCTGGAGCGGCTCGCCCGCACCGGGTTCGACGGCCATGTCGTCATCGAGGTCAACACCCGGCGCGCGATGTCCGGCGCCGAACGCGAGGCCGACCTCGCCGAGGCCCTGGCCTTCACCCGCCTCCACCTCGCGTCCGCCCTGAAGGCTCCGGGGCGGTGACCGACGGGGGCGCTTGACGCTCGGCGCTCGGCGGAGGACTAGAGGACTAGGGGAAACCCGTAGGGCCGGTCCCGTAGGGGTGATCCCGGTGAGGGTGGTCCCCTAGGGGAGATCCCCGTCAGGCCGGTCCCGTAGGGGAGATCCCGGTGAGGGTGGTCCCCTAGGGGAGATCCCCGTCAGGCCGCTCCCCTAGGGGAGCCCCGGTGCGGCCAGTCCCGTAAGGGAGACCCCGTAAGGCCGGTCCCGTAGGGGCCCCCATCCGACGCGTACTGAGACAAGCGTCCCGTATTCCGGACACTCCGTCCCGGTCCCTGGATGACGGGCGTACGCTCGTGTGCAATCAGAGGTCTCTTCGCGGCCCGCCCGCGCCGAACCTCACCGACCGCGGTCCGCACCGCGGCCCCGTCTCCACCGCGGTCCCCGAGACCGCAGTCCCTGAAGGAGCGAGCGACGATGCCCGAGCTGAGGTCCCGCACAGTCACCCACGGCCGCAACATGGCGGGCGCACGCGCCCTGATGCGCGCTTCCGGTGTACCGGGTGCGGACATCGGCCGCAAGCCGATCATCGCGGTCGCCAACTCCTTCACCGAGTTCGTCCCCGGCCACACCCACCTCCAGCCGGTCGGCCGGATCGTCAGCGAGGCGATCGTCGAGGCCGGCGGCATCCCGCGCGAGTTCAACACCATCGCCGTCGACGACGGCATCGCGATGGGCCACGGCGGCATGCTGTACTCCCTGCCCTCCCGCGACCTCATCGCGGACTCGGTCGAGTACATGGTCGAGGCGCACTGCGCGGACGCCCTGATCTGCATCTCCAACTGCGACAAGATCACCCCGGGCATGCTCAACGCCGCACTGCGGCTGAACATCCCCACGGTCTTCGTCTCCGGCGGCCCGATGGAGGCCGGCCGGGCCACGCTCCAGGACGGCACCGTCCGCACCCTCGACCTGATCGACGCGATGGTCGAGGCCGCCAACGACAAGGTCTCCGACGCGGACGTCCTCAACATCGAGGAGAACGCCTGTCCGACCTGCGGCTCCTGTTCCGGCATGTTCACCGCCAACTCGATGAACTGCCTGACCGAGGCCATCGGCCTCTCCCTCCCCGGCAACGGCTCGGTCCTGGCCACCCACACGGCCCGTAAACGCCTGTACGTCGACGCCGCCCGCACGGTCATGGACATCACCCGCAGGTACTACGACCAGGACGACGAGACGGTCCTGCCGCGCAACGTCGCCACCGTCGCCGCCTTCGAGAACGCGATGGCCCTCGACATCGCGATGGGCGGCTCCACCAACACGATCCTCCACCTGCTCGCCGCCGCCCAGGAGGCGGGCGTGCCGTTCGGCCTGGACGAGATCAACGCCGTCTCGCGCCGCGTGCCGTGCCTCGCGAAGGTCGCGCCGAACGTCGCCAAGAACCGCACGTACTACATGGAGGACGTGCACCGCGCCGGTGGCATCCCGGCCCTCCTCGGCGAGCTGCACCGCGCGGGCCTGCTCCACGAGGACGTCCACTCGGTGCACAGCCCGTCCCTCTCCGACTGGCTCAAGACCTGGGACGTGCGCGGCGGTTCGCCCTCCCCGGAGGCCGTCGAGATGTGGCACGCGGGCCCCGGCTGCGTCCGCTCCGCCGAGGCCTTCTCCCAGTCCGAGCGCTGGGCCGCCCTGGACGAGGACGCCGCCGAGGGCTGTATCCGCGACGCCGAGCACGCCTACTCCAAGGACGGCGGCCTCGCGGTCCTCAAGGGCAACCTCGCCGTCGACGGCTGCGTCGTGAAGACCGCCGGTGTCGACGAGTCCATCTGGACCTTCGAGGGCCCGGCGGTCGTCTGCGAGTCGCAGGAGGAGGCCGTCGAGAAGATCCTCAACAAACAGGTGACCGACGGCGATGTCGTCGTCATCCGCTACGAGGGCCCCAAGGGCGGCCCCGGCATGCAGGAGATGCTCTACCCGACGTCCTTCCTCAAGGGCCGCGGCCTCGGCAAGACCTGCGCCCTGATCACCGACGGCCGCTTCTCCGGCGGCACTTCGGGCCTCTCCATCGGCCACGCCTCCCCCGAGGCGGCCTCCGGCGGCACCATCGCCCTCGTCGAGAACGGCGACCGCATCCGCATCGACATCCCGAACCGCACCATCGAACTCCTCGTCGACGACGCCGAACTCGCCCGCCGCGAGCAGGAGTTGAACGGCCGGTACGCCCCGAAGAACCGCGAGCGCAAGGTCTCCGCCGCGCTGCGCGCCTACGCCGCGATGGCCACCAGCGCCGACAAGGGCGCCGTCCGCGACGTGAGCAAGCTCGGCTGAACCAGCCCGACTCCCGCCCAGGTCAAGGGCGTTGAAGGGCCGCTACCTCCCCGGAGGGAGCGGCCCTTCTCAACTCGGCTGAACGGCGGCTACCAGTGCGCCGGTTGCCGCGCGTCCACGGCGAAGACGGTGCCGTCGGGGGCGGCGCCGTAGACGGCGGAGCCGGACAGCACCGGGGTCGGCAGCACGCCGGGCACCTGGTTCGACCGGCCCGAGGGGCGGGGCCCGGTCTGCCCGACGAACGTGCCCTTGCGCGCGTCCACCGCGATCAACCGCCCGTCGGCGGCGCTGACATACACATGCCGCGCGTCGACAGCGGGCGCCGAACCCCGGCTCAGCGAGGTCTCCAACTGCCACAGCGACGTGCCGGTCTCCGTGTCGACGGCTTCGAGGGTGCCGCCCACCGCCATCAGATACACGACCGACCCGCGCACGGTGGCCACGGCACCGTTCAGCCCGACCGGCAACGCCGTCCGCCGCGCCTTCCGCGCCCCGGGGTCGTAGTGAACGACGGCCTGCGTGACGTCGGACAGATCGTTCGCCAGGAAGGTGACCGAGCCGTCGTGGACCCCGACCGGCGTCAGCGACCCGGCCAGCCGAGCCTCCCAACTCACCTTGCCCGTCACCGGGTTCACGGCGGCGACGCGCGTATGGGTGCCGTCGACCGACACCGCGTACACCGACGGGTCCCCGGCGAACGATCTCAGGTACGGCGTGGTCTGCCCCGGGATACGGTGCTGCCACTTCTGGTCGCCGGTGGCGCTGTCGACCCCGGTGACCCGGCCGTCGGCGCCGGTGAGCAGCAGCATCCCGGCGACGGTCCGCAGGGCGCTGTCCGAGGGCCGGTCATGGTGCCAACGCACCGTGCCGTCACGGGGGTTGAGCGCCTCCAGACGCGAGGTGGCCTCCGTCAGGGGCTGCACGAGGCCGCCGGAGAAGGTGGGCGGAGCGCTCCGGGCGGTGTCGGCGACGGGGTGCCGCCACAGCGACGTCCCGTCGGCGGGATCGAGCGCGAACACCACCCCGGCCTGCCCGCACACCAACTGCGCGCCCCCGTAGGAACATTGAGGCATCCCCGAACCGGGCGCCTTCACCTGCCAGGCCTCGAACCCCGCCGAACTCCCCCGCGTGGAACCGGACTTGGCCCTACCCGTCGGCCGCTCATCACTCCCACCGGACTGGACGGCCACGACCCCGGCACCCAGAGCGAGCGCGACGGCGACGGCCGCGAGGCCCACCCTCCGACGAGCCCACCGACGCCGACCGGAAACGGCCTCGTCCCCACCGCCCCCACCGCCCCCATCGCCATCCCCGGCACGACCACCCTCGCGATCACCGTCCCCCTCACCGTCACGGTGACCCTCACGGTCACCGTCACCGCCCCCCTCCCCGGCGTCGGCGTCCGTCGTCCGCTGGGCCGGTATGAAGGCCTGGGTGTCGTAGGAGGCCGCCACCGACCGCAGCTCACGCATCAACTCGTCCGGCGTGGGCCGCTCTTCGGGCTCCTTGGCCAGACAGCGCCGCACCAGCGGCGCCAACGGCTCGGGCACCCCGGTCAGATCGGGTTCGTCGTGCACGACCTGGTAGGCGACGAGATAGGGACTGTCCGAGTCGAAGGGACCCCGCCCGGTCGCCGCGTGCACCAGCACCGAGCCCAGCGCGAAGACATCGGCGGCGGGCCCGACCTCCCTCGGCCGCCGGAACTGCTCCGGAGCCATGAACGGCGGCGTCCCGATCAACTTGCCTGTCTCGGTGCGCAGTTCGCTGTCCTTCGGCCGGGAGATGCCGAAGTCGATGACCTTCGGGCCGTCCTTGGCGAGCAGCACATTGCTCGGCTTCAGATCCCGGTGCACCACCCCCACCCGGTGGATGTCCCGCAACGCCTCCGCCAACCCGGCCATCAGCCGCCGCAGTTGCGCGGTGGGCATCGCGCCGTTCCGCTTCACATGCTCGGCGAGGGTCGGCCCGGGGATGAACAACGTGGCCATCCAGGGCCGTTCGGCATCCGGGTCGGCGTCGACCACCGGCGCGGTGAAAGCACCGCTGACCCGGCGCGCGGCGGCGATCTCCTGCCGGAACCGGCCCCTGAACTCCGGGTCCCTGGCGAACCGGGCGTGCACGACCTTCACCGCGAGCTTCAGCCCCGAGGTGGAACGGGCCAGGTGCACGACGCCCATGCCGCCGGAGCCGAGACACGACTCCAGGTGGTAATGACCGGCGTACTCGGGAAGTTCCGCTTCCGCGCCCGCTCCGGTACTGCCCTGCGGCGCCATGGAACCACCCCCGTGCCTGCTCGTTCGCGCGCGCGACGGACGGAGCCTAGTCGATGACACGTGCGAGACAGAGGCGGCTTGCGGGTGTCCGGATACGCTTCGGCAACACACGTTTTCGGGCGTTTCATGGCCGGAAACAGGGGAATCAACTGCTCCCCATGGCAGCCATGGGGAGCACAGGGGGGGAGTTTCCACATGTCTGTCGACAGTTCCGAACAGACCCAGGCAACGACGACGGCGGCCACGGCGGCCCGGACCTATCCGGTCGCGCCGGGCGTCCAGCTCAACGTCCGCAGCGGACCCGGCACCGGCTACCCGATCGTCCGCACGCTGTCCGAGGGCGCCCGCGTCACGATCTACTGCCAGACCACGGGCACCAAGGTGTCCGGGCCCTACGGCACATCGAAGATCTGGGACAACATCGCCGGCGGCCAGTACGTCTCGGACGCCTACGTCCTCACCGGCAGCTCCGGCTACGTGGCCCCGGGCTGCGGCTGATCCGACCGGGAGCCCGCGGGCACCGGGCGCCATAATCGTCCCGTGAGCGACGACCACGGCACCCCGGCCACCCCCGCGGGCCCCCGACCCGAGCCCCTGCGCTTCTTCGGCACGACATGGGTGCACCACGACCACGGCTACCCCCTCCGCCGGACCGGCGCCGCCGTCGGCTCGCTGGCCGCCGCCGTGCTCGCCTGCCTCGTCCTGCGCTTCGCCTACCAGGGCCTCCAGATCGCCGACACCGGCACCTTCGTGAACGTCCTGGTCGTCGCCATGTTCGTGGTCTGCACCGCACTCGCCTTCCGCCACACCTGGGACAGCTTCACCAGCCGCCCCGACCCGGAACGCCAGTCCTCCCTGCGCGGCCTGCTCGCCATCGGCTTCGTGGGCTCCCTCCTCGCCTACTTCCTCCGCTCCCTCAAGGAGGCCCCCGGCGAGACCCTCCACCGCGAGGAGTACGAGACCGCCCGCGCCCAGCACGAAAAGCGCACCACCCGCCGCACCGGCAACCCCTCCAAAAAACGCCGCCACCCCTGACCCACCCCAAGGCCCCCTCCCGCCCCACTGCCCCCAGGGCCACCATGTCCCCATGACGACACCCACCCCTTCCCCCGCCTCCCCTTCTCCCTCCTCCTCCCCGGCCCCCGGCCTCTCCTCCTCGCCCGCCCACCACGCGCTCCGGGCCCGGTCCTTCGACACGGCGGCCGCGCAGTACGCGGCGAACCGCCCCTCCTACCCGACCGCGCTCCTCGACGAGATCGAAGCGGTCGCCGGACACCCCCTCGCCGGGGCCCGGGTGATCGACGTCGGGGCGGGCACCGGCATCTCGACGGCACTGCTGCACGCGCGGGGCGCACGGGTGGTCGGGGTGGAGCCCGGCGAGGGGATGGCCGCCGAGTTCCACCGCGGCCTGCCCGACGTCCCCGTGGTGCGCGGCGACGGCAACGCGCTGCCGTTCGCCGACGGGAGCGCCGACTTCGTCACCTACGCCCAGTCATGGCACTGGACCGAGCCGGCCCGCGCGGTGCCGGAGGCACTACGGGTCCTGCGCCCCGGCGGCTCGCTCGCGCTGTGGTGGAACACCAACGCCGTCGACGTGCCCTGGATCGCCCGGCAAGGGGGCCGCATCCAACGCCACTTCGGCATCGACCGCGTCGGCGGCCTCCAGGGCGCCGCCCCGCGCACGGCCGCCGCCGACCCCACCGGCAGCCTGGACTTCACCCCGCGCACGGTCCGCTGGAGCCGCCGCGTCCCTGTCGACACCCACCTCGCCAACATCGGCAGCCACTCCGTCTTCCTGGTCCTCGGTGAGGAGGGCGCCGCGGCCTTCCTCACCGAGGAGCGCGGCCATCTGCTCGCCGAGTTCCCGGACGGGTTCGTCGAGGAGACCTACGTCGTCGAACTGCTCGTCGCCGCCCGCCCGTGATCCCGCGCGGCGGCCCACCCCTCCAGGGCCGCCGCACACGCGTGGTCGACGTGCCGCAGCCCACCCAGCTCCAGGCGCACCGCCCGGTCCCGGGGCAACGCCTCCAACGCGTCCAACAGCTTCGGCAACCGCAGGAACGTCGCGTGCCCGAGTATCCGCACGACCAGGCCCCCGTCCGGGTCGTCAGCCGTCTCCACATGGACGAGGCTGGTCTCCCACGCCGTCTTCGCTATCGCCACCGCCAACCCGATCAACACCCCCTCGAACAGGTTCCCGACGACGATCGCGACCGTCGTCACCACCAGCACCAGCACCTCGCCGCGATGCCCACGCCACAACAGCCGCACCTCCCGCACCGGTATCAACTTGCACCCCGCGTGCACCAGCAGCCCCGCCAGCGCCGCCACCGGTATCAGCCCGAGCACCCCGGGCACCACGGCCGTGAACAGCAACAGCCACACCCCGTGCAGCACCCGGGAGGCCTTGGTCCTGGCCCCGGCCCGCACATTGGCCGCGCTGCGCACGATCACCGCGGTCATCGGCAACGCCCCGAGCAGCCCGCACACCGTGTTGCCCACCCCCTGCGACATCAGCTCACGGTCGTAGTCCGTACGCGGCCCCCGATGCATCCGGTCCACCGCCGCCGCGCTGAACAACGACTCCGCCGACGCGATCAACGTGAACGCGACGACCGTCCCGATCACCCCCACATCAGCCAGCCGCCCGACATCCGACACCCCCGGCACCCGCACGGCGTCGAGCAGCCCCCGCACCTCCACCCGGCGCACGCCCAGGTCGAACACGCCGGTCACCACCGACACCGCCACCACCGCGACCAGCGGCGCGGGCGCCACCCGCGCACCCCGCCGCCACCGCGGCCACAGCACCAACACCGCTATGGTGGCACCCCCCACTGACAACGCCACCGGGTCCACCAGACCGGGCAACGTCACCAGCCCCGTTATCTTGCCGAGCCCACTCGCGGGCGCCGTCGCGTCGCCGAGCGGGTACACCTGCCCGACCAGCAGAACGAGCCCGATCCCGGCGAGCATCCCGTGCACGACCGCCCCGGACACGGCCCGGAACCAGCGCCCGCACCGCAGCGCCCCGAGCCCCAGTTGCAGCAGCCCGGCACTGAGGACGAGCACCCCGAGCGCCTCGACGCCGTAGGTGTGCACGGCCTCGTACACCAGCACCGTGAGCCCCGCGGCGGGACCGCTCACCTGAAGACTGCTGCCGGGCAGCGCACCGGCGACGAGGCCACCGACGATCCCGGTGACCAGCCCCAGTTCGGCCGGCACACCGGACGCCATGGCCACGCCCACACAGAGCGGCAGCGCCACGAGGAACACGACTGAAGAAGCGAGCAGATCGGCTTTGCCTGTGCCAGAGCGCATGACTGCACCTCCGTGGTCAAGGGAGATGCGTGGGCGCCGCGCCGGGGGAAGACGCGACAGACGTCAGTGCACGGCATATGACCCCACACCGAACCCCATTGTCGCCAACGGAAGCCACCCCCGCACCCACCCCGGACACCAAGCCCATGAACACGGAGGCACCCGATCCGGACCCCCCGCTTCCAATCCCACCCCCACAAGCCTGCGCCCCCGCTCTCAGCCCGTCCGGTTTCTGAGACGCCGGTCAGGGCAACTCCAGCCCGCCTGGGGGTCCCCCCTCTGGGGGAGTTTGAGGACGAGGCCCGTTCAGGGCCGAAGCGGGGGTCTGGGGGCGGCAGCCCCCAGTGCCAGCCAAGGGAACGGGAAAGGGCGGCGGGGGCGAGATGCGAGGATGCCCGGGAACCCGCACACCCCGGAGGACCAGCCATGCCCCAGACCGTCGCCGTCCTAGGCACCGGCAAGATCGGCGAAGCCCTGCTCAGCGGAGTGATCCGCAGCGGCTGGCCCCCCGCCGACCTCCTCGTCACCACCCGCCGCCCAGAACGCGCCGAAGAACTCCGCACCCGCCACGGCGTCACCCCCGTCACCAACGCCGAGGCGGCAAAGCGAGCCGACACCCTGATCCTCACGGTCAAGCCGCAGGACATGGGCGCCCTCCTCGACGAACTCGCCCCCCACGTCCCCGCCGACCGCCTGATCATCAGCGGCGCGGCCGGCATCCCGACGTCGTTCTTCGAGGAACGCCTCGCCGCGGGCACCCCGGTCGTCCGGGTCATGACGAACACCCCGGCCCTCGTCGACGAGGCGATGTCCGTCATCTCCGCCGGCAGCCACGCCACCGAGGCCCACCTCGCCCACACCGAGGACATCTTCGGCGCCGTCGGCAAGACCCTCCGCGTCCCCGAGTCCCAGCAGGACGCCTGCACGGCCCTCTCCGGCTCGGGACCGGCCTACTTCTTCTACCTGGTCGAAGCGATGACGGACGCCGGCATCCTGCTCGGCCTGCCCCGCGACAAGGCCCACGACCTCATCGTCCAGTCCGCGATCGGCGCCGCGACGATGCTCCGCGACAGCGGCGAACACCCCGTCAAACTCCGGGAGAACGTCACCTCCCCGGCCGGCACCACCATCAACGCCATCCGCGAGCTGGAGAACCACGGCGTCCGCGCCGCCCTCATCGCCGCCCTCGAAGCAGCCCGAGACCGCAGCCGCGAACTGGCCACAGGCAAAAAGGACTGACCCCGACCGAACGGCGCCGAAGACGCCCCGCGCCTACCCCACCCCCACCCCCACCCCCGCCTCCGACACCGCCTCCACCGCCGGAGGCAACAGCCCGATCGCCCGGTAAGCGGCGTCGACGGTGGGCCGGGCCAGCGCCCGCGCCTTCGCCGCCCCGTCCCGCAACACCCGCTCGACGTACCCGGGATCGGCGCACAACTCCCGGTGCCGGTCCCACACCGGCCGCAACTCCGCCACCACGGCCTCCGTGACGTCCTTCTTGAGGGCCCCGTACGACCCGTACTCCTCCCCGAGGGCGGCCGGGTCCCCACCGGTGCACGCGGCGAGGATCTCCAGCAGATTCGCGACCCCGGGCCGCTCCTCGGGGTCGTACACGACATCGCGCCCGCTGTCGGTCACCGCCCGCATGATCTTCTTGCGCACCACGTCCGGCTCGTCGAGCAGATAGACGATCCCGGGCCCGGAGTCGTCGGACTGGCCCATCTTCGACGTCGGGTCCTGGAGGTTCATCACCCGCGCGGCCACCTCGGGCCGCGTCGCCCTGGGCACCGTGAACGTGTGCCCGTACCGCTGGTTGAACCGCTCGGCGAGGTCCCGCGTCAGCTCCACGTGCTGCGTCTGGTCGTCACCGACCGGCACCTCGTCGGCCCGGTGGGCGAGGATGTCCGCCGCCATCAGCACCGGATACGTCAGCAGCGACAGCCGCACGCTCCCGCCCCGGTCCCGTTCCCGCGCGGCCTTCTCCTTGTACTGCACCATCCGTCGCATCTCACCGTCGGTGGCCACACACTCCAGCAGATACGACAGCCGGGCGTGCTCGTCGACATGGCTCTGCACGAAGACGGTGCACAGCTCCGGATCGGCCCCGGCCGCCAGCAACAACGTCGCCGCCTGCCGACTGAGCCGGCGCACCCGCGCCGGATCGTGGTGCACGGTGAGCGCGTGCAGATCGACGACGCAGAACAGGGCGTCGGCCCGATGCTGGTCCACCGTGACCCACTGCCGCAGGGCGCCCAGATAGTTGCCCAACGTCAGATGCCCGGTCGGCTTGATCCCACTGAAGACCCGTGTCATCCGTCCCGGGCGCAAGTTGACACGCCGGTGTGTCATCCGTACTGTTCTCCGAGTTGTCCAGCGTGAGCGCCGACCCCGGTCGGTCCCCGGACAGCCATTCCGCAGGGCCACTTACTCACGACGACCGGTCGTTCCGGTCGATGTCGTGCTGTCGGTTGTGTGTTTGCGAAATGAGGAATCCACGTTCGAAAGGACGCGGTCCCCGATTAGCTTCGGGAGCCGGGAATCCGCTAAGGTTCACCACGTCGGAACGGCCCAACAGCCGGGAAGGCAAAGCCCGCTGACTGGGAATCAGGCCCGAAAGGATCTGATAGAGTCGGAACCGCCGGAAAGGGAAAGCGCGAAAGCGAAGAACCTGGAAAGCACCGAGGAAATCGGATCGGAAAGATCTGATAGAGTCGGAAACGCAAGACCGAAGGGAAGCAGCCCGGAGGAAAGCCCGAGAGGGTGAGTACAAAGGAAGCGACCGTTCCTTGAGAACTCAACAGCGTGCCAAAAATCAACGCCAGATATGTTGATACCCCGTCTCCAACCGTTCGGTTGGGACGAGGTTCCTTTGAAAAACACAGCGAGGACGCTGTGAACGGCCGGGCTTATTCCGCCTGGCTGTTCCGCTCTCGTGGTGTCACCGGCCGGTACTAGTTGCTGGCCGAGTAAACATTCACGGAGAGTTTGATCCTGGCTCAGGACGAACGCTGGCGGCGTGCTTAACACATGCAAGTCGAACGATGAAG